>NZ_CP108538.1:2463076-2770961 GCF_035994185.1 Streptomyces sp. NBC_01217
TTCTCGTCTGGAATCTCTTGGCTACTCATGACTTCTTGGCCTTAGCGGTGTGGGCCGCGACCCAAATGGCAACTGCGATCAGTGCGCCGAGCCCGAAGATCCAGGCGAACAAGCCCTCGCTGACCGGCCCCAGGCCGCCCAGCTTGAGACCACCCGGGCTCTCCGACTGGGCGCTGTTCACGGTCTGGACGTAGGCGATGATGTCCCGCTTCTCCTGCTCGGGCAACGTCGTGTCCGGGAAGGACGGCATGCTCTGCGGGCCGGTCTGCATGGCCTCGTACATGTGCTTCGGGTCCACGCCTTCGAGGCTGGGCGCGTACTTGCCGTTCGTCAGCGCACCACCCTCACCGGTGAAGTTGTGGCACTGCGCGCAGTTGGTACGGAACAGGTCGCCACCCTTGGCGATGTCCGCACCGTCAGGGCTGACCTGGCTCTTGCTCGGAACGATCGGACCGGCGCCGAGCGACGCGACGTACGCCGCGAGCTGGTCGATCTCGGCCTGGTTGTAGATGACCTTCTTCTTCGGCACCTGGGCGCCCGGCTGCTGTGCCGGCATACGGCCCGTACCGACCTGGAAGTCCACGGCGGCGGAGCCCACGCCGACCAGGCTCGGCCCGTCGGAGGTGCCCTGACCGCCGGTTCCGTGGCAGCTGGCGCAACCGACGGAGTACAGCTTCTTGCCCTCGTCGATGGCGAGGGACTGGGCGGTTTCGTCGGCCTGCGCCTTACTCGCGGGCGCAAACGCGGCGTACAGCCCCCCAGTGGCCGCCAGCGCGAGGAGTAGTACGACGACCGCCGCCAACGGATGGCGTCGTCGTGCGGAGAGCTTTTTCACGGATTACCCCGGTGTCAGGATCTTCTGCGTCGATGCTGGATGTGGTTCGGGTTCAGGCCCGGTTACTTGATCATGTAGATCGTGGCGAAGAGGCCGATCCACACGACATCGACGAAGTGCCAGTAATAGGACACGACGATGGCTGCGGTCGCCTGTTCGTGGGTGAACCTCTTGGCTGCGTACGTCCTGCCGAGAACGAACAGGAAGGCGATGAGACCGCCTGTCACGTGCAGCCCGTGGAAGCCGGTCGTCAGATAGAACACCGAGCCGTACGGGTCCGAGGACAGCGAGAGGCCGTCCTTCTTCACCAGCTCGGTGTACTCGAAGACCTGGCCTCCGATGAAGATCGCACCCATCACGAAAGTGATCACGAACCAGGCGCGGAGCTTCTTCACGTCGCCCCGCTCCGCGGCGAAGACGCCGAGCTGGCAGGTGAGTGAGGAGAGCACCAGGATCGTGGTGTTCGTCGCGGAGAACGGGAAGTTCAGGGCCGAAGCCATTTCCTTCCAGTGATCCGGTCCCGTCACCGATCGCAGGGTGAAGTACATCGCGAAGAGGGCCGCGAAGAACATCAGCTCGGAACTCAACCAGATGATGGTTCCGACGCTGGTGAGGTTCGGTCGATTGACCGACGGGTGCGCGTGCCCGGTTTCTACTGTCGTTGCTGTCGCCACGACCGACATTATGTCGGTCCCTTATCCCGCCCTCACTCCGGGGGGTGCCGTTCGGTGTGTCAACAGGGTGTGCCCTCCCCGAACGGCCCATGAATCCGCTGTCCGGAGCGGTACTGACAGGCCATCGGGCGGAGTACGATCCGCGCATCGGTTCATGCCCGGAAAGCCCCGAAGACACAGATGTCACGGAGGAACAATGCAGCCGACCGCCACGGTCCTGGTCTACAGCGACGACGCCAACACCCGTGAGCAGGTGAGGCTGGCAGCCGGGCGCAGGCCCGCGGCCGACGTGCCGCCGGTGGAGTTCCTGGAGTGCGCCACCCTGCCCGCCGTCCTGGAGGCGCTGGACAACGGCGGCATCGACGTCTGTGTGCTGGACGGCGAGACGGCGCCCGCGGGCGGCATGGGCGTCTGCCGGCAGATCAAGGACGAGATCTTCCACTGCCCACCCGTACTGCTGCTGATCGGGCGCCCGCAGGACGCCTGGCTGGCCACCTGGAGCCGTGCGGACGCCGCGGTGGCCCTGCCGGTCGAACCGGTCGAGTTCGCGGACGCCCTGGCCGCTCTGCTGCGCAGCAGGGACTGCGTGGACGCCTGAGACCTGCCGCGCTTTCGCGGGACCTTCCTTCCGCGGTCCCGCTGAGGGGCGCACTCCCCGGACCGGTCAGACCTCGGGCCGCAGTCGCGCCGCCTGGAACATGTCCGTGCGGTCCGGGGCGGCGCTCTTCTGCAGGGCGCTGCCCTTCTGCCATTCGGCCCAGGGCAGGTTCCAGTCGCCGAAGCCGTTGTCGAACGGCGTCATCATCTCGCCCTGGCTGCCGACGACCTGGACGATGTCGCCCGGGCGCACGGTGTTGTAGAACCACTCGGCCATGCTGGTGCTCATGCCCGTACAGCCGTGGCTGACGTTCTCGTACCCCTGCGAACCGACGGACCAGGGGGCGGCGTGCACGTACTCACCGCTCCAGGTGACGCGGGTCGCGTAGTGGACCATCAGGTCGTAACCGTCGGAGGAGTCCTCCGAGATGCCGATGGTCTCACCGCGCATACGTACGGAGCCCTCCTTGGCCAGCACGACCTTGACGCCGTTTCGGGTGGAGAAACCGGGCTTGCCCGTGGTCACCGGAATGGTGTTGATCACTTTCCCGTCGCGCTTGACCGTCATCGTGTGCGCGGCGGCGTCGGTGAGGGCCTCGACGCGCTCGCCCGTGGTGAGCTTCAGCGCCTTCGCGGGGGCTCCGTAGAGCGCGTCGGCGACCTTGATGCCCGTCAGGCCGCTGGTGACGTCGATGGTGGCCTTGGCGGGCCAGTACTCCTTCGGGCGGTAGTGCAGGATCTTGTCGTCGACCCAGTACCAGGAGCCGGTCACGGCGGGCGTGGCGCGGACCCGCAGGGCGCGCTCCACGATGGCCCTGGACGCCTTGTCCTTGACCGGGACGCTGAGTTGCGCCGTGATGGGCTGCCCGACGCCGTAGGTGCCCGCCTCGGGGCCGAAGGTGACCTTCAGGAGCTTCTTCGCCTTGACGGCGGCGGTCTCGAAGGAGAGCGTACGGACGCCCGGGGCGCCGTCGTCGTCCTCCATGCTGACCCGGACGGTGTAGCGGGCGCCTGCGGCGAGCGGGGCGGTGGAGTGCCAGCGTGTCCCGTCGGCGTCCAGCTCGCCCGCCAGGTGGCGTCCGGTCGAGTCCACTGCCGACACGTCCGTGATCCGGCCGTCGTCGCCGTCGACACCGACTTCGAGCGGCTTGTCGGAATCGGCCTTCTCGTCGCCCTCGGGGACGTTGAACGAGATCTCGTCCGCCGCATCGTATGGTTTCGCCGCGAGTGGGTGGCCGTTCGGCCCCCCACAGGCGGTCACACCAGCGACCAGGGTCACGACCAGCAGAGTGCAGCTCACTACGGGGCGGAAGCGCGGCGTGTGGTTCATGAACACACGCTATGAAGATTCATCCCTTTTAGCGCGCAATACGACTGCAAACGGGGGACCCGCGCTTCTCTCGGTGGAGAAGCACAGGCCCCCCGTCAGGTGGAGCGGTGACGCTGTGTCACTGGGTGCGGTTCTCACCGCGGTAGTACTCGAAGACCCAGCCGAACAGACCGATCAGGATGATCGGGGCCGAGAAGTAGAGCAGCCACCAGCCGAAGATGATGCCCAGGAAGGCGAGGGCGCCGCCGAAGGCCAGCGAGAGCGGCTGCCAGCTGTGCGGGGAGAAGAACCCCACCTCGCCGGCCTCGTCCGCGACATCGGCCTCCTTGTTGTCCTGGGCCATGGCGTCGACCCGCTTGGCCGTGAAGGCCAGGTAGAAGCCGATCATCACGCTCAGGCCGAAGCCCAGGACCAGCGCGGTGGTACCGGCCGGCTCCTTCGACCACACGCCGTACGTGATGGCCATGGCGAGGATGAAGACGCTCAGCCAGAGGAACATCTTGCCCTGGATCTTCACTTGCCTGCCTCCTTGCCACCGGCGAGGGCCTTGTCATCCGCGAACTGGTGCTCCAGCTGCTCGAGCGCCGAGATCTCCGGGTGATGCAGGTCGAACGCCGGGGATTCGGAACGGATCCGCGGCAGGGTGAGGAAGTTGTGCCGCGGCGGCGGGCAGGAGGTCGCCCACTCCAGCGAGCGGCCGTAGCCCCACGGGTCGTCGACCTCGACCTTCTTGCCGTACTTGGCGGTCTTCCACACGTTGTAGAAGAACGGCAGCATCGACAGGCCGAGCAGGAACGAGGAGATCGTCGAGATCGTGTTCAGCGCGGTGAAGCCGTCCGCCGCGAGGTAGTCCGCGTAGCGGCGGGGCATGCCCTCGGCACCCAGCCAGTGCTGTACCAGGAACGTGCCGTGGAAGCCCACGAACAGCGTCCAGAACGTGATCTTGCCGAGCCGCTCGTCCAGCATCTTGCCGGTGAACTTCGGCCACCAGAAGTGGAATCCGGCGAACATCGCGAAGACCACGGTGCCGAAGATGACGTAGTGGAAGTGCGCGACGACGAAGTACGAGTCCGAGACGTGGAAGTCCATCGGGGGCGATGCCAGGATCACGCCGGTCAGGCCACCGAAGGTGAAGGTGACCAGGAAGCCGACGGCCCAGAGCATCGGTGTCTCGAAGGACAACGACCCCTTCCACATCGTGCCGATCCAGTTGAAGAACTTCACACCGGTCGGTACCGCGATGAGGAAGGTCATGAACGAGAAGAACGGCAGCAGCACACCGCCGGTGACGTACATGTGGTGCGCCCACACGGTCACCGAGAGGCCCGCGATGGCGATCGTCGCGCTGATCAGACCGATGTAGCCGAACATCGGCTTGCGGCTGAACACCGGGATCACTTCGGAAATGATTCCGAAGAACGGCAAGGCGATGATGTACACCTCTGGATGGCCGAAGAACCAGAAGAGGTGTTGCCAGAGCAATGCGCCGCCATTGGCCGCGTCGAATACATGCGCACCGAACTTGCGGTCCGCCTCCAGCGCGAAGAGCGCGGCGGCGAGGACCGGGAAGGCCAGCAGGACCAGCACACCGGTCAGCAGGACGTTCCAGACGAAGATCGGCATGCGGAACATCGTCATGCCGGGGGCGCGCATGCAGATGATCGTGGTGATGAAGTTGACCGAACCGAGGATCGTGCCGAAGCCGGAGAAGGCCAGACCCATGATCCACATGTCGGCGCCGACACCCGGCGAACGGACGGCGTCCGAGAGCGGGGAGTAGGCGAACCAGCCGAAGTCGGCCGCACCCTGCGGGGTGAGGAAGCCGGCCACCGCGATCAGCGAGCCGAAGAGGTACAGCCAGTACGCGAACATGTTCAGCCGCGGGAACGCCACATCGGGCGCGCCGATCTGCAGCGGCATGATCCAGTTCGCGAATCCGGCGAACAGCGGCGTCGCGAACATCAGCAGCATGATCGTGCCGTGCATCGTGAACGCCTGGTTGAACTGCTCGTTCGACATGATCTGCGTGCCGGGACGGGCCAGCTCGGCGCGCATGAAGAGCGCCATCAGACCGCCGATGATGAAGAACGCGAACGATGTGACCAGGTACATCGTGCCGATCGTCTTGTGGTCAGTGGTGGTCAACCACTTGATGACGACGTTTCCCGGCTGCTTCCGCCGGACCGGCAGCTCGTCCTCGTACGAGTCGTCTGCTGCCGCGGCACCCTGAGGTTCGTTGAGGATGCTCACAGTTTGTTCGTCTCCGCATTCCTGGCCGGGTCAGTCTGCTTGATACCGGCCGGCACGTAGCCCGTCTGGCCCTTCTTCGCCAGCTCCTTGAGGTGCGCCTGGTAGCGCTCCGGGGAGACGACCTTGACGTTGAAGAGCATCCGGGAGTGGTCGACGCCGCAGAGTTCGGCGCACTTGCCCATGAAGGTGCCCTCCTGGTTGGGAGTCACCTCGAAGGCGTTGGCGTGGCCCGGAATGACGTCCTGCTTCATGAGGAACGGCACCACCCAGAAGGAGTGGATGACGTCACGCGAAGTCAGAATGAAGCGGACCTTCTCGCCCTTCGGCAGCCACAGGGTCGGCCCGGGGTTGCCGTTCTGCGGGTTCTCGGTTCCCGGGATGCCGAAGTCGTAGACGCCTTCCGCTCCCTTGGGGAATTGATCCCGGTACCTGTCCGGGATGGCATCGAGTTCCTTGGGGATCTTGTTGCCCGTGGCAACGGAGCCGTCCACGTTCTCGATGTAGTTGAAGCCCCAGCTCCACTGGTAGCCGACCACGTTGATGGTGTGGGCGGGCTTCGGGGAGAGCGAGAGGAGCTTCGTCTCATCGCGCGCGGTGAAGTAGAACAACACCGAGACGATGATCAGGGGGACCACGGTGTACAGCGCCTCGATGGGCATGTTGTACCTGGTCTGCGTAGGAACCTCGACCTTGGTGCGGCTGCGCCGGTGGAACATGACGCTCCACAGGATCAGGCCCCAGACCAGCACACCCGTGGCGAGCGCTGCCGCCCACGAGCCCTGCCAGAGGGAAAGGATCCTTGGTGCCTCTTCCGTTACCGGCGTGGGCATACCAAGGCGGGGGAAGTCCTTGTATGTGCAACCGGTTGCGGTCGCCAGGATCAGGCCCGCAGTCAGCACCTGCGGCAGCTTCCGCCGCATCGGGCGCCGCGACGAGCGGTCGGAGCCGTTGGGACTCACGTAGCGCCTTCCCGAGAGTCTCGCCCGCGCGGTCGGCGCGGCCGTCTCTCGTGGTCGGTCGCCGCCCTGACGCGGGCAGGGGTTTGGATGTTTATGCGGACCAAACCCTACTGGACGCTATTTGGGGTCGCGCGGGGAGGGTGCCCAACGCGCCGTCCGGCACCCCGAAGGGGTGGAACACGGGCCTCCGGCCGTCATCTGACGCCCCCTCTCCTGGCCTCGCGGACGGCTCGCGCCCGGGTGCGGGCTAGCGTGGCCGTGTGCCCTACTTCGATGCCGCTTCCTCCGCTCCCCTGCACCCCGTCGCCCGCCAGGCGCTGCTTGCCGCGCTGGACGAGGGGTGGGCCGACCCGGCCAGGCTCTACCGCGAGGGGCGGCGGGCCCGGCTGCTGCTGGACGCGGCCCGGGAGGCCGCCGCGGAGGCCGTCGGGTGCCGTCCGGACGAGCTCACATTCACTCCTTCGGGGACGCGGTCGGTGCACTCCGGAATTTCCGGCGCGCTCGCGGGGCGTCGGCGTGTCGGCCGCCACCTGGTCGTCTCCGCGGTCGAGCACTCGTCCGTGCTCCATTCGGCCGCCGCCCATGAGGCGCAGGGCGGATCGGTCTCCGAGGTCGCGGTGGACCGGTCGGGGGCGGTGAGTGCGGCGGCGTACGCGGACGCGCTGCGCGAGGACACGGCGCTGGCCTGTCTGCAGTCCGCCAATCACGAGGTCGGCACCGAGCAGCCGGTGGCCGAGGTGGCGGAGGCCTGCCGGGCGGCGGGGGTGCCGCTGCTGGTCGACGCCGCGCAGTCGCTGGGCTGGGGGCCGGTGCCGGAGGGCTGGTCGCTGCTGGCGGCCAGCGCGCACAAGTGGGGCGGGCCCTCGGGGGTCGGGCTGCTGGCGGTGCGCAAGGGGGTGCGGTTCGCGGTCCAAGGACCGGCCGACGAGCGGGAGTCGGGGCGGGCGGCCGGGTTCGAGAACCTTCCGGCGATCGTGGCCGCGGCGGCGTCGCTGCGGGCGGTGCGGGCACAGGCCGCGGCGGAGTCCGTACGGCTGCGGGCTCTGGTGGACCGGATCAGGGCCCGGGTGCCGCAGCTGGTGAGTGATGTGGAGGTGGTCGGTGATCCGGTGCGGCGGCTGCCGCATCTGGTGACCTTCTCCTGTCTCTATGTCGACGGGGAGACACTGCTCCATGAACTGGACCGGGCCGGGTTCTCCGTATCGTCCGGTTCGTCCTGCACCAGCAGCACGTTGACACCGAGCCATGTGCTCAAGGCGATGGGGGTGCTGTCGGAGGGGAACGTACGGGTGTCGCTGCCGGCCGGCACCACGGACGAGGAGGTCGACCGCTTCCTGGACGCGCTGCCTCCGGTGGTGGCGGAGGTACGGGAGAGGCTGGGGGCGCCCGTTCCGGCGCCGCCCGTCCCCGCAGCGGCCGCGTCCCTGGTGGTCGACGCCCTCGGGAAGCGTTGCCCGATCCCCGTGATCGAGCTCGCGAAGGTGATCGGGGAGGTGCCGCTGGGCGGGACGGTGACCGTGCTCTCCGACGACGAGGCGGCGCGGCTGGACATCCCGGCCTGGTGCGCGATGCGCGAGCAGGAGTACGTGGGCGAGGAGCCGGCGGACCGTGGCTCGGCCTATGTGGTCCGCCGGCTGACCTGAGGTTCTGCTTCCGGATCAGCGCAGGTGGGAGCGGACCTCGGCGGCGGCGTCGTGACCGTACGCCTTGGTGAAGCGGTCCATGAAGTGGGCACGGCGCAGGGTGTACTCCTGGGTGCCGACCGTCTCGATGACCAGGGTGGCGAGCATGCAGCCGACCTGGGCGGCGCGCTCCAGGCCGACTCCCCAGGCGAGACCGGAGAGGAATCCGGCGCGGAAGGCGTCGCCGACGCCGGTGGGGTCGGCCTTGATCTCCTCCTCCGGACAGCCGACCTCGATGGTCTCGTGGCCGACCCGCTCGATCCGGACGCCGCGGGCGCCGAGAGTGGTGACCCGGTGACCGACCCTGGACAGGATCTCCTCGTCGCTCCAGCCGGTCTTGGACTCGATGAGCCCCTTCTCGTACTCGTTGGAGAAGAGGTACGTGGCGCCTTCGAGGAGGATCCGGATCTCGTCGCCGTCCATACGGGCGATCTGCTGCGAGAAGTCCGCGGCGAACGGGATCCCGCGGGAGCGGCACTCCTCGGTGTGGCGGAGCATCCCCTCGGGGTCGTCGGCGCCGATCGAGACGAGGTCGAGGCCGCCCACGCGGTCGGCGACGGCCTTCAGCTCGATGAGCCGGGCCTCGCTCATCGCGCCCGTGTAGAAGGAGCCGATCTGGTTGTGGTCGGCATCCGTCGTGCAGACGAAACGGGCGGTGTGCAGGACCTCGGAGATCCGGACGGAATCGGTGTCGACGCCGTGGCGGTCGAGCCAGGCGCGGTATTCGTCGAAGTCGGAGCCCGCGGCGCCGACCAGGATCGGCTCGGTGCCCAGCAGACCCATGCCGAAGCAGATATTGGCGGCGACACCGCCCCGGCGCACGTCGAGGTTGTCGACCAGGAAGGAGAGCGAGACCGTGTGCAGCTGATCCGCGACCAGCTGGTCGGAGAAACGGCCGGGGAAGGTCATGAGGTGATCGGTGGCGATGGAGCCGGTGACTGCGATGCGCACGAGGAGTCTGCTCCTGCGGAGATCGGGGGAACGGGTGACTGCGTTCCCGGGGCGGCGTGACAGTTCACGCTACCCGTTTCCCGCACTCGCCCTGAAGGGGGGAAAACTACCCGATAGTAGGTCTTTCTTCCTGAGGTGTGCGGTGCCTACCGTGCGGATATGTCGAACCACATCGCCACACGCGAGTCCGAGATCAGCCTGGCCGAGTTGCGCGGTGACTGCGCGCTGATGGCTCCGCACTGGGTGGTCCCCGCGAAGTCTGCCCCCGTTCGGGTGACGCCGTCCCTGATTCACGGGGTCACCGTGCCCGCCGCCTCCGCACGGCTGATCGACGCGATGTCCGAGTACGGCGACTGAGACCTGCGCCGATCGCGTCCGATGCCCCGGTGGGGAACCGTGTGCTCCCCTGTCCCGTCCCACCGTTGTCCCCACCCGCGGGACGGACCGCAGGCCGGGCGACGGACTGTGGCGGCGACGCAGGCGAAGGAGCGGATCCGGTGAGCAGCGAGCGACCCGACAACGACGTGACCGGCCCCCGGAGGCGCTCGCCGCTCGCCGTGGCCTCGATGGCCGCAGCCGTACTGCTGGCCGGGGGCGGCGGTGCGTACTGGGCCGCGACCGCCGCGGACGGCGACGGCCGGAGCAGTGTGGGCGCAAAGGACGGCGGCGAGCGCACCCCTCCCCCACTGGTCCTGGACGGGAATGCGGGCGACCCGGGCGACCCCGAAGTGCCTGACGGGTCCTCGCAGGGCATCGCCCCGGGCGAGCCCGATCCGCACGGCGGCCAGGTGGTCTACCGCGCCTCCGGCAAGCTGCCCGAGGGTCCGCGCACGGCCGCGGTGCAGCGCGCGGAGGGGGCCGTCTCCGCGACGGAAGTGACCCGGCTGGCGAAGGCGCTGGGGGTGCAGGGCACGCCGCGGGCAGAGGGCACGTCCTGGAAGGTGGGGTCCGACGGGGACGGCGCGGGCCCGCTCCTGCGGGTGAACAAGCAGGCCCCCGGCACCTGGAGCTTCGCCCGGTACGGCTCCGGCGGTACGGACAACTGCGAGAGCGCCACGGTCTGTTCGAGCCAGAGGACCGCGCCGGGCGACGGCGGCTCCCCGGTGAGCGAGAGCGCCGCCAGGGCTGCCGCGGCGCCGGTCCTGAAGGCCGTGGGCCAGGACGACGCCGCCCTCGACGCCCGCCAACTCATGGGTTCGGTACGGGTGGTGAACGCCGCCCCGGTGGTGGACGGGCTTCCCACCTACGGCTGGTCGACCGGGATCCAGGTGGGTTCGGGCGGCGAAGTGGTCGGCGGCAGCGGGCAGTTGAAGGGGCTGGAAAAGGGCGACAGCTATCCGGTGATCAGCGCGGGCGAGGCGCTCAAGCAGCTGAACGCAGCGGCGTCGCGGACGGACGGGCGCGCGGACATCGGCGGATGCGCCACCCCCGTACCGCTGGAGGATGGCCAGAAATCGCCGGAGGTCCACTGCGGGGCACGGACCGGGGCCGAGCGGCCGACGACGACCGTGATGGTCGACAAGGCGGTGTTCGGGCTGACCAAGCAGTACATGGCGGGCAAGCAGACGCTCGTACCGTCCTGGCTCTTCTCGGTGCGGCCGGCCGCGGGCGGCACGGGCACCACCGTGGCGCAGATCGCCGTGGACCCTGCGTATCTGGCGAAGCCCGCGCCTTCGGCGACGACTCCGCCCACCGGGGACGCCGGGCAGTCCCGGCGGCAGATCCTGTCGTACAGCGCCGACGGGCGGACCCTGTCGGTGACGTTCTGGGGCGGGGTGTGCAGTACGTACGCGGCGAGCGCGACCGAGGACGGGAACACGGTGCGGGTGACGGTGACGGAGTCGAAGCCGGCCGGGAAGAAGGTCTGCATCATGATCGCCAAGGAGCTGACCCGCACGGTGACACTGGACGCGCCGCTGGGCGACCGGACGGTGGTCGACGCGGCGTCGGGCGGCGACGTGCCCCGCGCCTGAGTCCGTACGTACGGCAGAAACAACGGCAGATCAACGGCAACGGCGGCGGTCCCGGATTCCGGGACCGCCGCCGTTCTGCCGTGCTGTTCTGCCGCCGCCTTCAGGGCTCAGCCGCCCTCAGGGCTTAGCTGAAGGAGTCGCCGCAGGCGCAGGAGCCCGTTGCGTTCGGGTTGTCGATCGTGAAGCCCTGCTTCTCGATGGTGTCGACGAAGTCGATGGAGGCGCCGCCCAGGTACGGAGCGCTCATCCGGTCGGTGACGACCTTGACGCCGCCGAAGTCCTTCACGACATCGCCGTCGAGCGAACGCTCGTCGAAGAAGAGCTGGTAGCGCAGGCCCGAGCAGCCGCCGGGCTGGACGGCGACGCGCAGCGCCAGGTCGTCACGGCCTTCCTGCTCCAGCAGGCCCTTGACCTTGGCTGCGGCGGCGTCGGACAGGAGGATGCCGTCGCTCACGGTGGTGGTCTCGTCCGATACGGACATCTGCTTCTCTCCCGGGTTGTACGGAGACTGCTTGCCGACGTTGCAACCGTCGGGACCGCGGATTCATTCCGGGCCGAGCGCTTGCCTGTTCCATTCATGCTCGCACACCCGCCGGCCGAGGGGATGCGTCACATCGACGCTATGGCCGTCGTCAAAGTGACATGAAGCGGTTATGATAGATAACGTCAATTAGACGAAAAGGCTCAAAGAAAGGGTACGTGACGTGACCACGGCCCACCCTGTCCAGGATCTCGACGTCCAGCCGACGCCCCTCGCCCTGCTCCTGCTCGGCCGTGAGGCCGACCCGCGGAGCGAGCGCGGCGTCGAATGCCCCGGCGACCTGCCCTCCCCGTCCGACCCGGATCTGGTGGAGCGTGCCCGCGCGGCCAAGGAGAAGCTCGGGGACAAGGTGTTCGTCCTCGGCCACCACTACCAGCGCGACGAGGTCATCCAGTTCGCGGACGTCACGGGCGACTCGTTCAAGCTCGCCCGGGACGCGGCCGCGCGCCCGGAGGCCGAGTACATCGTCTTCTGCGGTGTGCACTTCATGGCCGAGTCTGCCGACATCCTGACCACCGAAGACCAGAAGGTCGTGCTGCCGGACCTGGCGGCGGGCTGTTCCATGGCCGACATGGCCACCGCCGAGCAGGTCGCCGAGTGCTGGGACGTGCTGACCGAGGCCGGGGTCGCCGAGCAGGTCGTACCCGTCTCGTACATGAACTCCTCCGCCGACATCAAGGCCTTCACCGGCCGGCACGGCGGCACGATCTGCACCTCGTCCAATGCGAAACGGGCGCTGGAGTGGGCCTTCGAGCAGGGCGAGAAGATCCTCTTCCTGCCCGACCAGCACCTGGGGCGGAACACCGCGGTCCGGGACATGGGGATGACCCTGGAGGACTGCGTCCTCTACAACCCGCACAAGCCGAACGGCGGCCTGACCGCCGAGGAGCTGCGCAACGCGAAGATGATCCTGTGGCGCGGGCACTGCTCGGTGCACGGGCGCTTCTCGGTGGAGTCCGTCAACGATGTCCGCGAGCGCATCCCGGGCGTCAATGTGCTGGTGCACCCGGAGTGCAAGCACGAGGTCGTGGCGGCGGCGGACTACGTCGGTTCGACGGAATACATCATCAAGGCCCTGGAGGCGGCGCCGGCCGGTTCGAAGTGGGCGATCGGCACCGAGCTGAACCTGGTGCGGAGGCTGGCGAACCGGTTCGCGGCACAGGACAAGGAGATCGTCTTCCTCGACAAGACGGTCTGCTTCTGCTCGACGATGAATCGGATCGACCTGCCGCACCTGGTGTGGACGCTGGAGTCGCTGGCCGAGGGGAATCTCGTCAACCGGATCGAGGTCGACCCCGAGACGGAGAAGTACGCGAAGCTGGCGCTGGAGCGGATGCTGGCGCTGCCGTAGCTGCAGCCGGGGGCCGACGCCGCTGAGGCGTTGCCCGATCGGCTGAAGTCGTGCAGAGGGCCCCGACACCGTCGTGACGGTGTCGGGGCCCTCTGCGTGCGCGTGCGCCGCGTTACGCCTTCGCGGGCTCCGGCTCCTCGGAGGTGGTCTCCTCCGGCTGGGCCGGGGCGGGCAGGCCCGCCTTCTTCGCGCGCTTGACCGCCTTCTTCTTCGCCCGGCGCTCCTTGCGGAGCTCGACCAGCGCGTAGAGCGTCGGCACCAGGAGCAGCGTCAGCAGGGTCGAGGTGACCAGGCCGCCGATCACCACGACGGCGAGCGGCTGCGAGATGAAGCCGCCCTCGCCGGTGACGCCGAGCGCCATCGGGAGCAGGGCGAAGATCGTCGCCAGGGCGGTCATCAGGATCGGGCGGAGGCGGTGGCGGCCGCCCTCGACGACTGCCTCGACGACGCCCATGCCCTGCGACCGGTACTGGTTGATCAGGTCGATCAGCACGATCGCGTTGGTCACCACGATGCCGATCAGCATCAGCATGCCGATCATCGCCGGAACGCCCATCGGGGTGCCGGTGACGACGAGCAGGCCGATCGCGCCGGTTGCCGCGAACGGGATGGAGACCAGCAGGATCAGCGGCTGGATCAGGGACCGGAAGGTCGCCACCAGCAGCATGAAGACGATCGCGATCGCGGCGAGCATGGCCAGGCCGAGATTGACGAACGCGTCGCTCTGGTCCTCGGAGACACCGCCGATGGTGGCCGTGGCGCCGTCCGGAAGCTTCAGCGCGTCGATCTTCGTCTGGAGCGAGGCGCTGACCGCGCCGGTGTTGTCACCGGTGGGCTTGGCCGTGATGGTCGCGGCGCGCTGGCCGTCGATCCGGGTCATCGAGACCGGTCCGGGGACCAGCTCGACGTCGGCGATCTGGCCGAGCTCGACCGAGCCGAGGGAGAGGTTCTTCAGCTCGGCCATCGTGGTGGCCGGGTGGGCGGACTTGATGACGACGTCACGCTCGGTGTCGTCCATGATCGCCTTGCCGGACGGGGTGCCGCGCACCGCTCCGGCGACGGCCGCGCCGAGCGTGGCCTCGTTGAAGCCGGCGTCGGCGGCCTTGGCGTTGGCCTTGACGGAGATCCGCGGGACGCTCTGCGCCAGGTCGCTCTGGACGTCGGTGACGTCCTTGAGCCCGGCCACCTCGGCCCGTACCTCTTCGGAGGCCTTCTTCAGGACATCGGCGTCGGCGGCCTTGACCACGACGCTCAGGTCCTGGCTGCCGAAGCCGCCGCCCGCGGAGATGGTGGTGTCACCGATGCCGTCGAGCTTGCCGAGCTCCGTGTCGAGGCGCTTTTGCACCGCGTCGGAGTCGCCCGCGTCCTTCAGGGTGATCTGGTACGAGGCCTGGTTGGCGCCCGTACCGCCGCCGAAGGCCGCCATGAAGCCGGAGGAGCCGACGGTGACCTGGTAGTCCTTGACGCCCTTGTCGGCGGCGAGGACCTTCTCGACCTTCTTCGCCGCCGCGTCGGCGGCCGCCAGGCTGGTGCCGGGGGTCAGCTCCTGCTTGACGGAGAGGACCTCCTGCTCGCCCTGGTCGAAGAAGTTGGTCTTCAGCAGCGGGGCCATGCCGAAGGTACCGAAGAGCACCACGATGGCGATGACGATGCTGGTGATGCGGCGACGGGTCGCGAAGCGCAGCACCGGGACGTACAGCCGCTGGAGCCGGCTGCGGGCTTCCTTCTCCTCGGCCTTGCGACGGGCCTCTTCCGGGTTCCCGGTGCTGCCCTTCGGGGCGCGCAGGAACCAGTACGACAGAACGGGGACGACGGTCAGCGAGACCAGCAGGGAGGCCAGCAGGGCCGCGGTGACGGTCAGCGAGAACGAGCCGAAGAGCTCGCCGACCATGCCGCCGACGAGACCGATCGGCAGGAAGACGGCGACCGTGGTGAGGGTCGACGAGGTGACCGCGCCGGCCACTTCCTTCACCGCGGTGATGATCGCGGACTGGCGCTCCTCGCCATAGCCGAGGTGACGCTTGATGTTCTCCAGGACCACGATCGAGTCGTCGACGACGCGGCCGATCGCGATGGTCAGCGCGCCGAGCGTGAGCATGTTGAGCGACAGGTCGCGGGTCCAGAGCACGATCAGCGCGAGGACCACGGAGAGCGGGATGGAGACCGCGGTGACCAGGGTCGAGCGCAGCGACGCGAGGAAGACCAGGATCACGATGACCGCGAAGAGCAGACCGAGCGCGCCCTCGGTCGTCAGACCGGAGATCGCCTTGGAGACGGCGGGGCCCTGGTCGGAGACGACGGTCAGTTCGGCGCCGGCGCCGAGGTCCGTGCGGAGGCCGGGGAGCTTGTCCTTGACCGCGTCCGAGATGGCGACGGCGCTGCCGTCCTTGTCCATCGTGGCCACCACGGCGAGGCTCGGCTTGCCGTTGGTACGGGTGATGGAGACCGCGGTGGCCGGCTCCTGCTCCACCGTGGCGATGTCACCGACGCGGACCGGCTTGCCGGGCCTGCCCGTCGGGTTCTGGCCGGTGACCCGCAGGTCCTCGATCTGCTCCAGGGAGGTGAAGGCGCCGCCGACCTGGACGGTGCGGCTCTTGCCCGACTCGGAGAAGGAACCGGCGGGGACGGTCGCGCCGCCCGCCTGGAGCGCCTGGGAGAGCGTCGCGGCGTTCAGCCCGGCCGCGGCGAGCTTCTTGTCGTCGGGGGTGACGGAGACCTGGAGGTCCTGCACGCCGTCGATGGCGACCTGGCCGACGCCGTCGATGTCCTCGATGGCGGGGACGACGGTGCGGTCCAGCTGGTCGGCGAGCGCCTGCTGGTCCTTGTCGGAGGTGACGGCGAGGACGACGGTCGGGATGTCGTCCGTCGAACCGGCGATGACCTGCGGGTCCACGTCGTCGGGAAGCTGGACGCGGGCGCGGTTCACCGCCTGCTGGATGTCGGCGACGAGCTGCTTGGTGCCCTCGCTGCCGAAGTCGAAGGACGCCATGATGACGGCGTTGCCCTCGCTGGCGGTGGAGGTGACGCCGGTGACACCGTCGACAGACTTGATGGAATTCTCGAGCGGTTCGACGACCTGCTTCTCGACCACATCGGGGGACGCACCCTGATAGGGGGCGAGCACCGACACCATCGGGAGTTCGATGGTGGGCAGCAACTGCTGCTTGAGCTGCGGGATCGCGATCGCTCCGAATACGAGCGCGACGATCGAGATCAGCCCGATCAGGGCCCTTTGCGCGAGGCTGAATCTGGACAGCCAGGACATGGGTGGGTCTCTCTTCTGTGGCTTACGCGGCAGGTGGGCGGGTGACTCGGGGACAGACCCGGCCCAGATATACGATCGCTCATCCGCCAGGGCGAAAACGTCCGTCCCAGGGTTGCATTCTTATGCCGCGCATACCGCGGCTGGAGTACGCCGCCTCTCCACCCGCTACTCCACCCTGGGGCGCACCAGACCCGATTCGTACGCGATCACCACCAGTTGGGCCCGGTCCCGGGCGCCCAGTTTCGCCATCGCCCTGTTCACATGGGTCTTGACGGTGAGCGGGCTGACGACGAGCCGCTCGGCGATCTCGTCGTTGGAGTGCCCGCCCGCGACCAGGACCAGCACCTCGCGCTCGCGGCCGGTGAGCGCGGCGAGGCGCTCGGAGTACTCCGCGGCGCTCGGCCCGCCACCGCCCGAGCTGCCTCCCTGCGCGAGGAAGGTGGCGATCAGGCCCTTGGCCGCGGCCGGTGAGAGCAGCGCCTCGCCGCCCGCGGCGACCCGGATGGCATTGAGCAGCTCTTCCGGTTCCGCCCCTTTTCCGAGGAAGCCGGACGCCCCGGCGCGCAGCGACTGCACCACGTACTCGTCCACCTCGAAGGTGGTGAGCATGACGACGCGTACGTCCGCCAGTTCCGGGTCGGCGCTGATCATCCGGGTCGCGGCGAGCCCGTCCGTGCCGGACATCCGGATGTCCATCAGCACCACGTCGGCGCGGGTCGAGCGGGCCAGCTCCACGGCCTGCGCGCCGTCCGCCGCCTCGCCGACCACCTCCATGTCGGCCTCCGAGTCGACCAGCACCCTGAACGCGCTGCGCAGCAGCGCCTGGTCGTCGACGAGCAGCACCTTGATGGGCGGTGTCATGCGCTCTCCCCCGTCGTCATGCACTCTCCCCCGGCTCCGGTGTGCGGTCCTTGACGGGCAGGATCGCATGGACCCGGAATCCGCCGCCGTAGCGGGGCCCGGCGGTGAGGGAGCCGCCGAGCGCGGTGACGCGTTCGCGCATGCCGAGGAGGCCGTGCCCGCCGCCGTCGCCGTTGCGGACACCCCCGCCCGTGCCGTTGTCGATGACGGTGACCTCGGTCGTGGCCCCGACCCGTACGACGCTCACCTCGGCCTTCGCTCCGGGGCCCGCGTGCTTGCGCACATTGGTCAGGGCCTCCTGGATCACCCGGTACGCGGCCAGGTCGACGGCCGCGGGCAGCGGGGGCCGCCGGTCGGTGCAGGCCACCTCGACGGGGAGCCCGGCCCGCCGCACCGTGTCCACAAGCTCGTCGAGGACCGCGAGCCCGGGGGCCGGTTCGGTCGGCGCCTCCGGGTCGCCGGACTGGCGCAGCAGCCCGACGGTGGCCCGCAGTTCGTTGAGCGCGGAGCGGCTGGCCTCGCGGACATGGGCCAGCGCCTCCTTGGCCTGGTCGGGGCGCTTGTCCATGACGTGGGCGGCGACCCCGGCCTGGACGTTGACCAGGGCGATGTGGTGGGCGACGACATCGTGCAGATCGCGGGCGATCCGCAGCCGCTCCTCGGCGACCCGGCGCCGCGCCTCCTCGTCACGGGTGCGCTCGGCCCGTTCGGCGCGCTCCCTGATCGCGTCGACGAAGGCGCGTCTGGAGCGGACCGCGTCCCCCGCGGCACCGGCCATCCCGGTCCAGGCGAAGACACCGAAGTTCTCCTGGCTGTACCAGGGCGCCGCACCGAAGAACATCGCGGCGGCCGTCAGCGCGGCCATGGTCAGCAGCCCGACCCGCCAGGTGGTGGGCCGGTCGGTGCGGGCGGCGACGGTGTACAGCGCGATGACGGTGCTCATCACCACGGGGGCGGCCGGGTCGTAGCTCACCAGCTCCACGACCGTCAGCCCGGCGGTGGCCGCGAGCACCGCCATGGGATTGCGCCGCCGCCAGATGAGCGCCACGGCACCGAGCACCATCAGGAGCACGCTGCCCACCTCTGGCGTGCGGGTGCCGAAGGCGGACCCGTTCGGTGTGCGCGGGTGGACGAGCGACCCGATGATCATGGCCACGAGTACGGCCAGGGCGAGCGCGGTGTCCAGCGCGAGGGGATGGTCGCGCAGCCAGTGCCGGACGCGCAGAACCCCGGTTCCGAGGGTGGTCACGTCAAGCTACGTTACGGCGTGTCGCGCGGGAATCGACCAGGCCGTCAGGGGAAACCGGTACGGAGCGGGCCGAACCGCCGGTGCAACCGCCGGAGCGGACCGCCGCCGGACACGGCCGTGCCCCGTGTCCGGCGGACCGGAACACGGGGCACGGCTGGTGCGAATGCTGGAGAACAGCCGGCGTCAGCCGGGGATCAGACCGTCGTCCCGGAGCATGGCGCGCACCTCTTCGAGGGTCGCGTCGGACGACGGGAGGATCAGTTCGGACGGCTCCAGGGAGTCGTCCGGCAAGGGTGTGCCGAGCTCGCGCACCCTGGCGAGGAGCGCGTGGAGGGTGGAGCGGAAGCCGGGGCCGTCGCCACTCTCCATCTCGGCGAGCAGTTCGTCGTCGAGCTTGTCGAGCTCGGCGATATGACTGTCGGCCAGTTCGACCTGGCCCTCCCCCATGATCCGTACGATCATGACGCTGCCTCAGTTCTTGTCGAACTTGTGCGGGGACTGAGTCGGCTGCTGCTGCGCCGCGTCCTGCGGGCCGCCCTCGATCGCCTGCTGCGGGGTGGAGCCGCCGGCCAGCTCGGCCTTCATGCGCTGCAGCTCCAGCTCCACATCCGTACCACCGGAGATCCGGTCCAGCTCGGCAGCGATGTCGTCCTTCGCCGTGCCGGTCGGGTCGTCCAGGGCGCCGGAGGCGAGCAGCTCGTCGATCGCACCGGCCCGGGCCTGCAGCTGCTGGGTCTTGTCCTCGGCCCGCTGGATCGCCAGGCCGACGTCGCCCATCTCCTCGGAGATCCCGGAGAACGCCTCCCCGATCCGGGTCTGCGCCTGGGCGGCGGTGTAGGTGGCCTTGATGGTCTCCTTCTTGGTGCGGAAGGCATCGACCTTGGCCTGCAGCCGCTGGGCCGCGAGAGTGAGCTTCTCCTCCTCGCCCTGCAGCGTGGTGTGCTGCGTCTCCAGGTCGGTGACCTGCTGCTGGAGTGCGGCGCGCCGGGACAGCGCCTCGCGGGCCAGATCCTCGCGGCCGAGCGCGAGCGCCTTGCGGCCCTGGTCCTCCAGCTTGGACGACTGTCCCTGCAGCTGATTCAGCTGCAGCTCCAGCCGTTTGCGCGAGGTCGCCACATCGGCGACGCCGCGGCGTACCTTCTGAAGCAGCTCCAGCTGCTTCTGGTACGAGTAATCGAGGGTCTCGCGCGGATCCTCGGCCCGGTCAAGGGCCTTGTTTGCCTTCGCGCGGAAGATCATCCCCATACGCTTCATGACACCGCTCATGGGCTTCGCGCGCCCCCTTCTGACGGACTGAGCTCCAGCACTCCAACAGAACCCACAGTACGGGCCCTGCCTCTATTACCGCACTGTTCGAGCACAGATGTGCTCCTCCCCAAGGACGACTGCGCCCGGTCACCGCTCCGGCCCAGGGAGTAGGTGACGGTCGGGGGAATCCGGGGGCGACATCCGTGCGGAACACCCGGGGACACCTGCGAGGACGCAGGCCGTTGCCGGATCGTTCCCGACCGGCCTGGGGTCGCGGCTTTCGAACCCGTACCCTTGGGCCTTGTGTTCCGTAGCCGTTCGAAGGAAGAGAAGGCGCCCACCAACAAGGTGACGGCGGACCTCTCCAAGCAGCCCCGCGACCCGCAGGCCCCCAAAGGTCGCCCCACCCCCAAGCGCAGCGACGCCAATTCGCAGCGCCGTCGTGCCTCCAGTGGCGCGCCGCTCGACCGCAAGGAGGCCTCGAAGCGGCAGCGCGAAGCGCGCCGTGTGGACCTGGCCAAGCAGCGTGAGGCGCTCGCCAGTGGCGACGAGCGCTATCTGCCGGCGCGCGACAAGGGCCCGGTGCGGCGCTTCGTCCGCGACTACGTGGACTCGCGTTTCTGCATCGCGGAGTTCTTCCTGCCGCTCGCTGTGATCATTCTGATCCTCAGCGTGATCCAGGTACAGAACATCCAGAACATCTCGCTGCTGCTCTGGCTCATCGTGATCGTGCTGATCGTGCTCGACTCGATCGGTCTCGCGTTCCGCCTGAAGAAGCAGCTGAACGAGCGCTTCCCCGATACGCCGAAGCGCGGCGCGGTCGCCTACGGCCTGATGCGTACGCTGCAGATGCGTCGGCTCCGGCTGCCGAAGCCGCAGGTCAAGCGTGGAGAGCGGCCCTGAGTACGGACCTCTCCGGCCCGGTCGGCGGTCCGTCCGCCGGCCTGCCGGGCGGTGCCGTCCCCGCCCCCACCCCGGTCACCGTCACCGGGTTCTCGGGAGCCTCATCGGTGTGGCTGAAGGGGCTCGGGGGGCTGCGCAACACCGTCCGCCAGGAGCTCGTCGCCCGCCAGCTCGACGAGCAGATAGCCGGCCGTTTCCCGGTCGGGCAGCGGCTGCGCGTCCTCGACGTCGGCATGGGCCAGGGCACCCAGGCGCTGCGCCTGGCCAGGGCAGGTCACACCGTGACGGGCCTGGAGTCCGACGCCGAGATGCTGCGGGTGGCCCGTGAGGCGCTCGGCAGCGAGCCCGCGGGCATCCGCGAGCGGGTCCGGCTGATCGAGGGCGACGGCCTGGACACCGGGGTGCACTTCCTGCCCGGCAGCTTCGACGTGGTGCTCTGCCACGGCGTGCTGATGTATGTCCGGGAGCCGGACGCAATGCTGGCCGGTCTGGCCCGGATGCTGGCCCCCGGCGGACTGCTCTCGCTGCTCGTACGGAACGCCGACGCGCTGGCGATGCGGCCCGGGACCGCCGGTGACTGGGACGCGGCGCTGGCCGCCTTCGACAGCGACACATGCACCAACCGGCTGGGGCTCACGGTGCGGGCCGACCGGCTGGGCGCGCTGACGGCCACGCTCGCCGGGATCGCGGCGCCCCTGCACGCCTGGTACGGCGTGCGCGTCTTCACGGACAACGTGAGCAACGAGGTGGAGCTGCCGGCCGCCGCCGAGCTGGAGCGGGTGCTGGCCGCGGAGGACCGGGCCGGCCGGACGGATCCGTACCGCGGGGTGGCCGCCCTGCTGCATCTGTGTGGAGTACGGGGCTAGAGCCTCCCCCGGCGCCTCCGGCGTCTTACCCGGTCGGCCGAACCCAGCAGGCCACCAATAGGGTCAAAAGCGATAATCCGGACATGGATGCTTCCCACTTCCGCGGCCCTATACGCCGGCTGCTGCCTCTGACCGCAGGTGCCTGTGCCCTCGCCCTGGTGAGCGTGAGCGGCTGCTCGGACGCGAACTCCGATTCCTCGGCGGCCGAGCCCACGAAGTCGGCCTCCGCTCCCCGGACCGTCGGTGATCTGCAGGACGACTTCCAGGAAGTGATCAAGAACGTGCTGCCGTCGGTCGTGCAGATCGACGCCTCCAACACTCTGGGCTCCGGAGTCGTCTACGACTCCAAGGGCCATATCGTCACCAACGCCCATGTGGTCGGCAACGAGAAGACGTTCAAGGTCACCGTCGCCACCGGCGAGATGGTGCAGAAGGCCTCGCTGGTCGCCACGTATCCGGAACAGGATCTGGCCGTCATCAAGCTCGACAGTGTCCCGGCGGGACTGAAGCCCGCGACGTTCGGTGTCTCGGAGAAGGTCGGGGTGGGACAGATCGTGCTGGCGATGGGCTCGCCGCTCGGGCTGTCCTCCAGCGTCACCCAGGGCATCGTCTCGGCGCTCGGCCGGACCGTGAGCGAGAGCCGCGCGGACGGTGGCACGGGCGCGACGATCGCGAACATGGTGCAGACCTCGGCGGCGATCAACCCGGGCAACAGCGGCGGTGCGCTGGTCAACCTGAACAGCGAGGTGATCGGCATCCCGACGCTGGGGGCGATCGACCCGCAGCTGGGCGACAGCGCGGCGCCGGGGATCGGGTTCGCGATCCCCGTGTCGATGGTGAAGACGGTCGCCGATCAGATCATCAAGAGCGGCAAGGTCACCGACTCGGGCCGGGCGGCGCTGGACATCACCGGCCGCACGGTCGTCGACGACGCCTACCGGCCGGCCGGGGTGGCGCTGGCCGGCGTGGCGAAGGGCGGCGCCGCGGACAAGGCGGGGCTGCGGGTCGGCGACATCATCATCAAGCTGGGGGACGTGCCGGTCACCACGATCACGTCCCTGTCGGAGGCGCTGGCCTCGGACAAGCCGGGCCAGAAGGTCACCGTGACGTACCTGCGCAACGAGGCGGAGAAGACGGCACAGGTCACCCTGGGCGAGATCTAGGGCCGGACGAGAAGCACGAGAAGGAAGGCCCGGGCCCCGGCCGTACGGATTCGGGGACGAGCCCGTACGGCCGGGGGGCGGATCAGCCCTGGTCGGCCTGGAGGCTCATGGGGCCGTAGATCTTCGTCGAGTCGTCGAAGAGCGTCACCTGGTCCGCCCCGCCGTCGAGGAGTTCCTTCCAGTACTCACCGATCCAGGACTCCGCGTCGCCCTGCGTCGTGAACTCCTCCGGCTGCAGGGCCGGCTCCGTCTCCGTACCGTCGGACTTCTCGAACCGCCACGTCCACGCCATGTCCGCCTCCTGGGTCACATTGCTGACCGCAGCCTAATGCCTACCATCGGTGCGGGAACGGGTCCTGCGCCGCGCCCGCCCGGACACCCCAAGTCGCGCACCCGTTGCGCGGACGCGGGAGGATCGGAAGCGTGGAACTGACTCTGCTCGGCACCGGCGCCCCCGACGGGCTGCCGCGGCCCGACTGCCCGTGCGCCGCCTGCGCCACCGCCCGCGGCATGCGTTCGCGGGCCGCGACCGCGCTGCTCGTCGACGACGCGCTGCTGCTCGATCTCACCCCGGGGGCCGTGTTCGCCGCGGCCCGTGCGGGGCACTCGCTCACCGGCGTACGGCAGGTGCTGCTCACCCATCCGCACGACGGACCCGCCGTGGAGGTGCCCGCCGGGCTGCCTCCGGCGGGCAGGGTGCCGGACGGACGGGAGCTGACGCTGATCAGCGGGCACCGGGTGCGGGCGGTGCCGATGGACGCACCGGGGACGGGTTACGAGGTGACCGCTCCGGAGGGCGCACGGCTGCTCTATCTGCCGCCGGGCGCCGCCCCCTCCGGTCTCACGGACCGGGCGGCTCAGCCGTACGACATGGTGGTCGGCGATGTGGTCGGGCGGCCGGACGCGGTGGCGCGGCTGCGTGCCGTCGAGGCGATCGGGCCTGCCAGCGAGATCATCGCCGTCCATCTGGACCACGACGCACCGCCCGGCGCCGAGCTGGACAGGCGGCTCGCGGCGGCCGGCGCACGCGCCGTGCCGGACGGGACGACGCTGCAGGTGGGCGAGTACCACGCGGTGCCTGACGTGCCGCGGCGCACGCTGGTGACGGGCGGTGCCAGGTCGGGGAAGTCGGTGGAGGCCGAGCGGCGTCTGGAGACGTTCCCCGAGGTGGTGTACGTGGCAACAGGCGGCGGCCGGGAAGGGGACGCGGAGTGGGCGGCCCGGATCGGGCTGCACCGGGAGCGCCGGCCGGCCGCCTGGCGCACCGAGGAGACCTGTGAGCTGGTGGAGCTGCTGGCGTCGGACGGGCCTCCGCTGCTGATCGACTGTCTGTCGCTGTGGCTGACGGACGCGATGGACCGGGTGGACGCCTGGGACGACACGGTATGGGCGAACGGCGGCGAGAGAGCGCTGCGGGGGCGGACCGCCGAGCTGGTCGCCGCGGTGCGCGGAACGCGGCGCACGGTCGTCACCGTGACCAATGAGACCGGCTCGGGCGTGGTGCCCGCGACGGCCTCCGGGCGGCGCTTCCGCGACGAGCTGGGCCGGTTGAACGCCGCGTTCGCCGACGAGTGCGAACAGGTGCTGCTGGTGGTGGCCGGACAGGTGCTGACGCTGCGCGGCTGACATCGCTGACATCGCGGACAGGAACAGGAGGAGCGGACATGACCGGTGTACGACCCATGCTGAACGGGGTTCCGGAGACCCTGTTGTGGACGCTCTACAACCGGGCGTACGAGGCGGGACGGCCCTACCCCGTGCTGGACGATCCGATGGCGCTGAGGCTGCTGGAGGATCTGGACTACCCCTTCGAGGAGCGGTTCGGGCGGCCGAACGCGTTCCACTCCCAGGCCCAGGGGCTGCGCTCGCGCTGCTTCGACCTGGCCGTGCAGGGGTATCTCGCCGACCGGCCGCAGGCCACCGTGGTCGCGCTCGGCGACGGACTGGAGACCGGCTTCTGGCGGGTCGACAACGGCCGGCTGAACTGGCTGAGCGTGGAGCCGCCCGAGGTCGCCGAGCTGCGCCGGGCACTGCTGCCCGCCTCGGACCGGCTGCGCACCCTGTCCTGTTCGGCCACCGATCCGTCCTGGCTGGACGAGATCGAGGACCCGGAGGGCCGCGGCGTGGTCGTCACGACGCAGGGGCTGCTGATGTATCTGCCGCCCGCGGAGGTGCGGAAGATCCTGGCGGCCTGTGCCGAGCGGCTGCCCGGCGGCATCCTCGTACTGGACACGATGGCGCGCTGGCTGGCCAGGGGCACGGTGGCCGGCAGGTCGAAGGTCGGCGCGATGACCATTCCGCCGATGCGCTGGGCGATGAACCCCGGCGAGCGGCACAAGCTGCGCGGCGCGCATCCGGGGATCACCGAGGTGCGGGCGCTGCGGCTGCCGCGGGGGCGGGGTGCGATGGGCGAGCTGATCCGGATCCAGTCGCTGCTGCCGGGGCTGCGGACCCTGACGCCCGCGATGACGCAGCTGCGGTTCGGGTACGGGAACCAGGACTGACCGGTCGTCAGAAACGCGGCGGGTACTGTTCCGCAGTGAGCCCGCCGCCGGGCTCGCCGGCCCACTCCACGTATCGACCCGCGAGGCAGACCCCCGTGAATCTGGACGACTTCTCCGATCTGATCGAACGCCCCGACGGCGGCGTACGGCGCGACGCCGAGGAACGCCGGGAGCGCCTGGTCGTTCCCCCCGGCGCCCTCGGCCGCCTGGACGAGCTGGGCGAATGGCTCTCGGCCGCCCAGCAGACCGTCCCGGTCAGGGCGATCGAGCAGCCGCGCGTGGTGCTCTTCGCCGGTGACCACGGGGTGGCCGAGCTGGGTGTCTCGGGGCGCGCGGCGGGGAGTGCGTACGAGCTGGTGCGGGCCACGCTGGAGGGCGCGACTCCGCTCGCCGTGCTGGCCCGGCAGTTCTCCGTACCGGTACGGATCGTGGACGCCGCGCTGGACTGCGACCCGGAGCTGCTGCCCGAGTCGGTGGTACGTCACCGGGTGCGGCGCGGCAGCGGCCGGATCGACGTCGAGAACGCGCTGACGACCGAGGAGGCCGAGCAGGCGGTGCGTCTGGGCATGGCGATCGCCGACGAGGAGGCCGACTCGGGCACCGATCTGGTGGTGCTCGGCGATCTGAGCGTCGGCGGTACGACGGCCGCGGCCACGCTGATCGCGGCGCTGTGCGGCACGGACGCCTCGGTGGTCACCGGGCGCGGCGGCGCGGGCATCGACGATCTGGCGTGGATGCGCAAGTGTGCGGCGATCCGGGACGCGCTGCGGCGGGCCCGGCCGGTCCTCGGTGATCAGCTGGAGCTGCTGGCCACGGTGGGCGGCGCGGATCTGGCGGCGACGACCGGGTTCCTGCTGCAGTGCGCGGTGCGCAGGCTGCCGGTGATCCTGGACGGTGTGGTCTCGGCGGCCTGTGCGCTGGTGGGTCAGCGGGCGGCCTTCCGGGCGCCGGACTGGTGGCTGGCGGGGCAGGCGAGCGGCGAGCCGGCGCAGACCAAGGCACTGGACCGGATGGCGCTCAACCCGTTGCTGGACCACGGCGTCATCGTGGGCGAGGGAAGTGGGGCACTGCTCGCGCTTCCGCTGGTCCGGGCCGCGGCCGCGCTGGCGGCGGAGCTGCCCGAGCGCGCACCCGTCGACGACGAGAAGGACGGCGGGGACGAAGCCGGCGAAGGGGCCGACGGAAGCGACACGGACGGCGACGCGACCGACGGCTGACGGACCGGCAGGCCTGCTGCCGCCGGTCACCGGCCGCAGCGCAGTCCCTTCGCCGCAGTCCCCTGATCGCAGTTCCCTCATGCAGCGCGATGCACCATATGATCGCTTTTCATGGGAGAGGTCCGATTGGTCACCGAGGAATCCGGGCGGGGCGACACCCGGTCGGGGAGCACCGTCCGCTCACGCCGCAGCGCCGCGTTCGCCATCTGGTACCTGCGCGTCGTGTCGTTCATCAATTTCCTCAGCGCCGTCTGGGTCTCGCTCGGCAACGATCTGCGCCGTCGCAACACCGCGAACTACTTCACCCCCTATCTGCTCACCGCGGGCTTCTCCTCCGGGGTGGTCGCGCTCTTCCTCGCGATCACCATGCGCCGTCGCAAGCGGGCCGCATGGATCGTGAACACGGTGGTGAGCAGTCTTCTGCTGCTGCTCTTCGCCCTGGTGATCCCGTTCCCGGAGGTCCGGCAGTACTTGCAGAACTGGATCTCGCTGGCACTGACCGCCGTCTTCGTCCTGGCGCTCCTGCTCGGCCGGCGCGAGTTCTACGCGAAGGGCGACCGGTCCAACCCGAAACTGGCCGCCGTCGTCGCGGTCGGCGGGCTGCTGGCCACCTCACTGGTCGCCGCGGGCCTGGTCACCCTCACCAACACCGCGCAGGACGGCTACCGCTCGTCCTTCCTGGAACGCTGGCGCTACGGCGCCCTGCGGCTGGTCTCGGTCGCCGTCAACAACGCCCGCTACCCCGGCATCTCCACGCCCGGCTGGGTCAATGTCACCATCAACATCCTCTCCACGCTGCTGCTGATCGCCGTCGTGTACGCGGCGTTCCGGTCCCGCCGGGCCGTCGACCCCATCACCCCCGAGGACGAGGCCCGGCTGCGGGCGCTGCTCGACAGGCACGGCGAGCGCGACTCGCTCGGCTACTTCGCGCTGCGCCGGGAGAAGAGCGTCATCTGGTCGCCGACCGGGAAGGCCGCTGTCGCCTATCGGGTGGTCGGCGGTGTCTCGCTCGCCTCCGGTGATCCCATCGGCGACCCGGAGGCCTGGCCGGGCGCGATCGAACCCTGGCTGGCCGAGGCCCGCGCGCACGGCTGGATCCCGGCGGTGATGGGGGTGAGCGAGGAGGGCGGCACCGTCTACGCGCGACACGGCCTCGACGCCCTGGAGCTGGGCGACGAAGCGATCGTGGAGACCGCCGAGTTCACCCTCGAAGGACGGGCGATGCGGACCGTCCGCCAGGCGTACAACCGGGTGAAGCGCGCCGGGTACGACGTGACCGTGCGCCGGCACGCCGAGATCCCCGACGAGGAGATGGCCGAACTGGTGCGGCGCGCCGACGACTGGCGCGACGGGGCGACCGAGCGCGGCTTCTCCATGGCGCTCGGCCGGCTCGGCGATCCGGCCGACGGACAGTGCGTGATGCTCGAATGCCGCAACGCACCCGACGGGAAGAACGGTGAGCCGGGCGAGTTGCGCGCCGTGCTGAGCTTTGTGCCGTGGGGGCCGAACGGCCTCTCGCTGGACCTGATGCGCCGTGACCGGGACGCGGAGAACGGCCTGATGGAGTTCATGGTCATCGAACTCCTGCAGCGCGCCGAAGAGATCGGGATCACTCAGGTCTCGCTGAACTTCGCGATGTTCAGGTCCGTCTTCGAGCGGGGTTCACGGCTCGGCGCCGGACCGGTGCTGAGGCTGTGGCGCTCGATGCTCGGCTTCTTCTCGCGCTGGTGGCAGATCGAGTCGCTGTACCGCGCCAACGCCAAGTACCGACCGATCTGGGAGCCGCGCTTCATGCTCTTCGAGAAGAGCTCCGACCTGCTGCGCATCGGCCTCGCCGCGGGCCGTGCCGAAGGGTTCCTGGAGGCGCCCGGTCTGCCCAAGTGGCTGCACCGCTCGCATCTCGGGACCGGTGGATGAGACCCGTACGCGCGCTGGGCCGGGCGGCCCGCCGCGAGTGGGGTCCGCTCGCGGG
Source organism: Streptomyces sp. NBC_01217 (assembly GCF_035994185.1). NCBI lineage: Bacteria > Bacillati > Actinomycetota > Actinomycetes > Kitasatosporales > Streptomycetaceae > Streptomyces > Streptomyces sp. NBC_01217. Next base: position 2,491,468 of record NZ_CP108538.1, read on the forward strand.
GACCGTACGCGCGGCGCTCGTCTCCTCCCGACTGCGGGCGGTCCCGATGACGCTCGCCGCGGTCTGTCTGACGGCGCTGCTCCAGACGGTGCAGAACCGGTCGTGGGGCGCGGGGGCGGTGCACGGGCTCGGGACGGTGCGGGCCGGGGATCCGCTGGGGGAGGCTCTGCTGCGTACCCCGTTGTCGCTGTTCGTCCCGGCGCCGGATCTGCCGGTGTGGGGGGCGCTGGCGCAGATCCTGGTGGTGTTCGGGACCGCCGAGATCTGTCTGGGCCGGTGGCGCACGCTCGTGATCGCGTACGTCGCGACGCTGGCCGGGACGCTGTACGCGCGAATCGGGGTCGCGCTCGGCCCCGACGGGCTGTTCGGGCTGCCCGCCTCCGATGCCCGGGTCGTCGACACCGGTCCGTCGGCGGCGGTGGTCGGTCTCGCCGTGTACGTGTGCTGCGTCTACCGGGCCTGGTTCACCGGAGGGCTGGTGATCGCGGCGATGGTGGTCGAGGTGATCTGCGAGGACAATCTGGCCGGCAAGGAGCATCTCGCGGCGATCGCCGCCGTGCTCGTGCTGTGCGCCGTCACGGTCGGCCGGGACCGGCGGCTGCGCCGCCGCGGTCAGGGCTTGCGCCCCGGCACCGGGACCCGGTCCGGCGCACCGCCGATCAGGTCCTGAAATCTGCGGCGCGGGCCCGCCCAGCGCACATCGTGGTGGTAGGCGCGCAGCACCGACCGGGCGCGGGTGCGATGGCGGTTGCGGTAGAAGCGCTTGGCCCACATCGAGGCCGGCCGGGCCAGCCGGACCGCTCCGATCAGCGCGACGAACGGGACGAGGGTGCCGACGACCGCGAGCCGCGCCTTGCCCTTGAACAGGGCGATCAGCACGAAGCAGAAGTTGATGACCAGGGTCAGGATGACGCCGAGCCTGCCCTGCTGCTGATCGCTGCTCAGCTCGTTCACGCCGAACGGTGAGAATCCGGCCAGGACCAGCAGCACCAGCGCCGCGGTGAGAACCACGACCTCCACGCTCTGGCGGCCCTCCTCGGTCCAGTACACGTCGTCGAGGTGGAGGATCAGGGCGAACTCGTCGAGGACCAGCCCCGCGCCCATGCCGAAGATCACCGCGAAGACCCCCGCGGTGACGCTTTGGCGCCCGCTGGCGACCGCCCCGAAGCCGCCGACGACGCTCAGCACCACGCCGGGCACCACATGGTGGACATGCAGCCCGCCGGGCGTGATGTTGCGGAATGGGCCCTTCCCCGCCCGGATCATCCGGGTGATGACCCGGGTCACGGCGAAGGTGAGCACGAAGGCGGCCAAGGCGAGGAGCAGCGGCAGCTTCCCCGGCTCGACGATGTTCTGATCGAACCAGTGACCCATGCCACCCGCTCCCGATAAGTTGCTTTTGCCATGGTCCGTCGCGTTCCGCACAATCTATCGGCCCGTCACACCGATTAGCCTGCGCGCCGTGACCTCCCTGAACAGCCATGGGCTGCGTTTCGCCTTCGGCACCCTGACCGTGCTCCCCGTCCGCGTCACCCGCTGGGACCGCCGGGCCGCCCGCGCCGGGATGCTGTGCGCACCGCTCGCCGGTCTCGTCGTGGGGCTGCTAGCGGCGGTGCCCGGCGCCGTACTGCTGCTGCTCGGCTCCGGTCCGCTGCTCGCCGCGGTCGCCTCCGCCGCCGTGCCCGCGGTGCTGACCCGGGGTCTGCATCTGGACGGTCTCGCGGACACCGCCGACGGCCTGGGCAGCGGCAGGCCCGCCGACGACGCGCTGCGGATCATGAAGCAGTCGGACATCGGGCCGTTCGGTGTGATCACGCTGCTGTTCGTGCTGCTGGCCCAGGTCGCGGCCCTTGAGCAGCTGTACGGGCAGAGCTGGGCGCACGGCGCGGTGGCGGCGGCCGTCGCCGCGGTCACCGGCCGGCTGGCGCTCGCCCTGGCTTCCCGTCAGGGTGTGCCCGCGGCCCGTCCGGAGGGGCTGGGCGCGGCGGTGGCGGGGACGGTCCCGGCAGGTGCCGCGGTGGCGGTCGGGGCCGTCGTGGTCGCGGCCTGCGCGGGCGCCGGTGCGCTGTTCGGTGGGTACGGAGCGCTGCACCATGCCCTCGCCGTACCGGCCGCCCTGGGCGTCGCCCACCTGCTGCTGCGGCACTGTGTGCGGCGCTTCGGCGGGGTGACCGGCGATGTCTTCGGCGCACTGGAGGAGACGGCGGCGACGGCGGCCCTGGTGGCCCTGGCACTCGGCTAGGGTCTGCGGCTCCAAAGCGTACGCGAAGGAGCTAGCGCTTCGGGCACTCCTGGCGCCACACGCCCAGCTCGTACCGCTTGCGCAGCGAGCTGAGCCCCAGCCGCTTCGACCGGGCGCAGAACCGGGCGACCGGCAGCTCGTACTCCACGTGGAAGACGGCCTTGCCCGCCTTCACGAACGGTGTGAGGGCCTCGCACTCCTCGTACTGGGCGCACTGCTCATTGACCGCGAAGTCGAAGTCCGGCTCCAGCTCCGGGATCTGGCCGAGGTCGTTCTTCAGGCCGACGGCGAGTTCGTGGCGGTGGGCGATCCGGGCGATGAGCCGGTTGTAGCGCAGCTGGTCGGCGGCGGTCAGCGGGAAGCCCGTGCGGTTGCGGTAGCCGTCCATGTTGTCGGGCTCCACCGCGTCGAAGCCCTTCTTCGCGCACATCGCGATCCGCGCCTCCATCAATGGCTCAAGGACCTCCGTGCGGCGGATGTCGAGCCACCGCTCCCCCGCCCAGCCGTTGCCCTTCCCCCGCACCGATGCGGGAAACTTCCCGGCGTCCGGGCGGAACTCCTCCCAGGCGCCGGTGGACAGGTAGCAGATCACCTTGCGGCCCCGGCGGTGCAGATCGGCGACCGCCGACGCCTCGTGCTCGAAGCCGTCGATGTCGTACACAGGAACGTCCACCGTGGGGTCCAGCCGGCCGGAGAGCTGCCACTGCCAGCCGGTCCCCGGCTCCGGCCGCCAGGAGTGCCCGGCGGCGGGTTCCGGCGCCGCGGTGCACCCGGTCAGCAGGGCCAGCAGAATCAGCACGGTGACCGGCAGTCGCGGCCCCGCCCCGCTCACGCGTACAGCCCCACGGGCGCGCATGGTTCTCCCCCCGACGGTCCGCCACCGCCAACGACCCTACTTCCACGGCCCGTTCCCGCCGCACGGGCCCGGCCCCGACCAACCGGAGCCGGGACTCCTGCGCCGCAACAGGCCGCCGACGGCCCGCCGCCGCGATCCTGCAGCAAAGGCGCGCGTAGGCTCATTCCCGGCACATTGCGGCGGCGTCTACGATGCGCCGGGCACGGTCGGCCCACCCCTCGACCGAAAACGAACTCAACGGAAGCGAGATTTCACCACCGTGACTGCTCTCACTCTCAGCACTGCCGGTGCGACGACGCTGCGCGCCGACGCACTCGTCGTCGGCGTCGGCAAGGGCGCCAAGGGTCCGGTCCTCGCACCGGGCGCCGAGGCCGTGGACAAGGCGTTCGACGGAAAGCTCGCCACCGTCCTGGAGGCCCTGGGCGCCGCAGGTGCCGAGGGCGAGGTGACCAAGCTCCCCGCGCCCGCCGGTCTCAAGGTCCCGGTCGTCATCGCGGCCGGACTCGGCTCCGTCCCGGAGAAGGACGAGACGTACGGCGCCGAGGCGCTGCGCCGGGCCGCGGGCTCGGCCGCCCGTGCCCTGAGCGGTGCGAAGAAGGCCGGCTTCGCGCTGCCGATCGCCTCCGCCGAGGACGCCGAGGCGATCGCCGAGGGCGCGCTCCTCGGTGCGTACGCCTTCACCGCGTACCAGGGCGGCGAGAACAAGCTGGCGCCGAAGGACAAGAACGGCAACGGCGCGAAGCTGCCGCTCGGCGAGGTCGCCCTGCTCGGCGCCAAGCCGCGCGACAAGGCGTTCAAGGCGGCCGCCGAGCGTGCCGTCGCAGTCGTCGAGGAGATCAACCGCGCCCGCGACCTGATCAACACCCCGCCGAACGACCTGTACCCCGAGTCCTTCGCCGCCGTGGCCACCGCCGCGGGCAAGGAGCACGGCATCAAGGTGCAGGTCCTGGACGAGAAGGCGCTCGTCAAGGGCGGCTTCGGCGGTCTGCTGGGCGTCGGCCAGGGCTCGGCCCACGGCCCGCGTCTGGTGAAGCTCGCCTACACGCACCCGAAGGCGGAGAAGACCCTGGCCCTGGTCGGCAAGGGCATCACCTACGACTCGGGCGGCATCTCGCTGAAGCCGGCCGGTCACAACGAGACGATGAAGTGCGACATGAGCGGCGCCGCCGCCGTGTTCGCGACCGTTGTCGCGGCCGCCCGTCTGGGCCTCCAGGTCAATGTCACCGGCTGGCTGGCGCTCGCCGAGAACATGCCGTCGGGCAGCGCCACCCGCCCCGGTGACGTGCTGCGCATGTACAGCGGCAAGACCGTCGAGGTCCTCAACACGGACGCCGAGGGCCGGCTCGTCCTGGCCGACGCGCTGACCCGCGCCTCCGAGGAGAACCCGGACGCGATCGTCGACGTGGCGACCCTGACCGGCGCGATGGTGCTGGCGCTGGGCAACCGCACCTTCGGCATCATGGCGAACGACGACGCCTTCCGTACCTCCATCCACGAGATCGCCGAGGAGGTCGGCGAGGCCTCCTGGCCGATGCCGCTCCCCGCCGACCTGCGCAAGGGCATGGACTCCCCGACCGCCGACATCGCCAACATGGGCGAGCGGATGGGTGGCGGCCTGGTGGCCGGTCTGTTCCTGAAGGAGTTCGTGGGCGAGGGCATCGCCTGGGCGCACCTGGACATCGCGGGCCCGGCCTTCCACGAGGGCGCGCCGTACGGCTACACGCCGAAGGGCGGCACCGGTTCCGCGGTGCGCACGCTGGTGAAGCTGGCGGAGCGCACCGCTGCCGGAGACCTCGGCTGAGGTCGCAGCTCACATACGGCCCCGGGCATACGTCCGGGGCCGTACGTGTTGCCCACGGTGGCATCGCAGCACGGGCCGCGAGGTTTCGCTCTCGACGAAATCACCAGGGCTCCACGCCGCGGTGACCACCCGAGACTGATGGTCATCCGTCTCATACCCGGGCCCCGCGTCCCGCCCACCGTCAACAAGTGCGAAGATGGGTTCTCGGCAGGACAGGGCCCCCACCACAGGGCCGAACAACAAAGCGGCCGAACACCAGCCGACCGGCCGGTCACACCCCAGCGACGGGGCCCGGCGTACGGCGCACATGCATGGAGGACGTGACGTGGCGAACGACGCCAGCACCGTTTTCGACCTAGTGATCCTCGGCGGTGGTAGCGGCGGTTACGCCGCGGCCCTGCGCGGAGCGCAGCTGGGCCTGGACGTCGCCCTGATCGAGAAGGGCAAGGTCGGCGGCACCTGCCTGCACAACGGCTGCATCCCCACGAAGGCCCTGCTGCACGCCGGCGAGATCGCCGACCAGGCGCGCGAGTCCGAGCAGTTCGGCGTAAAGGCCACCTTCGAGGGCATCGACATCGAGGCCGTCCACAAGTACAAGGACGACGTGATCTCGGGCCTGTACAAGGGTCTGCAGGGTCTCATCGCCTCGCGCAAGGTGACCTACATCGAGGGTGAGGGGCGGCTCTCCTCCCCCACCTCGGTGGATGTGAACGGCCAGCGCTTCCAGGGCCGTCACGTGCTGCTCGCGACCGGCTCCGTACCGAAGTCGCTGCCGGGCCTGGAGATCGACGGCAACCGCATCATCTCCTCGGACCACGCGCTGAAGCTGAACCGTGTCCCGAAGTCCGCGATCGTGCTGGGCGGCGGCGTCATCGGCGTCGAGTTCGCCTCGGCGTGGACGTCCTTCGGCACCGACGTCACGATCATCGAGGGCCTGAAGCACCTCGTGCCGGTCGAGGACGAGAACAGCTCGAAGCTTCTTGAACGCGCCTTCCGCAAGCGCGGCATCAAGTTCAACCTCGGTACGTTCTTCCAGAGCGCCGAGTACACGCCGGACGGCGTCCGCGTGACCCTCGCCGACGGCAAGACCTTCGAGGCCGAGGTGCTGCTGGTCGCCATCGGCCGCGGCCCGGTCTCGCAGGGCCTGGGCTACGAGGAGGCCGGCGTCGCGATGGACCGCGGTTACGTCCTCGTCGACGAGTACATGCAGACCAATGTGCCCACCATCTCGGCCGTGGGCGACCTGGCCCCGACGCTCCAGCTCGCGCACGTCGGCTTCGCCGAGGGCATCCTGGTGGCGGAGCGGCTGGCCGGTCTGAAGACCGTTCCGATCGACTACGACGGTGTCCCGCGGGTGACGTACTGCCACCCCGAGGTCGCCTCCGTGGGCATCACCGAGGCCAAGGCCAAGGAGCTCTACGGCGCGGACAAGGTCGTCGCCCTGAAGTACAACCTCGCGGGCAATGGCAAGAGCAAGATCCTCAAGACCGCGGGCGAGATCAAGCTCGTCCAGGTCAAGGACGGTGCCGTGGTCGGCGTCCACATGGTCGGTGACCGTATGGGCGAGCAGGTCGGCGAAGCCCAGCTGATCTACAACTGGGAGGCGCTGCCCGCCGAGGTCGCGCAGCTCATCCACGCCCACCCGACGCAGAACGAGGCGATGGGCGAGGCCCACATGGCCCTGGCCGGCAAGCCTCTGCACTCCCACGACTGATCAGTCGACCGGGCGCGACGACCGACCTACTTCCGCACTTTCGTAAGGAGCAACTGAAACCATGTCGGTTTCCGTAACCCTTCCGGCGCTCGGCGAGAGCGTCACCGAGGGAACTGTCACCCGCTGGCTGAAGGCCGAGGGCGAGCGCGTCGAAGCCGACGAGCCGTTGCTCGAGGTTTCGACCGACAAGGTCGACACCGAGATCCCGGCCCCCGCGGCCGGCATCCTCGCCGCCATCAAGGTCGCCGAGGACGAGACCGTCGAGGTCGGCGCCGAGCTGGCCATCATCGACGACGGCACGGGTGCACCCGCCGCCGCGGCGGCCCCGGCCGCCGAGCCCGTGGCCGCTCCGGCTCCGGTCGCCGCTGCCCCCGCGGTTGCCGCTCCGGCCCCCGTGGCCGCGGCTCCGGCCGCAGCCGCACCGGCCGGTGGCGCCGCCGGTATCGACGTCACCCTCCCGGCGCTCGGCGAGAGCGTCACCGAGGGCACCGTCACCCGCTGGCTGAAGGAGGTCGGCGAGGAGGTCACGGAGGACGAGCCCCTCCTGGAGGTCTCCACGGACAAGGTCGACACCGAGATCCCGGCCCCGGTCTCCGGTGTGCTGCTGGAGATCGTCGTCGCCGAGGACGAGACCGCCGAGGTCGGCGCCAAGCTCGCCGTCATCGGTGCCGCCGGTGCCGCTCCGGCGGCTGCCCCGGCCCCGGCCGCTCCGGCGCCCGTCGCCGCACCGGCCCCGGTCGCCGCTGCCCCCGCTCCGGCCCCGGTGGCTCCGGCCGCCCCCGCCCCCGCACCGGCTCCGGCCCCGGTGGCGCCCGCCGCCCCGGTCGCCGCTCCGGCTCCGGTGGCCCCGGCCGCTCCGGTGGCCCCGGCCGCTCCGGTGGCCCCGGCCGCTCCGGTGGCGCCCGCCGCTCCGGCGCCCGTCGCCGCCCCGGCTCCGGTCACCCCGGCCGCGACCTCCGGTGACGACGGCGCGTACGTCACGCCGCTGGTCCGCAAGCTCGCCGCCGAGAACGGTGTCGACCTCGCTGCGGTCAAGGGCACCGGCGTCGGTGGCCGTATCCGCAAGCAGGACGTCGTCGCCGCCGCGGAGGCCGCCAAGGCCGCCGCCGCTGTTCCGGCCCCTGTCGCGGCTGCTCCGGCGGCCTCGAAGGCGCCGAAGCTGGAGGTCTCCCCGCTGCGCGGTCAGACGGTCAAGATGACCCGCATGCGCAAGGTCATCGGCGACAACATGATGAAGGCGCTGCACTCGCAGGCCCAGCTGACCTCGGTCGTCGAGGTCGACATCACCAAGCTGATGAAGCTGCGCAACCAGGCGAAGGCCGCGTTCGCCGCCCGTGAGGGCGTCAAGCTGTCCCCGATGCCGTTCTTCGTGAAGGCGGCGGCCCAGGCGCTGAAGGCCCACCCGGTCATCAACGCCCGGATCAACGAGGACGAGGGCACCATCACGTACTTCGACTCGGAGAACATCGGCATCGCCGTGGACGCCGAGAAGGGTCTGATGACCCCGGTCATCAAGGGTGCGGGCGACCTGAACATCGCCGGTATCTCGAAGAAGACCGCCGAGCTGGCCGGCAAGGCCCGCGGTGGCGGCCTGACCCCGGACGACATGTCCGGTGCCACCTTCACCATCAGTAACACCGGCTCGCGCGGTGCGCTGTTCGACACCGTCATCGTGCCCCCGAACCAGGCGGCCATCCTGGGCATCGGTGCCACGGTGAAGCGTCCGGCGGTCATCGAGACCGAGGAGGGCACCGTCATCGGTGTCCGCGACATGACGTACCTCGCACTCTCCTACGACCACCGTCTGGTGGACGGCGCGGACGCCGCCCGTTACCTGACCGCGGTCAAGGCGATCCTGGAGGCCGGTGAGTTCGAGGTCGAGCTCGGCCTCTGAGCACCACTGCTGTAACCAGCCTCACCAGCGGCGCCCCCGTCCGGGACACTCCTCGGACGGGGGCGCCGCCGTATTGTCTAGACACCACCGGTCGCCCCGGCAGCCGTGATGGCGCAGACAGCACCGGTTTGCCCCGAAGGAGCCCCTCATGACCCCGCCCGTCGTCCACTCGCTGCGCGAACAGATCCGCGAGCACATCGTGGACGGGATCGTCAGCGGGCGCTGGAAGCCGGGTGAGCGGATCGTGGAGCGCCGGATCGCCACCGAGCTGGAGGTCAGCCAGACGCCGGTGCGCGAGGCGCTGCGGGAGCTGGAGACGCTCCGGCTGATCGAGTCGGCGCCCAACAAGGGCGTACGGGTCCGCAATCTCACCGCGGCCGACCTGGAGGAGAGCTATCCCGTACGGGCCGGTCTGGAGCAGATCGCGGCGGAACTGGCGGCTCCGGCACTCGGCGAGGACTGCTCGTGCCTCTCGCCGCATGTGACGGCTCTCTACGAGGCGGACCGGCTGGCCGACGGCGAGGCGCAGGTACGGCACACCGTGGGGTTCCACCGCGAGATGGTGCGCGCCGCGGGGAACGCCGTGCTGCTGCACACCTGGGAGGGGCTGGGCATCGAGGTGTTCACCGCCCTGTCGATCCGCTGGCTGGGCACGGTCCAGAAGTCGTACGCGGAGGAGCACGAGGCGCTCATCGAGGCGTTCCTGCGAAAGGACCCGGACATCGGCGTGCTGGTCAAGGCACATGTGCTCGGCTGCGCACCGCGCGCCTGAGGGCCGTACGCGGCTGCCCTGAAGGCCGTACGCATCTGTCGCGAGGGGCGCTCTCCTGTGCAGGCGGACGCCCCTTTTGCGCGCTAAATCCCGTCACTCCGTGCCCCATTTCGCGGCACCGCATGCCACTTTCTTCATATCGAGAAGTTTTGCCGTTCATCCTTTGATCGATCATCGATCGGCGACTTACAGTTCACTCCGCGGGCCCACCGGCCCCATCGCCCTGTCCTGCCAGTCAGGGCCTTTCTCCACCCCCCTCCACTCCGGAAGGCGGCGATCATGACCGACCCCGTAGGAAAGCTTCCGAGCGAGCTCGATCAGCTCCCGGACCGTGACCCCGAGGAGACCGCCGAATGGGCGGCCTCCCTGGATGCCGTCACCAAGGCCGCCGGCCCGCACCGCGCCGCGTACCTGATGCGCCGCTCGCTCCAGCACGCCGAGGGCGCCGGTCTCGCGCTGCCCAAGCTGCTGGAGACCGATTACGTCAACTCCATCCCAACCGCCGCCGAGCCCGCGTTCGACGGCGACCTGGAGATGGAGTCCCGGATCACCGCCTGGAACCGCTGGAACGCGGCCGCGATGGTCACCCGTGGCTCCCGGCTCGGGGTCGGCGGCCACATCGCCACCTTCGCCTCGGCGGCCTGGCTGTACGAGACCGGCTTCAACCACTTCTTCCGCGGCAAGGAGGGGGACGGCTCCGGCGACCAGCTCTACATACAGGGCCATGCCTCTCCCGGCATCTACGCCCGCGCCTTCCTCGACGGACGGCTCAGCGAGCAGCAGCTCGACAACTTCCGCCAGGAGGCGGGCGGCGACGGCCTGCCGTCCTACCCGCACCCGCGGCGGCTGCCCTGGCTGTGGGAGTTCCCCACCGTGTCGATGGGCCTCGGCCCGCTCTCGGCGATCTACCAGGCGCGCTTCAACCGCTATCTGGCCAACCGCAACATCAAGGACACGTCGAACTCGCACGTCTGGGCCTTCCTGGGCGACGGCGAGATGGACGAGCCCGAGTCGACCGCCGCCCTCGCCCTCGCGGCCCGTGAGCGGCTCGACAACCTGACCTTCGTCATCAACTGCAACCTGCAGCGCCTCGACGGCCCGGTCCGCGCCAACTTCCGCGTGGTCCAGGAGCTGGAGGGCGCGTTCCGCGGCGCCGGCTGGAACGTCATCAAGACGCTCTGGGGCAACGCCTGGGACGAGCTGTTCCAGCTGGACACCACGGGCGCGCTGGTCCGCCGGCTCCGGGAGGTCCCGGACGCGCAGTTCCAGACGTACGCCACCCGCGACGTCGCGTACATCCGTGAGCACTTCTTCGGCGCCGAGCCCGCGCTCGCCGAGCTGGCGAAGCTGCTCACCGACGCGAAGATCGCCGAGTGCTTCTACACCTCCCGCGGCGGCCACGAGGCCCGCAAGGTGTACGCGGCGTACAGGGCGGCCGTCGAGCACAAGGGCGCTCCGACCGTCATCCTCGCGCAGACGGTGAAGGGCTACACGCTCGGCAAGGGCTTCGAGTCCAAGAACGCCAACCACCAGATGAAGAAGCTGTCGATCGACGAGTTCAAGGGCATGCGCGAGCTGCTCGGCCTCCCGATCCCGGACAGCGCCTTCGAGAGCGGCCTGGTGCCCTACGGCCACCCGGGCGCAGACTCCCCCGAGGTCCGCTACCTCCAGGAGCGCCGTGCCGCTCTCGGCGGCCCCGCCCCGGCCCGCCGGGTGCACGCGGTGGCGCTGCCCGAGCCCGAGGAGCGCGCGTTCAAGGCCCTGTACAAGGGGTCCGGCAAACAGGAGATGGCCACCACCATGGCGTTCGTGCGCCTGGCCAAGGACCTGATGCGGGACAAGGAGACCGGCAGGCGCTGGGTGCCGATCGTCCCGGACGAGGCGCGCACCTTCGGCATGGAGTCGCTCTTCCCGTCGGCCGGGATCTACTCGCCGCTGGGCCAGACGTACGAGCCGGTCGACCGCGACCAGCTGATGTACTACAAGGAGGCCAAGGACGGCCAGATCCTCAACGAGGGGATCACCGAGGCCGGTGCCATGGCCGACTTCATCGCCGCCGCCACGTCGTACGCGACGCACGGCGAGACGATGATCCCCTTCTACATCTTCTACTCGATGTTCGGCTGGCAGCGGACCGGCGACCAGATGTGGCAGCTCGCCGACCAGCTCGGCAAGGGCTTCATCGTCGGCGCCACGGCGGGCCGTACGACGCTGACGGGTGAGGGCCTCCAGCACGCGGACGGCCACTCGCACCTGATCGCGGCCACGAACCCGGCTTCGCTCAACTACGACCCGGCGTTCGCGTACGAGATCGCGGTGATCGTCAAGGACGGTCTGCGGAGGATGTACGGCCCCGAGGCCGAGAACGTCTTCTACTACCTGACGGTCTACAACGAGCCGAAGCCGCAGCCCGCGATGCCGGAGGGCGTCGAGGAGGGCATCGTCAAGGGCCTCTACCGCTTCAAGGAGGGCACGCCCGCGACGGCGGACGCACCGCGCGTCCAGCTGCTGGCCTCCGGTACGGCGATCCACTGGGCCCTTCAGGCGCAGGAGCTGCTGGCCGCGGACTGGGGCGTCACGGCCGACGTCTGGTCCGCCACGTCCTGGGGCGAGCTGCGCCGCGAGGCGCTGGAGTGCGACGAGGCGCTGCTCCGCGGTGAGCAGCGGGTGCCGTACGTGACCCAGGCGCTGGAGGGTGCTCCGGGTCCGGTCCTCGCGGTCAGCGACTGGATGCGGCAGGTCCCGGACCAGATCAGCCAGTGGGTGGAGCAGGACTGGTCCTCGCTCGGCACGGACGGCTTCGGCCTCTCCGACACCCGAGACGCCGCCCGCCGCCACTTCGGCGTCGACGCGCAGTCGGTCACGGTCGCGGCCCTGGCCCAGCTGGCCCGCCGCGGCGAGGTGACCGCGTCCGCGGTCAAGGAGGCCCGGGAGCGTTACGGGCTCTGACGCGAGGGTCCGCCCCGGCGGACCGAGCCGGACGGGCTTGAAAATCAAGCCCGTCCGGCGATCGAGCACATTTTTGAGCCCGTCCGGCGATTGAGGCCACACTCGCCCCGCGCGGCCACAATGGCCGCATGCGTGCTGCCCGTCTCATCAAAATGGTGCTGCTCCTGCAGTCCCGCCCCGTCATGACCGCCGCCGAGCTCGCCCAGGAGCTGAAGGTGTCCGAGCGGACCGTCACCCGGGACGCGCAGGCACTCTCCGAGGCGGGCGTCCCGGTGTACGCGGACCGGGGCCGGGCCGGGGGCTACCGGCTGGTCGGCGGGTACCGCACACGCCTCACCGGGCTCGCCCGCAACGAGGCCGAGGCGCTCTTCCTCTCCGGGCTGCCGTCCGCGCTGCGCGAGATGGGCCTGGAGGACGCCGCGTCCGCCGCCCGGCTCAAGGTGTCGGCGGCCCTGCTCCCCTCCCTGCGGGACGCCTCCGACAGCGCCGCGCAGCGCTTCCACCTGGACGCCCCCGGCTGGTACCAGGAGCCGGTCACCCCCGAACTGCTGCCCGCCGTCGCGGAGGCGGTCTGGGACGACCGGATCGTCCACGCCCGCTACCGCCGCAGCGGCCGGGACGGGGAGGTGGAGCGGGAGCTGGCCCCGTACGGACTCGTCCTGAAGGCCGGGGTCTGGTACCTCTGCGCCCGCGCGGCGGACGACTTCCGGGTGTACCGGATCGACCGGTTCTCGGCCGTCGCGGTGTCGGACGAGCGGTTCGAACGCGACGAGCGGTTCGATCTTCCGGGCTTCTGGGACGAGCGCGCCGCCCAGTTCGCCCGCTCGCTCCTGCGGACCGAGGTGACGGTACGGGTGTCGGAGGAGGGTGTACGCCGACTGCCGTACGCCATGGACCGTTCGGCGGTCCACGAGGCTCTGGACGTGGCGGGACCGGCCGATACGCAGGGGCGGCTGACGGTCACTCTGCCGGTCGAGTCCCTCGACGTCGCGTACGGCCAACTCCTGACCCTGGGACCTGAGTTGGAGGTCCTCGAACCGGCCGCCCTGCGGGCCCGTTTCGGCGCGGCAGCCGAACGCCTGCGCGACCTCTATCGCTGAGGGCTTCTTTTCGCCGCGTCCGCGTGCATCGCCTGCCGCCAGGGCCGATGCTTGACCCGTGATGGACGAGACGGAGTTCTGGGAGATCATCGACAGCACCCGCGAGGCCGCCGAGGGCGACCCCGAGGACCAGGCCGACCTGCTCGTCGAACGGCTGGTGCAGCTCGATCCCGAAGCCGTGCTGGATTTCGCCAGGCACTTCGAGGCCCGCTACAACCGCGCCTACCGCTGGGAGCTGTGGGGCGCCGCCGCCGTGCTGCTCGGCGGCGCGAGCGATGACGCCTTCGACTTCTTCCGCTGCTGGCTGATCGGGCAGGGCCGGGAGGTCTTCGAGGGCGCTCTGCACGACCCGGACAGCCTCGCCGATCTCCTCGACGACTTCGACGAGGAGATCGACGGGGACGCCGAGGATCTCGGCTACGCCGCCGACGAGGCGTACGAACAGCTCACCGGCGTGGTCGCCCCCGACCTCGGTCTGCCGCCCCAGGCGGCCGAGCCGGAGGGCACCCCCCTCGGCTTCGAGGACGACACGGTCCTGGCGGAGCGCTTCCCCGCGCTCTGGGAGCGGTTCGGGGCCCGCTGAGGGGGGACGGGAGGTCACGGGGCGAGCGAACGGCCCATCATGACGTCGTCCACGTAACGCCCGTCCAAAAAGAACTCACCGGGCAGCAGCCCCTCGACGACGAATCCCTCCGACTCATAGAGGGCCCGCGCGGGTGCGTTGTGCCCGAGCACCCGCAGGGTCATCCGGTTCGCCCCGTCACTCCGCGCCGCCGCGAACGCGGCCCGCAGCAGGGCCCGGGCTATCCCGCGGCCGCGCGCCCAGTCGGCCACGGCGAGGCCCTGTATCTGCCGGACGTGCGCGTTGCAGGCCAGCGAGGTGGGCAGGACCAGCCTGGCGTACCCGGCGAGGCGCACCTCGCCCGCCGCGTTCTCCGCCTCGGCCACGAGGAAGTCCTCCGGCCGGTGGAGGTCGTCGAAGACCGGTGCGTACGGAGGCTGCGGTCTCGGCGTCACGGCGTGCAGCGTCGACCAGGTGGAGCGGTCGAGTTCACCGAGAGCGGCTTCGTCGGAGAGAACCGCCGGGCGGACGGCGTGGACTGTGCGGACGGGACGGACGACGTGGAGCCGGTGCGTGTGGTTCTCGGGCATGCGCGCCACTGTGCCACGCCGCCCCTCGCCCGGTCAGCCCCGTTTCGCAGCCCTTCGCGGCCCGGCGCGCAGCCCGTCCCTGCCCCGCCCGGACCGGATCGGCGACGCGCGCGACAACCGTCGGCCCGCGCATACAGACGCGTCCGCGCCGCTGCGGCAGGATGGGAGCCATGCTGCACTCCCGTATCGCTGTCACCGGAGCATCCGGACTCATCGGAGCGGCGCTCGTGCGCTCGCTGCGGGCCGACGGGCACGAGGTCGTACGTCTGGTGCGGCACCCGGCGCGGGCCGGTGACGAGGTGGAGTGGGATCCCGGGCGCCGGTACGTCGACGTGTCGGGCCTGGTGGGCTGCGACGCCGTCGTCCATCTCGCCGGGGCGGGCGTCGGCGACCACCGCTGGACTCCGGCGTACAAGAAGGAGATCCGGGACAGCCGGGTGCTCGGGACGGCGGCCGTCGCCGAGGCCGTCGCCTCGCTGGACGTACCGCCGAAAGTCCTGCTGTCCGGGTCGGCCATCGGCTACTACGGCGACACCGGGGACCGCGCGGTCGACGAGAGCGCCCCGGCCGGCGAAGGCTTCCTGCCGTCCGTATGTGTGGAATGGGAGGCGGCCACGGCCGCCGCCGAGGAGGCCGGCGTACGGACGGTGCACGCGCGCACCGGTCTGGTCGTCGGCCGTGCGGGCGGGGCCTGGGGCCGGCTGTTCCCGCTGTTCCGGGCGGGGCTCGGCGGCCGGCTGGGCAACGGCCTCCAGTACTGGAGCTTCATCGCGCTGCACGACGAGGTCGCGGCCCTGCGGCACATCCTGGACACCGAGTCGCTGTCCGGCCCGGTGAATCTGACCGGCCCCGACCCCGTCACCAACCGCGAGGTGACGGCCGCGATGGGGAGGGTACTGCGCCGGCCCACGCTCCTGACCGCTCCGGCACCGGCCCTGCGGATCGCTCTCGGGGACTTCGCGCAGGACGTGCTGGGCAGCCAGCGGGTGCTGCCGGGCCGACTGCTGGACTCCGGCTTCGCGTTCGCCTTCCCGGGAATCGACGCGGCGATCCGCGCGGCACTGCGCTGAGCCCACCGACCGGACACCGGCGCGCACCGACCGCGCCGGAGCGCGCCGTGCGCGACCCGCTCCCGAACGCCCTCCAGGCATTCGGACGAGCGTGCGACCCCGTGCAACGGTGCCCCGGTTCGCACGACTGCGCCCGCACCGGCCACCCTCCTAGCCTCCTTGCTAACTCGGGCATTCCCGGGGCCTGTTGGGGGCAAGAGCCTCCCAGTAGTTGCGCCGACTCGGGGAGGGGCACGTGCTCAGCTCGGCTCGTCACGCGGACGTCGTCATCATCGGGGCCGGAATCGCCGGCCTGTCAGCCGCCCACCAACTGACCAGCGCAGGGGTAAGTGTCAGCGTCCTGGAGGCCGGACCCCGGGTCGGCGGCCGGATGGCCACCGCCGATCTGGACGGCTTCCGGCTCGACCACATCGGCCCGCTGCTCAGCACCTCGTACCCGGAACTCCGCCGGATGCCCGCACTCGAAGGGCTCGTGCTGCGCAACTTCGCCCCGGGGGTGCTCGTGCACAGCGAGGGCCGTCAGTTCCGGACGGGCGATGTACGGGGCGCGCGGGGCGCATTCAAGGTAGTGCGCGCCCTGGCAAGCGCCCCCCGTCCACCGATGGGCGGGCCGATCGACCAGGCCCGGCTGGGCGCCGCCCTGTCCCGGCTCGCCGCCACCCCGGCCGCCCGCATCCTGGCCCGGCCCGAGCAGACGGCACTCGCCGCCCTGTCCCGGCGCGGCCTGAACTCCCGCACGGTCAACGGCTTCCTGCGCCCGCTGCTCTCCGCGCTCCTCAGCGACCCGGAGCTCACCACGTCCAGCCGGTGCGCCGATCTCGCCCTGCGCGGCTATGCGCAGGGCAGGCTGTGCGTGCCCGAGGGCGGTGCGGGGAGGCTGCCCGAACTTCTCGCGGCCGCACTGCCGCCCGGCACCGTACGGACGGGCGTGCATGTCACCGCCGCCGACATCACCTCGGTCCGCACCAAGGAACACGGAGAACTGGGCTGCCGCTCCCTGCTGTTGGCGACCGGCGCGGGCGCGGCCGCCGAGCTGCTGCCCGGTCTGCGGGTGCCGCCCTTCCACCCCGTGACGGTCCTTCACCACACCGCCCCCGCTCCCCCGCCGACCGGCACCTCGCTGCTGCTGGACGCCGACCGTTCGGGCCCGGTCGCACACACAGCGGTGATGAGCGCCGTCGACCCCTCGCGCGCCCCGCGCGGCCGGACCCTGATCAGCTCGACCGTGCTCGGCACCCCGCCGCCCGACCTGGACCGCACGGTCCGCGCCCATCTCGCCGCCCTGTACGGCACGCCCACCGACGACTGGGAGCTGCTGGCCGCCCATCACGACCCCGAGGCCGTCCCCGCGATGCCGCCCCCGCACGATCTGCGCCGCCCGGTCAGGCTGCTCGCCGGGCTGTACGTGTGCGGCGACCACCGCGACACGAGCACGGCCCAGGGCGCCCTGTTCTCGGGCCGCCGCGCGGCCGATGCGATCCTCACCGACCTGGGTGTACGGCCGGGGCGCGGGAGCGGATCGGCCCTGTCCGAAGCGGCGTAGGGGGCGTCCCCGGGCTCACCCCAGCGCGAGCGCGGCGACCCGTTCGCGGTACCCCCGTACCGCGGCCGCGTCCCGGTAGGGCTCCAGGCGGCGCTCGAAGTCCCGTACGTACTCCGTCGCCCGTACCGACCGCATCTCCGCCGCCTGCTGGGCGGCCTCGGCGCCGAGCACGCACGCCTGGTCGAGCTCACCGAGGCCGAGCCGCGCGGAGGCCAGCACCACACGGCAGAACAGCCGGCTGCGGGCGTACGCCGGGGAGCGCAGCTGGAGGGAGCGCTCGGCGTGCTGTGCCGCGGCCCGGTACTGCTGCAGGTCCCGGTGGCAGTGGCCGAACTCGTCGGCGAGCTGGGCCTCGTCGAAATACCGCGCCCAGTGCGGCACGTCGTCCCCGTGGCGGGCGATCTCCAGCGCGCGTTCGGCCCGTGCCAGCGAGGCCGTGCAGGGCCTGGCCTCGCCGAGCACTCCGTGGCCGCGTGCCTCGACGGATTGCAGCAGCGCCTGGACGACGGGCGGCGCCGACGGACCGATGCCCTGCTGGGCGACCCGGGCCAGCTGCACGGCTTCCCTGCCGTGCCCCAGGTAGACCGCCTGCCGGCTCATGGTGATCAGGACGTAGGCGCCGTACGGACGGTCGCCCGCGGCCTGGGCGAGCCGCAGCGCCTGGACGAAGTAGCGCTGGGCCAGACCATGGGCCGCGATGTCGTACGAGGTCCAGCCCGCCAGCCGGGTCAGATCGGCGGCGGCGGAGAAGAGCATGCGCCCGATGGCCTCCCCGTACATCCCGCGCAGCATCGGCTCCGCCTCGTGCTCCAGGTACCGGACGAGGGCCTGCCGGGCGTGGCCGCCGCCGTAGGCGTTGTCGAGGGTGCGGAAGAGTTCGCCGACCGACCGCAGGGCGGCGACATCGCCGTTGCCGACACGCTGGCCGGAGCTGCGTTCGGTCTGCCGCTGCCGGGGAACGACGCCGGGTGGGGCGGACGGTCCGGAGGGCCTGGACGGTACGGGTCCACGGACCCCGTCGCGGCCGTTCGCGCCGGCCGCCCCCGTACCGCTGGGCCAGTGCGCCCCGTGCGCCGCCCCCCTTAACCCCTGCGCTCCGATCCCGCCCCCGCGCACACCGCCGAGACCACCGGTCTCGGCGGCCCCCACGGTCCCTGCCGCCCCGGGGGCCCCCGCTGTCCCCGAGGCCCCCACGGACCGTCCGAACCCACCGGCCGTGCGGGCACCACCGGCTCCTCTCTGCGCCGGGGCCGTGGACTCGCTCCCCCCTCCCGCCCATTCATCGGCCCGGCCGATCAGCCAGTCCCTGCTGGGGACGACGAGCCCGGCCGGGGTGAAGGCGATCTTGCGCAGCTCCGCATGGCTGCCCGAGTCCTTGCGCCACAGTCCGCTGACGATGTCGACCGCCTCGGCGGGCGTGGCCGCGAACTCCAGGCCCGCGTAGACGGGGGCGCACGCGTCGAGGCCCAGGTCCTGCGCGGAGAGGCGGCGCCCGAGCCGCCGGGTGAAGACCTCGGCGATCAGCGCGGGGGTGGTTCCGCGCGGCTGCTGGCCGCGCAGCCAGCGGGTCACGGAGGTCTTGTCGTACCGCAGGTCGAGGCCGTGTTCCAGGCCGAGCTGGTCCACCCTGCGGGCGAGGCCCGCATTGGAGAAACCGGCTTCGGTGATGAGCGAGGCGAGTCGGCGGTTGGGGGTGCGCTGCGGAGGTCGATCCGACATCAGCTGTACGGTCTCCTGCCTTCGGGGCCGGGCGGGCAGCCCTAATGGAACGGCGCGAATTTAGCGGCCACGGCGGCGGTCACAGCCACCTTCGCTTCACTTTCATCCGATCGTGTGAGGATTGGGGGTGGCGCTGACGGGGTCTACCTGCTGGGCCGTCGCCCGAAGTCCGGTCGTACAGTGACTTGGGGCTGATTCAGTGCATGGTGGCGCGGCTCCGGGCACCCCCGGCTCCCGGCACCGCGAGTAGGGAGGCATCTGTCGTGAGCGAGCTTCGGTTCGTCCGGCTGGGATTCGGCGAGAACGCCGTCGACTACCAGGAGGCCTGGCAGAAGCAGCGCGAGGTGCACGCGGCCAGATTCGAGGACGCCGTCCCGGACACCTGTCTGCTGCTGGAGCACCCGCCCGTCTACACGGCGGGGCGGCGCACGACCGACAGTGAGCGCCCGCTGGACGGCACCCCTGTCATCGACGTCGACCGCGGCGGAAAGATCACCTGGCACGGTCCGGGACAGCTGGTCGGCTACCCGATCCAGAAGCTGCCCCGCCCGGTGGATGTCGTCGCGCATGTCCGCCGTCTGGAGGACGCGCTGATCCGTACGGCCGCCGAGTTCGGTCTGGAGACCTCCCGGGTCGAGGGCCGCAGCGGAGTCTGGGTCCTGGGCGACCCGGTCGAGGAGCGTCCGGCCGTCGGCGGCCTCTCCCTCGACTTCGACCCGCGTCTGCAGGACGAGGAGTTCGACCCGCGGCTGAACGGCCCCGAGTACGCCCCGTCCAACGCGGGCCAGCGCCGCGAGGACCGCAAGCTGGCCGCGATCGGCATCCGGGTGGCCAAGGGCGTGACCATGCACGGTTTCGCACTCAATGTGAACCCGGACAACACCTGGTTCGACCGCATCGTGCCGTGCGGCATCCGGGACGCGGGCGTCACCTCGCTCGCGTACGAACTGGGCCGTGACATCTCCATCGCGG
The DNA here is from genome assembly GCF_035994185.1 of Streptomyces sp. NBC_01217. Lineage (NCBI taxonomy): Bacteria > Bacillati > Actinomycetota > Actinomycetes > Kitasatosporales > Streptomycetaceae > Streptomyces > Streptomyces sp. NBC_01217. The sequence continues at coordinate 2,511,252 of NZ_CP108538.1, forward strand.
ACGTGCTCCCGGTCGTCGAGAAGCACCTCAAGGACGTCCTGGAGAACGCGGAGCTCGCCCCGCGCACCATCGAACGCCCGGCGGATGCCGTGGCCACGGCATGACGGGCCGGTCACCCGGCGGGGAATAGGACCTGTCGGCCACAGGTTGGGTAGACGTAAAGCCGTTTGAACCACGGGCGTACCCTGGTGTTCGCCGAAGAATCCAATGCAGTGAAAGCAAAGGGGAGTGCCGGAGTGTCCGCTGTCGCACCCGACGGGCGCAAGATGCTGCGTCTTGAGGTCCGGAACAGCCAGACCCCCATCGAGCGCAAGCCCGAGTGGATCAAAACCCGGGCGAAGATGGGCCCCGAGTACAACCAGCTGCAGAAGCTCGTGAAGAGCGAGGGTCTGCACACGGTGTGCCAGGAGGCCGGCTGCCCCAACATCTTCGAGTGCTGGGAGGACCGCGAGGCCACGTTCCTCATCGGCGGCGACCAGTGCACCCGGCGCTGTGACTTCTGTCAGATCGACACGGGCAAGCCGCAGGCGCTGGACCGGGACGAGCCCCGCAGGGTCGGCGAGTCCGTCGTCACGATGGACCTGAACTACGCCACCATCACCGGCGTCGCACGCGACGACCTTCAGGACGGTGGCGCCTGGCTGTACGCGGAGACCGTGCGCCAGATCCACGCGCTGACCGCACAGCGGGAGGCCGGCCGCACCAAGGTCGAGCTGCTGATCCCCGACTTCAACGCGGTGCCCGAGCAGCTCGCCGAGGTCTTCTCCTCGCGCCCCGAGGTGCTCGCGCACAACGTCGAGACGGTGCCGCGGATCTTCAAGCGCATCCGCCCCGGTTTCCGTTACGAGCGTTCCCTGGAGGTCATCACGAAGGCCCGCGAGGCCGGTCTGGTGACCAAGTCCAACCTGATCCTCGGCATGGGCGAGACCCGCGAGGAGGTCAGCGAGGCGCTCCAGGACCTGTACGACGCGGGCTGCGAGCTGATCACGATCACGCAGTACCTGCGGCCGTCCGTGCGCCACCACCCGGTCGAGCGCTGGGTGAAGCCGCAGGAGTTCGTGGAGCTGAAGGACGAGGCCGACGCGATCGGTTACTCCGGCGTGATGTCCGGGCCGCTGGTCCGTTCCTCGTACCGCGCGGGCCGTCTGTTCCAGCAGGCGATCGAGCGGCGCGGGTCCGTCGCCGCGGCTCCCGCCGTGTGAATCCGGGCACAAGTGGCTACCGGGCGGTAATGGCTGATTCGACGCGGCCCATACGCTCCCCGCAGGTCGGGGGCGCGTATGGGCCGCGTCGGCGTGCGCTGCGCCCATATCAAGGTTTCATTGGTGTTTGACCGACCGGTCATGCGCTGGTAACACCGAGCAATGACGCTGGGTGCACAGGGAGCAGTGGCTCTCCGGGCCGCTGCCATCTCAGTTCCCGCACCCAGCGCAGGCCACTCACTTCGCGCAACGCAGTCCCGGGCAGCCCGGCCCGGGCAGCTGAGTCCACGCAACTCAGTCCGCACATCCGCTCCGAGGAGATGTCCACGATGCAGGCCGTGCCGGTACGCGCCACCGCCATCCCTTCCGTCACCAATGCTCTCCGCGCCGTCGAGTCGCTGCTGCTGAGCAGCGGCCAGCGCACTGCCCGCCGCAACGCCTGGACGGCTGTCCTGGAGGACCGGCGCCGTGCCAAGGACCGGGTCGAGACCGAGTACGTACTGGAGGCCGCGGCCGACCACCGTTCCTGAGCCACGTAAACTTCCGTACATGGCGAGGAAGGCAAACACTGAAGGCGCGGACAGCGCCGAGAACGCGGGACGACTCAAGCAGATCGTCCTGACCTACAAGATGACCAGGCGGACCGACTCCAAGATCGGTCTTGTCGTCGCGGGTGTGGGAATCGTCACCTTCGGTGTCCTTCTCGCGGTCGGTTTTGTGATCGGCCACCCGGTCTATCTGGGCATCCTGGGCTTCGTACTGGCCCTCCTCGCGATGGCGATCGTCTTCGGACGGCGTGCCGAGCGCGCGGCCTTCGGGCAGATGGAGGGACAGCCGGGCGCTGCGGCGGCGGTGCTGGACCGGGTGGGCCGTGGCTGGACCACGACCCCTGCGGTCGCGATGAACCGCAGCCAGGACGTCGTCCACCGGGCCGTGGGCAAGGCCGGCATCGTGCTGGTCGGCGAGGGCAACGCGAACCGGGTGAAGCTGCTGCTCGCGGCTGAGAAGAAGAAGATGGCGCGCATCCTGGTCGACGTACCGGTGCACGACATCATCGTCGGCAACGACGAGGGTCAGGTGCCGCTCAAGAAGGTGCGCACCAAGATGCTGAAGCTGCCGCGCATCCTGACCGGCCCGCAGGTGACGGCCGCCAATGACCGGCTGCGCGCGATGGGCGACCTGATGAGCAACATGCCGCTGCCCAAGGGACCGATGCCGAAGGGCATGCGGATGCCGCGCGGCGGAAAGATGCGCTGACGCCGTACGTACGAAGAGGGCGGGTTGCGAACCGGTTCGGTTCGCGACCCGCCCTCTTCTTCGTTCCGTCCTCGGCTCTTCGTTCCGTCCTCGGCTCAGATACGGACCTGAACGGCGCGGGCCAGCCGGTCGTGCAGGCCGCGGCCGTCGCGGTCCCAGACCAGGGCCGGGATCGCCAGGCAGAGCAGCACGCTCCGGACGATCACCCGCCCGAAGGTGAGCCGGCCGCCGTTCTCGGAGATGACCCTGATGCCCATGAGGCGCTTGCCGGGGGTACAGCCGATCGTCCCGACGGTGAGCACGCTCAGTACGAGGAAGACGCCGAGCGCCCAGTTCCCGGCCGCCTGCTGGTCACCGCGAGCGAACAGCCCGTATGCGATCACCATGCACAGGATCCAGTCGATGAGGAGCGCTCCGAAGCGCCGGCCGAGCGGGGCGACGGATCCCGGCCCGTGCTCGGGGAGACCGAGCCGCTTGCCCCGGTGGCCGAAGTCGGCCCCCATTTCCTCGGCGGCCGCGCGCGGCCCGGAGAGCCACGATCCGATTGCTTGCCTATTGTCCACCCGACCACGGTACTGCGCCCGTCCGCGCGCCCTGCCGGGCGGGGGGCCCGCCGCACGCTGCGGCCCGGCCCGGACGGGGGTCCGCCACCGGCCGCGAGGTGCCGCCCGCACCCGGCTCGGTTAACTTCTGTGAAACAAATGGGTCATGCTTGAGAAATCCGGTCTGCCTATGGTCGGGTCCAGCGTGTGCCACCGCACTGGCAGCACCACGAGTTTCACAACCCCGTCCCTCCCGGGTCGGGAGTAGGAGGAGTTGGATGTTCCAGAACGCCGACGACGTGAAGAAGTACATCGCCGACGAAGACATCAAGTTCATCGATGTCCGGTTCTGCGACCTGCCCGGTGTGATGCAGCACTTCACCATCCCGGCGGCGGCCTTCGACCCGACCGAGGAGCTCGCCTTCGACGGCTCGTCGATCCGCGGCTTCCAGGCCATCCACGAGTCCGACATGGCGCTGCGCGCGGACCTGTCGACCGCCCGCGTCGACCCGTTCCGCCGCGACAAGACCGTCAACATCAACTTCTTCATCCACGACCCGATCACCGGCGAGCAGTACAGCCGTGACCCGCGCAACGTGGCCAAGAAGGCCGAGGCGTACCTCGCCTCCACCGGCATCGCCGACACCGCGTACTTCGGCCCCGAGGCCGAGTTCTACGTGTTCGACAACGTCCGCTTCCAGACGTCGGCGAACGAGAGCTTCTACCACATCGACTCCGAGGCCGGCGCCTGGAACACCGGTTCGGAGGACAACAACCGCGGCTACAAGGTCCGTTACAAGGGCGGCTACTTCCCGGTCCCGCCGGTCGACCACTTCGCCGACCTGCGTGCCGAGATCTCCCTGGAGCTGGACAAGAACGGCCTCCAGGTCGAGCGCCAGCACCACGAGGTCGGCACCGCCGGCCAGGCGGAGATCAACTACAAGTTCAACACGCTGCTCGCCGCGGCCGACGACCTGATGCTCTTCAAGTACATCGTGAAGAACGTCGCCTGGCGCAACGGCAAGACCGCGACCTTCATGCCGAAGCCGATCTTCGGCGACAACGGCTCGGGCATGCACGTCCACCAGTCCCTGTGGGCCGGCGGCGACCCGCTGTTCTACGACGAGCAGGGCTACGCGGGCCTCTCGGACATCGCCCGCTACTACATCGGCGGCATCCTCAAGCACGCCCCGTCGCTGCTGGCCTTCACGAACCCGACGGTGAACTCCTACCACCGCCTGGTCCCCGGCTTCGAGGCCCCGGTCAACATGGTGTACTCGCAGCGCAACCGCTCGGCCGCGATGCGCATCCCGATCACGGGCTCCAACCCGAAGGCCAAGCGCGTCGAGTTCCGCGCCCCGGACCCGTCGTCCAACCCGTACCTCGCCTTCTCCGCCCTGCTGATGGCGGGCCTCGACGGCATCAAGAACAAGATCGAGCCCGCCGAGCCGATCGACAAGGACCTCTACGAGCTGGCTCCCGAGGAGCACGCGAACGTCCAGCAGGTCCCGACCTCCCTCCCGGCCGTCCTGGAGGCACTGGAGGCGGACAACGAGTACCTGCAGGCCGGCGGCGTCTTCACGTCCGACCTGATCGAGACGTGGATCGACTTCAAGCGCACGAACGAGATCGCTCCGATCCAGCTCCGCCCGCACCCGCACGAGTTCGAGCTGTACTTCGACATCTAAGCCGTCCCCGTGTTGCACCGCGTGCGCACTGCTCGGTCGATCCCCTGACCTCGTGTCAGCTACGGTGAGGGCCGCCACCCGCCTCGGGTGGCGGCCCTCAGCCGTGGCCGGCGAGGTGCTCGCGGCGTGGAGCCTCCGGGTGGTCTACGGCACTTGCGGCGTATCGGCCGAGGTGTCCCCGTCCCTCGCACGGCCGAGTGTGCGGTCGAAGACGGTCAGGAGGAGGCAGAGCACTCCTGCGCCGAGCATGAACCAGGCGAGGTGGTGCATGCCACCGGTGTCCGCGCGCTGCCCGAAGGAGGTGGCCGTTGCGGAGGAGGCGACCATCGAGCCGACGTAGGCGAAGGTGCGCAGCAGGCCGGCCGAGGAGGCGGTGCGCTCGGGGTCGGCCTGGAAGTAGACGGAGTTCTGCAGGGCCAGGCTGTTCAGTCCCTGCGGGACGCCGAAGATCAGGGCGACGAGAATCAGCATCCACACGGGGCTGTCCCCGGTGAGCGTCAGCATCACCGCACAGGCGACAACCTGCCCGAACGCACCGACGAGCAGCTTGCCGCGCACGCCATTGTGTCGTCCGGAGACGATCGAGACACCGATGGCCACCAGGAACATGGGGATCTGCACCAGTCCGGCGTGGGAGGGCGAGAGCCCGGAGCCCTCCTGCGTCCACTGGGTGAACCCGTAGAGGAAGGAGTAGGCGACGACGTAGGCGACGAGCGCGCGCCCGTAGGTGGCCAGAAGTGGCGTGTTGCCGCCCAGCACCCGCAGGTCGATGAACGGGGTGGGGGCCCGTAGCTCCCGCGCCGCGAACGCGGCGCTCGCCGCGGCGGCGATCACCAGCAGGTACCAGTCACGCAGGTGCAGGTTCATCAGGAACAGCAGCAGCGAGACCAGCATCGCGGCGAACAGCGCCATGCCGGGCAGGTCGAGCCGGGCGGCGAGGCGCCCACGCTGCGGGGACTCCCCTGTACCGGCCTCCTTGGGCAGCCGGAGCAGCCCCAGCAGCACGGCCGCGACGGCCAGCGGCACATTCAGCGCGAAGGTGGCGCGCCAGCCGCCCAGCCCGATCAGCAGGCCGCCCAGCAGAGGGCCGATCACGGCGATGGTCTGGTTGGCAACGGCCAGAGCGGTCAGCACCCCACTGGGACTGTCCTGCCCGGTGCGCTTGGCCTCGCTGCGCAACAGCGCCATCGCGGCGGGATACCCGGCGCAGGTGCCGAACCCGAGCAGGACCCGCGAGGCGATCAGCACCCCCAGGTTCGGCGCCAGGGTGCCGACGACACCGGCGACCCCGACAAGGCTCGTGCTGACGAGGAAGAGCCTGCGCGGCCCGAAGATGTCGATGAGCCGACCCACGACAGGCTGTCCGAGAGCGGTGGCCAGGTAGAGGGCCGAGACCAGCCACGCGGTCTGCGAGGGCGGCACGCCCAACGCGTCGCCGACGGGTACGAGCGTGACGGCGATGATCGTCGAGTTGACCGGGTTCAGGACCGAGCCCAGCATCATCGGCGGCAGCAGCCGCCGGTCGAAGCCCGTCGTCGCCGTCCCGCCTCGCCCCTCTGTTTTCTGATCAGTCATGGGTGAGGCGCTCCAGTACCGCCATGGCGACGATCACGGCCCGCCGTTCCTCTTCCGTGCACTTCTCCTGCAACTCACCGGCAAGCCATTCCTGTCGGGCCTGCCGTCCCTCCTCCACTCGCCGGTGCCCCTCCGCGGTCAGCGCGATCAGCAGACGGCGCCCGTCATCGGGGTCGGGCCGCCGTTCCACCAGACCCAAGGACGTCAGCGACGCGATCGTCGCCGTCATCGACTGATGACGCACTCCCTCGGCCGAGGCGAGCTCACTGGCCGTGACGCCTTGCTTGCCGGACAGGCGAGTCAGGACGGACGCCTGCCCGAGAGTGATGTCCTCGGCCCCGGCGGCGTTCAGGATGCGGCGCCGCAGGCGGCTGATGACCGCACGGACCTCTCGCGAAGCCTGAACTGCTGAGGGCGACGGGCGCGGGCTCTCGTTCATGCATTCCACACTAGAATCCGCAGCTCAAGTTGTACAGTTTCATCTGTACAGTTTGGGCTGCTTGACGAGCCCACTCCGCGGGGCCGCAGCGCGACCCCAGCGTCGTGGCCCCTGCCCCCCTGGCCCTTTCACACCGGAGAGCCACCCCGGATGTGGAACACATCGGCCCCGGCTTCGCAACCGCACGGGAGGGAACTGACACTGCCACTCCCAGGATGGGCAGTCTCTTGTTGCCCAACAGCCCTCATGCCACGCTTTTCCTTGCACGGATCCACGGCAAAGGGGAATCTCATGCACGGAAAGAAGCGAATTCTCGCCCTGGTCGGCGTCCCGCTCGGTGCGTCACTCGCGCTGGCACCGGCAATGTCCGCCGAGGCGCACGCCGCAACTCCTGGCAAGAGTGCAGCGTCGGGGGCTGCTTCGCTGCCTTCGCTCATTCCGGCGGCCTCCTGTTCGGTCTCCGGAACCGAAGGCCCAAATGAGAGCGCGGCTCTGTCAGGCGCCGGTTTCACCGCCAACGCAACTGTCACCTTCTTCAGCGGGAAACGCCCGATCACCTCTGGGACGGCAAATGCGGGCGGAGTTGTCCGAGCGGTGGCAGTAGTCAAGGCCGACGAGGCCGTTACAGCCCAAGAGGGCGCGAACCAACAGCCGTGCCTGAACCTTGTCAAGCCGTCCGCGACGACGCCTACGGGCCCGGTCACGCCGAATCCGAACACTCCGGATGCGGCCACCGAGAGGATCCAGGCGGCCGCCGCCGGGGAGAACGACGGCGACGCGACGTGCAGGCAGAAGGTCGACCAGTTCAAGAAGAACGCCGACAAGACCCCGGTCTACCGGCTGGATTACAACGCCGCATTCAACAACGAGGTGGCCGCCACCGCCGGCTGCTCGGCAATGCTGGCGCAGCTTCGGTCGGGAGTCCCGGCCGCGCAGACACAGACACAGACACAGGATCAGACACAGACGCAGGACCGGGGACAGGATCGGGGACAGGACCGGGGACAGGACCGGGGACAGGACCGGGGTGACCGCGGGGAAGGACGTGGGAACCGCTGACCGCAAGCCCCACACCAAGGGTCTGGCAGCTCGCTGCCGGGCCCTTTGTGGTGTGGTCGGTGGGATTTTTCCCTGCTTCACGCCGCCGAGGGCCGGTGGCCCACTGACAGAGCGCGCTTCCGGAAACCGACTATCCTGGGAGTAGAGGTCCCAGGTAATAAGCATCCGCAATCGTCGCCCAGCAAAGGGAACCACGGATGAATTACGACCAACGGCGAGCGGAGCTCGCGGACTTCCTCAGAACGCGACGGCTGGCTCTTCAGCCGGAAGAGGTCGGTCTCCCCCCACGGACATCACGGCGAACGCCGGGACTGCGACGGGAAGACGTTGCCGACCTGGCAGGCATAAGCGCCTGCTGGTATTCCCGGCTGGAGCAGGCCAGGAACATCCGGGTCTCCGATCACGTCCTCAATTCGCTGGCCGAAGCCCTTCGTCTGAACGCCGAGGAGCGCGACTATCTCCTGGCTCTGGCGAACGAGGATCCCCGTTCCAGTACGGCCATTCCTGCGGACGGTGTTCCTCCGGCTCTCCAGCGCATCCTGGACAGCCAGCATCCGCATCCGGCCCTCGCCCTCGGTCCTCGTTTCAACATTCTTGCCTGGAACCAGGCAAGAACCGATGTGTACGGCGATCTGGCCGAAATCCCACCTGAGCACCGCCATATGCTGTGGCTGTTCTTCGGCGGATATCTGCGCGAGCTGATTCAGAACTGGGAGCCGAGCGCCCGCTCCGTGCTGGCCGAATTCCGGGCGGCCACCGGATCGTACGTCCACGAACCGTGGTTCACCACTCTGGTCGGTGAACTGAGCCGCAGCAGCCCGGAGTTCCGCACCTGGTGGCAGCAGCACGAAATAGAGAGGCACCATGTCACCGCCCGGGAAGTGAGGCATCCTTCCGTCGGCCGCATGGTGCTGGAGGAGAACGCGCTCATTGTCGACGACTGCTCGGATCGACGGATCATCCTGGAGATCCCGCAACCCGGCACCGGCACCGAGAACAAGCTCACCGCGCTCTCCTGCCGCTCCCATCGGGTGATGGCCCCGCCGTGGTACGTGATTCGGACGCCGGCCTCATGGGAACCGCGGAACAACTACCACTGAACTCCTCAACGGCCTGCCGGAGGGGTGCGCCTGTGCCCTCGGAGCTCCAGGGGCTCCGAGGGCACAGGCGCGTCGCTGTCAGCGGCCGTAGCGGATCAGGGCGCGGACCATGCGGCAGGTCGTGTCGGACGGCGGGTGGATGCCGATGCGCTCGGCAGTCGTACGTATCTTGTCGTTGGTCGCGGTCGACGGGTAGTAGACGCCCGTGTCGAGCAGGGCGATCGCCAGGCGCATGGCCTTCAGACGGCGGTTGTGGGAGACGTACCACTCGCGGGGCCGGCCCGCGGGGAGCGGCTTCTTCTGCAGGGGCTTGTGGAGCGGCTTGGTCGTGACTGCGGCAACGGCCATGGGCAACCTCCTGGCACGGTCGTGAAACCCTCACGAACTGCCTCCATTTTACGGCCCCCCACTGACAATCGTCGCTGGCCAGACGGGCTTTCGGGGCGTCCCTCCCGTACCGTTGGCCCCATGGAGATCTGGATCAATCCCGCCTGTTCCAAGTGCCGCAGCGCGGTGCAGCTGCTCGATGCGGAGGGCGCCGATTACACCGTCCGCCGCTATCTGGAGGACGTGCCGTCGCCGGACGAGATCCGGGCCGTGCTCGACCGGCTCGGGCTGGAGCCGTGGGACATCACGCGCACGCACGAAGCGGACGCGAAGGAACTCGGGCTCAAGGAGTGGCCGCGCGGGGCCGGTTCGCGGGATCGGTGGATCGCGGCGCTCGCCGGGCATCCGAAGCTGATCCAGCGGCCGATCATCACGGCCGACGACGGCACCGCCGTCGTGGCGCGCACGGACGAGGCGGTACGGGACGCCCTGGGGCGCTGAGCATCCCGGCGCTTTCTGTCCGCCGCTCACCGGGCCGTCACGACATCACCCGCCCACGCCCGGTGCGGGCGGGGCGGACGGCCCGCACGGATCCGCCCCTCGCGCGCAGGAGGGACGCGTGCGCCCGCCGCCCCACGGCCCTCTCCTATGCCCCCGCCTGCTTCTCCGCCTCGGCCAGCAGTTCCGTCAGGCGCAGTCCGAACCGGGCGTCGCAGGGGTGCGGTACTCCCGTGCGTACCGAGTCGATCAGTGCGTCCAGCGCTGCCCGGAAGGCGCCGACCGCGTCGCCCCACCGCGGGAGTGTGACGATTCCTTCCTCTCCTCTGAGCTCGATCTCCATGCCCACCGCGCCCACCGGGGCGCCCAGTGCGAGGGTCACCGTGCTGGAGGCGCCGGAGGTGTGGCGCAGGATCAGATGGGTGGTGTCGGACGGGCCGTGGGCCGCGGTCAGGTGGGTCACGTCTCCCAGCACCGGGATCAGGACCGACAGGACGTGCGGGCCGACATCCCAGAGGCCGCCCTTCTCCCGGCGCCAGGGCGAGGCGGCGTACTCACTGGTCGCACCGGGGGCGAACAGCGCTCCGATCCATTCCGCGCGGGCGGTGAACCAGCCGTCCAGGGCAGCCTGTTCACTGATCCAGGAAGAGGTCTCGGCAGCGAACCGCAGGGTGCAGAAGACGATGGAGGCGACGTTGGCCTGCTCGACCGCCCGGGCGACCTCGCGGGCTCCGGCGACGGTCGTCGCGACCGGCTTGTCCATCAGCAGATGGCGCCCGGTGGCCGCCGCGCGGGCGGCGAGCGGGGCCTGGACGTCCGGCGGCACGGCGAACGCGATGGCATCACTGGCCGCGAAGAGCTCGTCGAGGCCCGTGTCATCGGTGTACGCCGTGGTGCCGTGGGCGGCGGCCAGCGCGTTCGCGGCCTCGGGGCTCCGGCCCCACACGCCGCTCAGTGCGACGCCGGGGTGGGCGGCGAGGGCGGGGGCCTGGGTGTTCCGGGCCCAGGGGCCCGTACCTACGAGGCCGATGCGCAGGGGGGTCGCGGGGAGTGTCGTCATGGGGCAAGTCTGCCGGGTCCACCGGCCCGCTCCCGTATTGAGCCTGCGGAGAGTGGGGTTCCTGGCCACGTTTACGGTGCCGTGAACTCCGTATACGACGCGGACGGTTTCGACGTGCGGCGCCTCGCAAAGGGCGCGCCCACGGCCGGGATCCGGGACGCGGAGGATCTCCTTCGAGATCCATCCCGGTCAGTGCGACGTGAGGGTGTACGCGGCGGACGCGCTCGCCGCCGCCTACGTCCTGCCGCACCCGGAGGACTACCGCCTGCTGCACGTTCCTGGAGACTGAGCGGGGGTGAGTCCTGTTGCCAGGACTCATGCTCGGCCGCGCGCCCCGGACGGTGTTGGGCGTGCTGGTTGCCCGTTTTCGCTCCGTGTCCGGACGGCGCGGATCGTGTCCGTGGTCCGGGGATACGGGGACGGGTTTCCTCGCGCCCTGGGGTGCCCGGTCGGGCCTGGGCGGTCCGATGCCCGCGACGATCACTCCGGTCGTCGCGGGGCGGTGCCGTCCGTCGCCGGATCGGGTGCCCGAGGGCGCGCCTGCCGATCGCGATGCTCGCGGCATCGTGACGGCTGGGTTTACGGGTGCTGCTGGTGAGGGGCTTTTGCCAGTGCTTCGCGCCCCACACGCTGGTGTAGGCGGGATCGACCGCCACGATCGCAAGTCCCGCCTCTGCCGCCATGGAGACGATGCGGGCGCGGAGCCTCCCCGTGGGCATTGCGGAGATCAGCTTCCGGAAACGGCGCTTGCGGCCGTGTTTCTCGCGGGTCTTCTCCGCCGTGAAGTCCAGATCCTCGACCGCGATGGCCTTCACACCGGCATGCTCGGCCCAGGTGATCAGTCGGGTCAGGGCGTGCCGGACCTGTGCGTCCCGGTGGGACGCGGCGCCGGAGAGGTCGTAGAAGAAGCACCGGGGGTCGCCGATCGGGTTGCCGTGGGTGTCGAGGCGCCAGGCGGCAAGATGGTCGGCGTTTCATGTCCACCCCGACCACACCGTGCACCAGCGCGGCGGTCAGCGGGACCGTCTGGGCGACGGGGCGCTGCCAGGAGGCGGTCAGGTACCAGCGTGCCCGGGTCACGTCGTGGTGGATGCGGTAGGCCACCGCCCGGTTGGCGGTGATGCGGTCGGCCCACTCCTGGCCCCGGTGCGCGAACGCGACCCTGGCGGACAGGACGTAACGGCCGTGGGTGGTGTTCGCCAGATGCGTCAGCGGTGCGGGCAGCTTGATCGATACCTCGCCGGTGTCGGTGACGCGGATCGTTTCGTTCCCGAACCGTTTCCCGGACTCGCCGTCAGCTGTCAGGAACCAGCGCTCCGCCTCCCACCGCTCCCGCCACCCCACCTCCGTCAGCCCGGCCCCGGCCAGGTGATGGCGGGTGTTCAGCAGATGCTTCCCGCCGCGCACGACCCGTACCCGGCCCGCCTCACGGTCGGCGCGTACGGCGGCGAGCCGCGCCTCAAGCAGACGCAGCCGGCGCGCCTTGGCATGCCACTCGCGCTTGCTGCGGTAACCACCCGGGGCCCGCTTGGCGCCCTTCGCCCCGATCGGCAGGGACAACCGGTGGGTGATGGTCTTGATACCGGCTTCCGGGCTCTGGAGGTGCGCGGCCTGACCACGACGGGCGAGCGCCCACTGATCATGCGTCGCCTTGGTGACCGCGCCCGCCCACCGCGACGACGAGAGGGCCGTCAGCTCCCGCTTCCGCACCGCCCACGACATCGCCGAATGCTGAAGACCATCGGCGCACCGGGCCTTCAGATCACGCGACGCCAAAGACCCCACGTGCGCACCGACCAGCCGCAACACCTTCTCGTCCACGGACGTGAGGTGCTTCAGGCGGTCGCGGAACGGACCGCTGGTCAGGGCTCGCGCATAACACAGGAAACCTCGGTAACACGGGGTTCACATTTGAGCAACGGCCGGGAAATCGCGTCTTGCGAAGCTGCGCTGCGTAGACCGGACCGCAGCACCGCAGCACCCGCAAAGGATGGCTTCCGTGACGTTCAAGGCTGAGTACATCTGGATCGACGGCACCGAGCCGACCGCCAAGCTCCGTTCGAAGACGAAGATCATGGCCGGAAGCCCGTCGCAGGATGTGGCGGAGCTGCCGATCTGGGGCTTCGACGGTTCGAGCACGAACCAGGCCGAGGGACACGCCTCCGACCGGGTACTGAAGCCGGTCTTCACCTGCCCGGACCCGATCCGCGGCGGCGACGACGTGCTCGTCATGTGCGAGGTCTTCAACATCGACATGACGCCGCACGAGTCCAACACCCGTGCCGTGCTGCGCCCGGTGGCCGAGCAGTTCGCGGGCCAGGAGCCGGTCTTCGGCATCGAGCAGGAGTACACCTTCTTCGACGGCCACCGCCCGCTCGGCTTCCCCGAGGGCGGCTTCCCGGCCGCGCAGGGCGGCTACTACTGCGGTGTCGGCGCCGATGAGATCTTCGGCCGCGAGATCGTCGAGAAGCACCTGGACAACTGTCTGAAGGCGGGCCTCGGCATCTCCGGCATCAACGCCGAGGTCATGCCCGGCCAGTGGGAGTTCCAGGTCGGCCCGCTGTCCCCGCTGGAGGTCTCCGACCAGCTGTGGATCGCCCGCTGGCTGCTCTACCGCACCGCCGAGGACTTCAACGTCTCCGCGACCCTCGACCCGAAGCCGGTCAAGGGCGACTGGAACGGCGCCGGTGCGCACACCAACTTCTCCACCAGGGCGATGCGCGAGGGCTACGACGCGATCATCACCGCGTGCGAGTCGCTCGGCGAGGGCTCGAAGCCGCTGGACCACGTCAAGAACTACGGCGCGGGCATCGACGACCGTCTGACCGGCCTGCACGAGACCGCCCCGTGGAACGAGTACAGCTACGGCGTCTCCAACCGCGGCGCCTCGGTCCGTATCCCGTGGCAGGTCGAGCAGGACCAGAAGGGCTACATCGAGGACCGCCGTCCGAACGCCAACGTCGACCCGTACGTCGTCACACGGCTGATCGTCGACACCTGCTGCACCGCGCTGGAGAAGGCCGACCAGGTCTGACCCCGTTCCGTTGTCCGCGCGAGGGCGCCCACCGTTGCAGGTGGGCGCCCTCGCGCGTGCCCGGGCTGTCAGTGGCGCGTGCCGGGGTCGGCGCATGCTCGACATCGAGGTGGAGACCGAGAAATGGAGCTGACCGGTCCGGACTGGCGCAAACGGCTCGTCGGCGAGACGGATGCCCGCGGGCGGGCGGGGCCGACGGCTGGTTGTGGGGCCGGGTGATCGGCGGCTCTTCGGTTGCGGCGGTCAAGGGTGAGGAACGTAACGCAAAGGGTCCGTATCGACGAGTGAAAGATGTCTGCTGTGCCGTCGCGTTCTCTGGTTCAATGGGGGCATGGCCAGCATCCAGTACACCTCGACAGGTCGCAGCGACCTCGAACCGTTCTGGCCTTCTCGTCAGCATCATGACTTCGACCGGGTGTGTTGCCGCGCGTTGAACGCGCAGGCCCTCTAAAGCCGCTCACCCGGCCTTCGGTCCGCGCGCACGCAAGCAAGTCCGTCCATCGACGACTCCTTCGCGCGAAAGAGCTGACCCTCATGGCGAACACTCGTACCTTCTCCGCCGCAGCCGCTGCCACCGCGGCGCCTTCGGCGACCGCTGCGGCCACCACCCCCGCCCGCTCCCTCTCCCCCAACCACCACCGGCTGCGCGCCGTCGACCCCGACGAGGTCGTCCAGCTGGCCGATGTGGCCGACTTCCTGCCGCCGGGTGCGACCTGGCTGCCCGCGCCCCAGCACACCGTTCCGGCGCTGCCGGGCCGGCCGCCGATGATCGGCTACCTGGTGCTCGTACCGGCCGATCAGCAGCCGGCCGTGACCGCGGCCGCCGCTGCGGCCGCCCAGTACGTGGTCCCGACGCCGGTGGACGACCCGGCCGCGGGCCCGGTGCGCATCGACCCCGTACAGCGCACTGCGGCGGTGGACGGGAACACGCTCGACCTCACCTTCCTGGAGTTCGAGCTGCTCGCCCATCTGGTCGCGCACCCGCACCGGGTGCACACCCGCGACCAGTTGGTGACCACCGTCTGGGGCTACGGACATGTGGGCGACGGACGCACCGTGGACGTCCACGTCGCCCGGCTGCGCCGCAAGCTGGGCGCCGAGCACCGCCGGTCGATCCAGACGGTGCGGCGCGTCGGCTACAAGTACGCGCCCTGACGGCACCGGAGGCGCATGAGAGCGGCCCCGGTCCGGTATCTGCCGGACCGGGGCCGCTCCGTGCGCCGGACCGGGGCCGGGCCGGTCAGCCCCGCAGCCCCGAGCTCGCCTGGCTCACCGGGGCCCCGGCCGGCCCCGTCCCCGGCTCGCCGTGTTCCAGGCTCGGCAGTCGGGTCAGTGCGCGTGGGGTCCGCCAGTTCCGCTCCCCCAGCAGCGCCATCGCGGAGGGCAGCAGGACCATCCGTACGATCGTGGCGTCCAGCAGCACCGCGACGGCGAGGCCGACGCCCATCTGCTGCATGTCCTGCATCGACAGCGTCCCGAAGACCGCGAACACCGCGACCATGATCGCGGCCGCGCCGGTCACCGCACCCGCCGTCCGCCGGATTCCCTCGTCGATCGCGGCCCGGGTGGGCAGACCGCGGTCGCGGGCCTCACGGATCCGGGAGACCACGAACACGTGGTAGTCCATGGAGAGTCCGAACAGGACCACCAGGACGAACAGCGGGATCCAGGACTCGATCGCGCCGACGCCCTCGGAGCCGATCAGCGAGGCCCCCCAGCCGTGCTGGAAGACGGCGGCCATCACTCCGTACGCGGCGGCCACGGAGAGCAGGTTGAGCAGGATCGCGGTCACGGCGATGACGTACGAGCGGAAGCAGAACAGCATCAGCAGGAACGTCACCACCGTGATGAAGGCGAAGACGGGGACGATGCCGCGCTTCAGCTGGTCGTTGAAGTCGACGGACCCGGCGAGCTCCCCGGTCACGTACACCTGCGCCCCCGTCCCTTCGAACGCGGCGGGCAGCCGCGCCTCGCGCAGCTCGGAAAGACCGGCCTCGCCGTCGGGGAGCGGGACCTCGATCTCCGCGACGTTCTGCGCCCTGTGAACCGTCACCTCGCCGGCACCGTCGAAGCTGTCGAACGCCTTGCGCAGTGCGGGTGCCTCGATGTCGTCGGCCTTGACCACCACCCGCGCCGGAGCGGGACCGCCCGGGAAGCTCTCGCTGATCTGCCGGTAGGCGACCGACAGCTGCGAGTCGGAGCCGAACTGCTTCTCCAGGCCCAGCTGTTCGGTCTTCATGCCGAGGGCGGGCGCCGCCAGGGCGAGCAGGACGACGACCGAGGCGATGGCGAAGACCTTCGGCCTGGACAGGACGGGCCTGAGCACCGTGCCCGCGATCCCGCCACTGGTGCGGGATCGCCGGTTCCCCCGCCGGTTGAGGAACGGCACACGGCCCGCGTCGATCCGGTCGCCCAGCCAGGACAGCAGCGCGGGCAGCACGGTCACCGAGCCCAGCATCGCGACGAAGACCACGATGATCGTGGCGAGGGCGAAGCCCTTGAACAGCATCAGTCCGGACAGGAACATGCCGGCCATCGCGACCATGACCGTGAGCCCGGAGACGAGCACGGCCCGGCCGCTGGTCGCCGCCGCGATCCGCAGCGCCGTCTCCGCATCGCGTCCCGCCGCTCGCTCGTCGCGCTCGCGCCGCAGGTAGAAGAGGCAGTAGTCGACGCCGACGGCGAAGCCCATCAAGAACATCACGGAGTACGTGGTCTGGAACAGGTGCAGTTGGTGGCTGGCCAGCGACAGCAGTCCGAAGGCGGCCATGCACGCGGTCAGTGCCAGCCCGACCGGGAGCAGCGCCGCGACGACGGCCCCGAAGGCGACCAGCAGAATGCCCAGGGCCAGGGGTACGGCGGTGAACTCGGCCTTCTTGAAGTCCTCGGAGAGCAGGTCGCCGAGCCACTTACCGGCGCTGGCCTCGCCGAACTGGTGGATGGTGACGCCGGGGTGGTCCGCCCGGACCGCGGACACGGCGTCCAGCACGGGCTGCACCCTGTCGGGCGCCGTCGCCGCGTCCCCCTTCAGGTCAAAGGTGATCAGTGCGTCCCTGCCGTCCTCGGAGGGGACCGGCGCCGCGAGGTTCGCCACCTCACCGGTCCTTCCGATGGCCGCGGAGACCTCGTCGGCGGCGCTTCGCCAGTCACCCGCCTTCGCGGCGGACACCATGACCAGCTCGCCGGCGGGCTGCCCCAGCCCGGCGTCGTCGAGGATCTGCTCGGCCCGTGCCGAATCGCCCGCGGCGTTCTCCGCGTCGGACATCTCGACCATGCCTGACGCACCGCCGATGCCGGTGGCGAGCACGACGAAAAGAAGCCAGCCGAGAACGGCGGTCTTGCGGTGGTGTGCGCTCCACACACCGATGCGTGCCGCGAGGTTGCGCCTCATGGCGTGTTCGCCCCCAGAAGTCGTACGGAAAGGGAAGACAGCCGACGCCGGACGCGTCGCTGACGGATACCGATGAATCTAGGAACGGAGCGCCGCCCGTCCCAGCCGCCGAAGCCCCCTCTCGCGGAGCCGTAGGGCGAAGGCGGCGGGGTGGTGCTGGGTACACCCTCCCCGGGTGGTGAAACGGCTGACGCCCGGGGAGACCGCCGGGTGAGACTGTCTGCGGACGGGCGCTGCCACGGGGCCCGGCGAGGGGAGATGAGCCGAGATGAACGCGATACGGAGCCGGACACGGGGCGCACTGCTGGCCGCCGGGCGGGGAGTGGTGCTGTCCATCGTCAGCCTGGCCGGATCGATCACCCTCTTCGTGTGGACGGTGCTCTCCATCGCCTTCATCCCGCTGGGCATCGGCCTGGTCACCACCCCTTACGTGCTGGAGCTGGTCCGCAAGCACGCCAACCGGCGCCGACTGCTCGCGGTCACCTGGTCCGACGTCCGCATCCCGGTCCCGTACCGCCCCTTCCCGAAGGATCTGCGCACCGGCTTCACCGGGCTGGTGGAGCGGACCACGCTGCTGCTGAAGGACCCGGCGACCTGGCGGGACATCCAGTGGCTGCTGGTCGACATGACGGCCGGCTACGCGGTGTCGATCGTGGCCGGTGCGCTGCTGCTCTATCCGGTGGAGGGTTTCGTCCTGGCGGCGGGCCTGTGGCGGGTGTTCACCGACGACCGCTACTGGTACGCGTTCGTGCCGGTCGACAGCCAGGCGACGGGTCTTGCGGCCGCCGCGCTCGGTGTGGTGCTCTTCGCCACCGGTGTGCTGGTCAGTGAGCGGCTGCTGCGGCTGCACTTCGTGATCGCCCGCGCGATGCTGGCCCCCACCCAGGAGCAGGAGCTGGCCCGGCGCATCGAACGGCTGACCGAGACCCGGCACGAGGCGGTGGACACCGCCGCCTCCGAGCTGCGGCGCATCGAGCGCGATCTGCACGACGGCGCGCAGGCCCGGCTGGTCGCCATGGGCATGAACCTGGGTACCGTGGAGGCGCTCATCGAGAAGGACCCGGCGCAGGCGAAGAAGCTCCTGTCCATGGCCCGCGAGTCCTCGGCCGAGGCGCTCACGGAGCTGCGCGATCTGGTCCGCGGCATCCATCCGCCGGTTCTCGCCGAACGCGGACTCGGAGACGCCGTACGGGCGTTGGCGCTGCGGCTGCCCATCGAGTCGGAGGTCCGGGTGGAGCTGGAGGGCCGGGCGGACGCGGCGGTCGAGTCGGCCGCGTACTTCGCGGTGAGCGAGACGCTGACGAACGCGGCCAAGCACTCGGGGGCCGACCGCGTCTGGGTGGACATCCACCATGCGGACGCCATGCTGCGGGTCTCCGTCACGGACAACGGCAGGGGCGGTGCGGCGGTCGGCTCCGGCTCGGGTCTGAGCGGAGTCGAACGACGACTCGGTACATTCGACGGCATCATGGCCGTCAGCAGCCCCGCGGGCGGTCCCACCATGGTGACCATGGAGATCCCTTGCGAGTTGTCCTAGCCGAAGATCTCTTCCTGCTGCGCGACGGCCTGGTCCGCCTGTTGGAGGCGTACGGCTTCGAGATCGCGGCAGCCGTCGAGTCCGGGCCCGAACTTACCCGTGCCCTGGCCGAGTTGGAGCCGGACGTCGCGGTCGTGGACGTCCGACTCCCGCCGTCCCACACGGACGAGGGGCTGCAGTGCGCGCTGGCGGCCCGGCAGGCCAGGCCGGGGCTGCCCGTGCTGGTCCTCTCGCAGCATGTGGAGCAGTTGTACGCGCGCGAGCTGCTGGCGGACGGCAACGGGGGCATCGGCTATCTGCTCAAGGACCGGGTGTTCGACGCGGACCAGTTCATCGACGCCGTACGCAGGGTCGCCGCGGGCGGCACGGCGATGGATCCGCAGGTGATCTCGCAGCTGCTGTCGCGGCGTTCGCAGGACAAGCCGATGGGCGGACTGACTCCGCGCGAGCTGGAGGTCATGGAGCTGATGGCGCAGGGCCGTTCGAACGTGGCGATCGCCTCGCAGATGGTGATCACGGAGCGGGCGGTGGCCAAGCACACCTCGAACATCTTCGGGAAGCTCGGCCTGCCGCCGTCCGACGACGACAACCGCCGCGTTCTGGCGGTGCTGGCCTATCTGGACCGGGGCTGAGCCGGCCGACCGAGCAGGGTTTTTCCGGCCGCAGGGTCACGGCGCGGCGCTCAGGTGCAGTGTCCGTCGCTCCCGGATGCAACCGGATGCAACGGGCCGACCGGAGCGCCGCTGGATCCCCAAATGGCTGCCTTCGCCTGAGAGTTGGCCATTCCATCCGGTTTACGGATGGAGCTTCCCACGAATTCCTCGACCGACTGAACGGACCGCGCACCGGGGCCGTATGGGACGTCACGCTTCCCCCTCGAAGCAGAACTCGAAGCGGACCCCGAGCAGAGGAGTTCAGGATTTCCATGGGACGCGCATCGCGCAAGAAACGTTCGACCCTGGCCAATCGGGCGATTGTCGCCTCGGCCGCGCTGATTCTGGGCGGGGGTGGTCTGGTCGCGCTCAATGTCCACGCTTCGGCGGGAGAGGGTTCGTCGGGCTCGTCCCCCGAACGGTCCTGGAATTCGGGCCGCCAGCTTTCCACCATCGACTGCCCCGACGTGGGAAACGAGCTCCCCGACGTGCCCGACCAGGCACGCGGGGAGGTCGACCGCGAACTCGCGGCGATGGACACCCAGATCACCGATGCCTATCGGCAATTCGCGGACCGCAGGGACGAGATCTCCAGGGATCCGAATCTCGCCGAGAATGCCGTGCTCGATCCGCTCAAGGACAAACGGACGGCGAGCATCGACCGTATAGCCACCGCCATCGAACGCGACGCGGACCGGCCGGAGCAACTGGACGCTCTGGCCCCGTGCAGCCTGCGCGCCGACGGCGGGAACCAGGACGGCGGGGAGCAGGACGATCAGAACGATCAGGACCAGAACGATCAGGGCGGCCAGGACGGCGCCGAGCAGGACGGCCAGGACCAGGCGGATCAGCCCCCGGCCGGCAACGGTCCCGACGACTCCGACTTCGTCGACATCCGGTCCGTCCGGCCCAATGTCAACACCCCCCGGCAACGCCGTGGCGCCTCGCGCGGCACGTTCATCACCGAATGCGGACGCAACGAGAACGGCAAATTCAACCCGGACAATGTCATCGTCGCGCCCGGAGTGAGCAATGGCGCCCACCATATGCACGATTACGTCGGCAACCAGGCCAATGACGCCTTCGCCGCAGACGACGACCTGGCCGGGGGCGACACCACCTGCCGGAACCAGGGCGACAGATCCACCTACTACTGGCCCGTGCTGCGCCTGCAGAACGGACAGGACGAGAACGACGCGGACGCGGACGGCGGCGGGAAGGACCAGAACGTCGGGGAGATCCAGACCCCGTCCCAGGTCACACTGAAATTCGTCGGCAGTCCCACCGGGAAGGTGACGGCCATGCCGCGCTTTCTTCGGATCATCACCGGTGACGCCAAGGCATTCACTAACGGCGACGCCAATGCCAATGCCTCATGGAGCTGCACCGGATTCGAGAACCGACAGCTGAAGGACAAATACCCGATCTGCCCCGACGGCAGCCAGGTGGTCCGCTCCTTCGCATTCCAGAGCTGCTGGGACGGCCGCAACATCGACAGCGCGAATCACCGCACCCATGTCTCCTTCGTACAGGACAACGGCCGCTGCCCGAACGGCTTCCGGGCCATTCCCCAGCTGGTCCAGCGCATTGTGTACGCCGTTCCGCCGGGCCCCGGGTTCGCCGTCGACTCGTTCCCGGAGCAGCTGCACAAGCCCGTCACCGATCACGGCGACTTCATCAATGTCTTCGACGACGGCTTGATGCAGAAGGTGGTGCGCTGCATCAACGGCGGTCGCAAGTGCCGCTGAGGCGTCCCCGGCAGCAGAACCCGCCCCCTTTTGACCTGCGCGGTCAGCTCCCGCGGTGACCGGAGTGCCCTGCCTCCTTCCCCCCGTCCGCACCACTCCCCGACGAGTGGTGCGGCGAGGCGGTCTCCACCGTCCCCCCGAGCCGGCCGCGCAGCGCCGCGACCACCTGCGGCTCCCCGACGGCCACCCACTTGCGGCCGACCAGGTAGGAGCCGCCGTAGTCGTTGGCCTCGTTGATCCACTCCCGCTGACCGCGATCGGTCGCGAAGGTGGCGAGCACATAACGCCCGTCGTCCGTCGAGCAGTTGGCCTGCCGGAGCTCCTCGGCGTCGGTCCCGATGCTCGGCTTGCAGTGCGCCTTCGAGGCCAGCTGTTCCAGCGTGCCGGTCGCGGTCGGCGGGATCTCCTCTCCCCCTCCGCACCCGGCGAGCAGCGCCGCACCGGCCGCGCACACGGCCACGGCGGTCCGCGCCCGGGTTCCCTGCCCTCGTCGCATCCTCCACTGCGTCACCATCCGCCCATCGTGCCCCTTCCCACCCGGCTGCGGCGGCCGAACGGCTGGATCGGAACGAGCAGGAGCGTGCCGGGGTGACCATCGCACGATTCGCTCGTTCTGCTGAACGTGCGCCCACTGCCAGAGGTACCTTCCGCAGCCGTCCCGGTCGATGTGGAGCAGGCCGGGACCGCGCTCGCCGAGCACTATCCGCGACTGGTCCGGCTCGGCTATCTCGTCCTGCCTCCCTCCCTCGACAGCCATCGCCGTGTGCTGACGGCACACGCCCTGGTCCAGCGGGCCCTGCTGTCGGGGCGCCGCGCGGAACGTGCGGCCGAGTACGGCCTCCCGCTGCCGCGCCCGTCCACGGGGGCGGTGCCGGTCGCCCCCTCCCGTGCGTCCTGCCCGTCCTATGCGTACGTCCGTGAGCGCGTAGTGCGTACGGCGCTGGAGGCGGGCCGCCCGCTGCGCCGCGCCGGGGTGACGCCCCTCCTCCCGCTGGTGTGGGGACTGCGGCTGTTCCCGCACTCGGGCGGGGCGGATGAACTCGCCCTGGAACAGGCCCTGTCGGAGCTCTCCCCGCCCGCCCGCGCCGCCTGCGTCCTGCGCGGCCTGGAGCGGCTGCCCGATGCGGAGGTGCGGCGGGTGCTCGCCGCTTCCGGGGTGACGGACCCGCATGCGGCGCTCGCGGAGGCGGAGGGCGTCCCGGCGCCGTACGCACTCCTCGAATCCCCGGAGTTCGACCCCTGTTCGCTTCAGGCCCGTCCGCCTGATCTGCTGCGCCGGCGCCGGTACGCGAAGGCGGCTCTGGCTGCCGTGGCGGCGCTGCTGGTGTGCGGGGCGCTGCTGGGGCTGCCGGGCCAGGGCTGGGGGCGCGCCGCCGCGCCCACATCGGCGTACACCCGTAGCACCGCCGCTGAACAGGCCCTGGATCCAGGGGCGTTGCGCCGGGTGTCGGCGACGTTCTGGCGGCGTTCGCCCCGTACCGACTTCACCTCCTGGCCCACCCGCGGCGACCGCGCCGGGGACACCCGGCTGCTGCGCCGCGCGCTCACCGTATGGGCGCATCCGGACGGCGCGGTGCGTGCGTCGGCGACTCCGCGGACACCCGTCGGGCCGCCGATGGGTGCGCCGCAGCTGCTGTACGCGGGCGGGGTGGGCCGGGCGACGGTGGTGCTGTTCTACGACGGGCTGCGCATCGTGCGGTACGCGGAGCCGCGCGAGGCCGCCGGGGCGGAGGGCGTGGCGCTCGACTTCGCCCGGGTCGACAGTGCGGACATGGCCTCGGCGGGCGCCCTGGTCGCGGGCCGTACGCGCGACCGGGTCCGCTACCTCACGGCGCCCTGGGTGCATGCGGTCTTCGTACGGAACCTGCTCGCGCCGGGTGACGCCCCGCGGCCCCTGCACCGCGGCCCGGACGGCGTGACCGCCGCGCTGACCAGCCCGGCGACGGCCAGGGGCTGTCGCACCTGGGACGCGATCGAGCTGCGCGACGGCTCGGCGCCCCGGCTGATGACGGACCTCGGCGAGCTGACCCCAGCCCGGCTGACCTCGGGCCCGCCGTCCGCTCCGCACGACGTCTCCGGGCGGGCGGAGCGGGACAGCTGGGCGCGGACCGCCTGTCTGCTGCCCGCGGTGCGCTGGCACGGCGTGCGGTCGGTGAACTCCTGGCAGTACGCCGAGCAGTCGCTGCCCGAGGACAACGGATCGGCGCGCTGGCTCTGCACCAGGGCGGAGACCTGGCGGGGCACCGGCAGCCGGGTCCTCGCCCAGTTCCAGGCCCCGTCCGCGCCGTCCGTCGCGACCGGCGGTCCGCCCGGCGCGGTCGCGGCCAGGGCCGAGGACTCACCGGCCTGCGGGATGCGCGATCCGCGGGTGCTGGCCGGGGTGTTGTGGAAGTCGCACGGCGGCCGCTGGTACGTACTGGCGGCGGGCAGCTCGCAGTTCGCCTCGCTGACCACGTCGGGCGGGGTGGAGGGGAGGTCCGACAGCCGTCTCCTCGCCGTACCTGCCAGGGCGGGCGACCGGGCGCGGCTGAACGGGACGCTGACGGACGGCAGTCGGGTGGGCGCCCTGCGCTGACTGCCGTGCTTCCCGGGCGCCGGGAAATTCGCCGCACGCCTCTGTTCCGGCGCCATACCCGTCAGTACATTGACAACATGTCTAACGCGCAGCCGGCGTCGGTCGCGTCGGAGCGGACGCAGCTCAAGGCCCGCAAGGTCTCCTTCGCCTGGGAGAAGACCCCTCTGCACTAAATACCGGCGACCCGTTCGCCACGCACACCATCAACGTGCTCCATCTGCTGCTGCCCGCCGGGGAGCGCTGGTTCATCCATGTGTACCGACAGGTGCTGCCGTACATCCACGACGAGCAGCTGCGCCAGGACGTCATCGGGTTCATCGGCCAGGAGGCCGTGCACTCCCAGGCACACGACGACGTCCTGCCCCGGCTGAGGCAGCTCGGCCTCGACCCGACGCCGTACACCGCGCAGGTCGACTGGTTCGGCCGGCTCCGGCCCCTTCGAGGTCGAACTCCACCGCTCCGGCCGCACGGTCCGGGTGGCGGCGGGCCAGTCGGTACTGGCCGCGGTGCGCGAGGAACTGCCGTACGTCTCGTACTCCTGTGAGCAGGGCTTCTGCGGGACGTGCCAACAGCGCGTCCTGGAGGGCGAGATCGACCACCGCGACGAGCTCCTGACGGATTCGGAACGCGACGGCTCGATGCTGATCTGTGTGTCCCGGTGCCGGGGCGAAAGGCTCGTGCTGGACCTGTAGGTACCCTGTCCACCATGACGACCGGGGTACGGCGCAGGATGGGCGTCGAGGAGCGCAGACAGCAGTTGATCGGTGTCGCGCTGGAGTTGTTCAGTCACCGCGCCCCGGACGAGGTGTCGATCGACGAGATCGCGGCCGCCGCCGGGATCTCGCGGCCGTTGGTCTATCACTACTTCCCGGGGAAGCAGAGCCTGTACGAGGCGGCGCTGCGGCGGGCGGCCGACGAGCTGGCGGCGCGGTTCGTCGAGCCACGTGAAGGGCCGCTCGGGGCACGGCTGTTGAGGGTGATGGGGCGGTTCTTCGACTTCGTCGACGAACACGGTCCCGGGTTCTCGGCGCTGATGCGGGGCGGACCCGCGGTCGGCTCCTCGACGGCGAACGCGATGATCGACGGGGTGCGGCAGGCGGCGTGCGAGCAGATCCTGGCCCATCTGGGGGTAGAGGATCCCCCGGCGCGGCTGGAGTTGGTCGTACGGTCGTGGGTGTCGCTGGCCGAGTCGACGGCGCTGATCTGGCTCGACGGGCGGCGGATTCCGCGCGAGGAACTGGAGATACAGCTGGTGCACGACTTCGCGGCGCTGGCCGCGGTGAGTGCCGCGTACAACACGGAGATGGCGGGCGTCGTTTTACGGGTCCTCGCGCAGGAGCCGGCGGACGGGCCGTTCGGAGAGCTGCTGCACCGGCTCTCCGCCCTGGCGCCCGCCGTGCCCGCCGTTCCCGTGCAACGACTGCCGTAACCGGCTGGAGGGCTCAGCTCTTGCGGTAGGACGGGCCAGCTCGCGGGTCTCCGCCGACGCGTGGACGGTGAGGCCGTCGACGGGCTTGAGGTGGGCGCCCAGCAGCTCCAGCACGGAAGCGGTCAGCCGCGCCTTGATCTCCTCGGTGCGGCCGGGCAGCAGGGCGATCGAGATGTGCACGATCGCGTCACCGGTGGCCGCGTCGCCCGCGACGAACTCCTCGATGCGGCGGAAACGGGTCTTGCAGGCGGCGATCTTCGTGGTGACCGTCTCGGCGACCAGCGGGTGCAGGGCGCCCGCGAAGCCGCGGCGGTCGAGGCTGTCGTCGAGCTCGGCGGAGTAGTCGACGGTGATCTGCGGCATCATGCGCTCCAGAGTGCGGTTGCAGCGGTGCGGCGGGTACGGCCGGTTGTCGGACCTCACCTTTACGCCGGCCGGCATGACCGTACAAGAGGGTTCCACTAGGTGAGCAGTTCGCCCTGGAGCGCGGCGGCCAGGCCCACCTCCGCGTTGTCCGCCCGGCCCCTTTCGAAGGCGCGCTGGTAGGCGGCGTCTCCGACGGCCGCGCGGGCCTGCCGTTCGCAGGCCTCGCGCAGCGGGCCCAGTTCCGGGGTGCCGCGTTGCGGGTGGCCGACCATGCGCCAGTAGACCTGTCCCGTGCCGTACACCCGGGCGGCGTGGGCGCCCGCACCCTGGGCGGCGATCGCCGCGGCCAGGATGTCCAGGCCGAGCGCGATGCCGAAGCTGTCCCGCAGGCGGTGCTTGCCCGCGAGCATCGAGCGGGCGTGGGCGGCGGAGGCGTCGGCGTCGCCCTGCAGCAGGGTGATCAGGGCGAGTTGGTAGTCGACGTAACTACGGGTCCAGCACTCGTCCTGGGCCTCGCAGGCCGCGCGCAGGACCATCGCCGCCTCCGCCGCCTCGTCCAGCCGTCCCAGACCGGTCAGGGCGAAGACGGTGATGAGATGGCAGCGCAGCCGGTAGGCCGCTTCGAGCGGGGTGGCGACGCCGGTGGTGCGCAGCACCCTGTCGACCCGGCGCAGGCCCGCCTCGGGGCGTCCCGTCATCACATGGGTGAGGCCGCACAGATAGGCGGCGGCGAGGATGCCCTCGTCGGTCCCGTCGCGGGCCGCCTCCCTGGTGCACTCCCTGCCCAGGCGCCGGGCGGCCGGGTAGTCGCCCTGGAGCATGACGGTGATGCCCAGCACCCACAGGGCGCGGGTGCGGTGGGGGCCCTTCGCCGGTCCGGCGTCCAGGGCGCGCTGGGCGTACTCGCGGGTCTGCGGCAGATGGCCGCAGCAGCACCAGAAGAAGCCGACGCGGCCCGCCATCTCCTGAGCGGCCCCCGAGTCATGGGCCAGCAGATGGTCGAGGGCGGCGCACAGGTCGGCGTGCGCCTCGGCGATGCGGTGGTACCAGAGGATCTGGTCGTCGCCGGTCCAGCCCGCGTGGGCGTTGCGGGCCAGGCCGAGGAAGCAGGCGGCGTGCCGGTCGGCGGCGGCCCGTTCCTCGCCGAGTTCGGCGAGCCACATCCGGCCGTACTCGCGGATGGTGCCGAGCATGCGGTGGCGTACGCCGTCCCGTCTGACGACGGACTTGGCGACCAGGCCGTTCAGTGCCTCGGTCACCCCGGCCCCGGTGAGCGGCCCCTGTGCGCAGACCTCGCGGGCCGCGGCCTCGTCGAAGTCGCCGCGCAGGACGGTCAGCCGCGCCCAGAGGAGCCGTTCCGGCGGGGTGCACAGCTCATGGCTCCAGCCGATGGCGGTGCGCAGGGTGCGGTGGCGCGGCGGCCGGAACGAATCATCGGCCGGTAGGTCGAAGCGGGAGCCGATCCGGGCGGCGACCTGCCCCACGGTGTCCCGGCCGAGGGCTCCCGCCGCGAGTTCGATGGCGAGCGGAATGCCTTCGAGGCGGCGGCAGATCTCGGCGGCGGCCTCGGCGCTGCCCGGCGCGTCGAGGGCGAGCCCCGGGGCGACGGCGGCCGCCCGGTCCCGGAACAGGGTCAGTGCGTCGCCCGCGCCCTCGACGGGCAGCGGTTCCACCTCGACGGTCCGCTCGCCCTTGATGCCCAGGGGCTGCCGGCTGGTGGCGAGCACGGTGAGGCCGGGTGAGGTGGTGAGGATCTCGCCGAGCAGATGCGCGCACGCGGTGCGCAGATGCTCGCACGAGTCGAGGACCAGCAGCAGTTCCTTGTCGACGAGCCATTCGCACAGCGCGTCGATGGGCATGCGCAGGGTGTGGTCACAGAGCCCGACCGCGTCGGAGACGGTCGCGATGAGCAGTCCGTCGTCGTGCAGCGGTGACAGATCGGCCCACCACACACCGTCGCGGTACCGGGCCTTCGACTGCCGGGCGGCGCGGAGCGCGAGCCTGGTCTTGCCGACGCCGCCGGTGCCGGTGAGGGTGGTCAGCCGGTGCGCGGCGAGGGTGCGTTCGAGCCCGGCGAGTTCCCCCTTCCGTCCGACAAAGCTCGTTGTCTCCTCGGGGATGTTGCTCGCCATGGTCACCGCCGCCGAAACCGGGGGTGTGAGAGGGCGCGCCGGGAAGTGCGGTCGTGCGGCACTTCCCGGCGGCTGCTGCCTCTCAATCTAGTCCCGTCGCGCTCAGCTCAGGGAAAACACCGCCACGGTGCGTCCCGGGGTGGTGAAGCTTCCCGAACTCCTCTCGTACGCCGACTTCTTGACGGTAGGATCCGCGCCCGCCGCCTGGACGGGATGCAGCGCGTACCGCTTCCCCGCCAGTTCGGCGATCCGCTGGGTCTGTGTGCCGGGGGTCGCGTTGAGGACGACCACCAGCTTTCCGAGCCGCATGGTGATCACACCCGGCGTCTCGTCCTTCCCGGAGAGCGGGAACGACAGTGCGGACTGCACCTCGTCCGTGGTGGAGAGGTCGAACTCCTTCTCCGTCGTGCGGATGGTGAGCAGGTCCTGGTACGCGGCGGACGCGCCGTCGATCTGCGCGCAGCCGGGGCTGAGCGCGGCCCCGGTCAGCAGCGGCCTGGCGTAGGACCACTTGGACGCGTTGTCGGCGGCCGGGGGCAGTCCGCGGCCGAAGCCGTTGCCGTCGCGGCAGTCCCAGTGCAGGGCGTTGAACCAGTCGCCGCTGTCGTAGGAGTTGCGGTCCAGGGACTTGGAGCGCAGCAGGTCGGTGCCCGCCTGGGAGAGCGCGGGCCCCTGCGAGAGGGTGGCCGTCGCCATCGCCAGGACCTGCATGCGGGCCCGGTCGGCCGCCGAGGTGTCCGCCGGGAGCTTGAACGCGAGTGCGTCGTAAAGCGACTCGTTGTCGTGGGCGTCCGCGTAGGCGAGGGCGTCACCGGGGGCCGCGGCGTATCCGGCCGGGGCACCGTTGTAGTCGACGCCGGAGCCCTTGACCGTGTTGCCCGAGGAGTCGGTGAAGGTGTAGCCGGCGAGGTTGCCGGTGAGGCCGACCTTGATCAGGTCCTGGTAGTGGAGCAGCCGGGCCTTCTGTTCGGCCTCGGTGCCGTTGGCGGCCGAGGTGTTGGGGTCGGTGTAGAGGCCGCTGGCGAAGCCCTGCACGCCGGGGTCCTCGTCGAAGGGGCCGCCGCCGCGGACGGCGTCGCGGGCCCGGTCGGAGAAGGTGGCGATGCCGGTGCCGGCCATGTTCTTCTGGGTGGCCTGGACGAAGCGGGCGTCGTCGGCGATCTCGCCGAAGTTCCAGCCCTCCCCGTACACGATGATCTTCTTCCCGTCGACGCCGTCCCTCGCCACGGTCAGCGCGTCGAGCGCCTTGCGGACGGCGAGGATGTTGGCCTTCGGGTGGTGGCCCATCAGGTCGAAGCGGAAACCGTCGACCTTGTACTCCTTGGCCCAGGTCACGACCGAGTCCACGACGAGCTTGCCCATCATGGTGTTCTCGGGCGCGGTGTTGGCGCAGCAGGTGGACGTGGCGACGGTGCCGTCCTCCAGCAGCCGCTGGTAGTAGCCGGGCACGATCCGGTCGAGTACGGACTTGTCGTCCTGGCCGGAGGCGACGGTGTGGTTGTAGACGACGTCCATGACGGTCCGCAGTCCGGCGCCGTTCAGCCCCTGCACCATCTGCCGGAACTCGACGGTGCGCTCGGTGCCCTCCGGGTCGGAGGCGTAACCACCCTCGGGAACGGTGTAGTGCAGCGGGTCGTAACCCCAGTTGAACCCGTCCTTCGCCGCGGCCTGCGCGACGCACGCCTGCTGCTCCTCGGAGTCGGGGGCGTACACGGACAGGTCGCAGGCCGGCTTCTGCTGGTCCGACTTCTTCTCGGGGATGGTGCCGATGTCGAAGGCGGGCAGCAGATGGACGTAGCTCGTACCGGAGTCGGCGAGCTCCTTGAGGTGCTTCATCCCGTCGGAACGGGTGTCGGTGAACGCGAGGTATTCGCCGGGGTGCTTCGAGGTACGGTCCGCGATCGAGAAGTCGCGGATGTGCAGCTCCTGGATCTGGGCGTCCCGCAGCGGGACGGCGGCGGGCTTCTTCAGTCCGGACCAGCCCTTCGGCGCGAGGCCCGGGTCGTCGAGGTCGACGACGAGGCTGCGTGCGGAGTCCGTGGTCAGGGCGGTGGAGTAGGGGTCGGTGACCTTGTTGGTGACGATCTTCTGGACGGTGGGTGCCCAGACGTTCACGACGTAGCGGTAGGGCTTGCCCGTCCACTTCTTCGTGCCCGTGACGGACCAGACGCCGGTGTGGTCGTCGCGCCGCATCGGAACGCTCCTGCCGTCGAGTTCGAGGGCGACGGTACGGGCGGTGGGCGCCCAGACGGAGAGGGTGGGGCGGCCGTGGTCGAAGACCGGGCCGAGCGTGGCGGTGGCCGCGTTCTTCCCGTACAGATCGTCGAGCACGCCCGCGCTCTGTACGCCGGTGGCCGCGAGCAGGGCGCCGTTGGCGGCGCGCTGGGTGGCGATCAGCTGGCCGCGCAGCGCCTCGCGGACCCTGTCCCGGTCCCGGGCGTCGACGGTGAACGCCGGATAGTCCTTGAGATGCGGGTACTTCGCCTTCTGCGCGTCGGTCAGCGCGGACGGGGTGAGCCGCAGCCACTGCCCCTCGTCGGAGAGCGCCCCGTCGACGACGGAGATACCGCCGTCCTTGGCGTGGACGAGCTGCTGGCTGGTGGCTTCGGTGGCCTTCACCTTCCATACGACGGTGTCGGCGTCGATCCACTGCGCCTCGGCCTTGGTGAGGTCGGGCGTGGGCACGCCGCCGGTCTGCGGCAGCAGATAGCCGGGCGTGGAGCCGAGCATCCAGACCTCGTGCCCGTAGGTGGCGATGTCCAGCGACTGATCGCTGGGGAGGTCCTTCTCGTCGCCCTTGTGCAGGATGTAGCTGAGCGAGGTGGCACCGTCGGTGAGCGGCACCTCGAAGGTGATCCCGGAGGCGTCCTTCGTCACCGGCTGAAGAGGCTTGGCCCAGTCGGTGGGCTCCTTGGCGCCGGTCCAGGTGTGCAGTCCCCAGCCGTCGTAGGCGCCGTCGGCCCGGTAGTAGTGCAGTACGGCCTTGGTGGTGTCCTGCGGCGGGTAGGCACCGTCGGGGGCCTCGTCGGCCTGGCCGTCCTGGCCCTGTCCGATCCAGACCTGTCCGGTCCTCGCGAGATCGACGGTGCGCTGCGGGCCGTCGGCGGTGCCGTCCTTCTCGACGGTGTACGGGATGGAGGAGGCGCCCTCGTCGAGCTTGATCCAGGCGAAGGCGCCGTAGGCGTCGCGCCCGGTGAAGTCGGCCGACGCGCCGCCCGCCTTGAGCTGCCAGCCGTCGTAGTCGCCGTCCGCGCGCTTGTAGTGGACGACGGCGTAGTCGCGCTGGACGGCGACGGGCTTGGCGTCCGCCGGGGCCTGTCCCGCGGTCGTCGAGGCGAGGGCGCTGGCGGTGCGTCCAATGCGGTCTACTACAACGGCCTTGTACCGCAGTGGTGTTCCGGCCGCGACCTTGCCGTCCAGGTGCTGGGTGACCTTGTAGGGGGCGTGGTCGGCGCTGCCGAGTGTGACCCACTTGCCGTTGCCGGTCTGGGCGGCGAAGACGACCCGGTCGAGGGACCCGCCGTCGACGTCCGCGGAGATCTCGACGGTGCCGGTGGCCCCGGCGGCGGGTGCCGTCAGCGCAATTGAGGGCTTGGCCACGGGGTCGCCCATCGCCTTCTCGGCGCGCAGCACGAGGCTGGAGAGGGCGGGGACGGTGACGGTGATCCTCTTGTCGGCGCCACTGCGGACGGTGGCCGAACCGCCGTAGACCGTACGGAAGTCCATGCCCTGCGAGGCAGTCGGGAGCTCGACCGTCCTGGCCTCGTTCCCGCTGTTCGTGGCGACGACGTACTCGTTCGGCCGCTTGGGGTCCGTACGGGAGAACGCGTAGACGGGCCCTTCCGCGTACCGCTCGGTCTGGACGCCGTCGCGCAGGGCCGGGTTCTTCCTGGTCAGCTCGGAGAGCGCGGCGATGTTCCGGTACAGCGGGTGGCTTGTGTCGTAGGCGTCCGAGGCGTGCGTACGGTCGGTGCCCAGCTGATCGTCGTCGAGGTAGTCGGCGGTCTTCGAGGCGAACATGGTCTGGCGGGCGTCCTTGTCGCCGCCCGCGCCGGTGAAGCCCTGCTCGTCGCCGTAGTAGACGACGGGGTTTCCGCGGCTGAGGAACATCAGCTCGTTGGCGAGCCGTGCGCGCTTGACGAGTTCCGCGTCGTCGGCCTCCGGGTTGTCCTGCTTCAGGAACGCGCCGATGCGGCCCATGTCGTGGTTGCCGAGGAAGGTGACCTGCTCGTAGGCGTTGGCCTTGTCGGTGGTGTACCGGTAGTCGTCACCGAACACCGCGGCGAGCTTCGAGGCCGGGGCGCCCTGCGAGGCGTACTGGCGTGCCGCTTCCTGGAACGGGAAGTCGAGCGTCGCGTCGAGCCGCCCCCGGGTCACGTAGGGCGAGGTGATGGCGGTGTCGGCGGAGTAGACCTCGCCGAACATGAAGAAGTTCTTGCGCCCGCGCTCGGCGGCGTAGGCGTCCAGCGCCGTCGCCCACTGGGTCCAGAAGTCCATGTCGACGTGTTTGACGGTGTCGATCCGGAAGCCGTCGATATCGAAGTCGCGGACCCACTTCTCGTAGATCTCCTCCATGCCGGAGACGACCTCGGGCCGTTCGGTCCACAGGTCGTCGAGCCCGGAGAAGTCGCCGTAGGTGGTGGACTCGCCGGCGTACGTCGAGTCACCGCGGTTGTGGTACATCGTCGGGTCGTTGAGCCAGGCCGGAACCTTCTCCCCGGTGTTCTTCGGTGTGTACGGGAAGGAGTCCGTGTCGACCTTCGCCAGGCCCTTGCTGTCGTCGAACGGGCGGCCGTCCCGGTCGAGGTACGGGTAGGCGCCCTTCGGCCTGTACCCGTACTTCTTCTCCGCGTAGTCGACGGTGTCCGCGGTGTGGTTGGTGATGACGTCGAAGAAGACCTTCATGCCCTTGCCATGGGCCTTGTCGATCAGTTTCGACAGGTCGGCGTTGGTGCCGAAGTGCGGGTCGACCTGGGTGAAGTCGGTGATCCAGTAGCCGTGGTACCCGGCCGATGCGTCCTTGCCGGTGCCCTGCACGGGGCGGTTCTTGAAGATCGGTGCGAGCCAGATGGCGGTGGTGCCGAGGCCCTTGATGTAGTCGAGCCGCTCGGTCAGGCCCTTGAGGTCGCCGCCCTGGTAGAAGCCCTTGTCCGTGGGGTCGTAGCCGGTCTCCAGGCGCGAACCGGTCAGCCCGCCGCGGTTGTTGGAGGTGTCGCCGTCTGCGAACCGGTCCGGCATCACGAAGTAGAACTGCTCGCGGGTGTCGTCGTGCCGGGCGGGTGCGGCGGCGAGCGCGGCGTCGGACGGGGGCGCGGGCGAAGCGGCCGCCGTCGCGGCGAGCGGCTGCACCAGGGCCGCGGCGAGGGCGGCGGCGGTGACGGCCGCGACCCTTCGGACGTGCGGGGTACGGCGCGTACGGGGCGCCGGCCATCTCGGTATCACAGGCGTGAACTCCTTGCGCTTGCGGCTCTCTTGGCCCGGCCCACAACCGCGGCACGGCTCCGGTGCCGGGCGCCCGCGTGACCGTATCGCTGCCAAAAGGTTTACAGCAAGAGTCGTGAAAGAAGCAGCAAGAAATTTCAGTGCCCACCGGCAAGCAGAGCGCCGCCGGACCCCGATGGGATCCGGCGGCGCTACCGCGTGCTCAAGCCCTCAACGGGGCGTCAGACGGCCTTCCCCCCGCAGATCACGTCGTACGGGCGGCCGATCGCCATCGTCAGCCGGAGGGGGTCCGTGGTGCCCTTCGGACACTCGCTCTCCTCCTTGACCAGGCCGAGGACCTTGT
The DNA here is from genome assembly GCF_035994185.1 of Streptomyces sp. NBC_01217. NCBI lineage: Bacteria > Bacillati > Actinomycetota > Actinomycetes > Kitasatosporales > Streptomycetaceae > Streptomyces > Streptomyces sp. NBC_01217. The sequence continues at coordinate 2,544,649 of NZ_CP108538.1, forward strand.
AGTCGCTACCGCCCGCCCCGGAGCAGGCGATCTCCTTGGCCTGGTCCGTGATGCAGTCGCCCGTCACCAGCTGACCGCCGCCCGCGCCCGCGTCACCGGGGTGGTCGCCGGACAGGTTGCGGCCGCAGACGGTGCTGGTGGGGATGCCCCCGCTCTTGGACGAGCCGTAGGTGACGGACACCTTGATGATCAGGTCCGTGCCCGCGGGGCACTGGATGGAGTCCGGCAGGATCCCGGCGCTCATTATCTTGAGCGCCTTGAAGGTGGCCTTGGAGTCGTCGCAGTCGTACGCGTTGTAACTGTCCGACGAGGCCTCCGGGTCCGGGCCGCCGCAGTCGCCGACCTCCCAGGAGCCCGACTTCGTGCCCGAGCCCGCCGAGGGCGACTTGTCGTCGTCATCGCCGAACACCTTCCAGGCGCCGAACGCGACGACCAGAACCACCACCACGGTCAGCAGGGACCGCAGGCATCCCGCCGCCGCTCCCCTGGCTCCTCCAGCATTACCCGATGACATGAGTGTCTCCCCCTGCGGCGCAGACGAACGGATCGGCGCGCGAACGGGAGCGCGCCGCCCCTCCTCATCCGGCATGGCCGGCCTTTACCCCGGCTTTAAGTTACACGCCGGATGAGGCCGCCCCGACGGCTGAATGTCACAGTCCGGAATCAGCAGGAGGTCTTGCCCGCGTAGATCGCCAGGGCGGTGTTCGCGCCCAGGGTCGCGGTGAGTTGGCCGCTGGAGTTCACGGTCACCGACGTGTTGTTCTGCACGTTGCAGTACGTGCCCGCGGGCAGCGACGTCTGGTACGTGCGGCTCAGCGAGAAGGACTCGTGATTGATGGCGACGTAGCCCTTGCTCCCCCGGCCGAAGGCGATGGCCTGGTAGCCGTTGTCCCACCAGTTCGTCACCGACTGGCCCCGGGTCGCGTTGCGGAAGGCGACCATCGACCTGATCTCCGGCCAGGCGTGCTGGCACTTCCACCCGTCCTGCCAGCAGGCGGCCACCGTCCCGCCGTTGGGCGGTCCCGCGTCCACGTCCGACCACTCGTAGCCGGAGTTGATGTCCGGGGCGCCGTACGGGTACGCCAGCATGAAGACGTTGGCCAGGGTGTAGGCGGCGCCGTTCTTGTAGTTGAGGGTGGTGCCGCCCCGCTCGGTGTCGTGGTTGTCGACGAAGACGCCGGCCTTCGAGCTGCTCAGATAGCCCCAGCTCTCACCGAAGTTGCTCAGATAGGCGAGGCGTTCGTTGGTGAAGACCCGCTTGAGGTCATAGGCGTAGCGGAACTCCTGGACGTCGCCGTTGCCGGTGTACTCGGTGGGCTGGACGGCCTCTCCGCTGCCGTAGATGACCTCCTGCTTCCAGTAGACGCCGGGGTTGCGCAGCCGCGACTTGATGTTGGCGAGGTCGGCCGCGGGCATGTGCTTGGCGGCGTCGACACGGAAGCCGTCGACGCCGAGGGAGAGCAGGTCGTCGAGGTAGGCGGCGATCCTGCCGCGGACGTAGTCCTCACCGGTGTCCAGATCGGCGAGGCCGACGAGTTCGCAGTTCTGGACGTTGGCCCGGTCCTGGTAGTTGCTGATCTGCGCGGTGCAGTCGTTCATGTCGGCCGCGGAGTACACGCCGGGGTAGTTGTACTTGGTGTACGAGGAGCCGCCGGTGCCGGTGCCCGATCCGGCCGACATGTGGTTGATGACGGAGTCGGCGACGACCTTGACGCCCGCGCTGTGACAGGTGCCGACCATGGCGGCGAAGGAGGCTCGGTCGCCGAGCCGTCCGGCGATCTTGTAGCTGACCGGCTGGTACGAGGTCCACCACTGCCCGCCCTGGATGTGTTCCTGGGGCGGCGAGACCTGTACGTATCCGTAGCCGGCCGGGCCGAGGGAGTCCGTGCAGGCCCTGGCCACGGAGTCGAACTTCCACTCGAAGAGAACGGCGGTGACGTCCTTGACGCCCGGCGGGGACGCCTGGGCGGTCGTGGCGGGGGCCACGAGGGCGGCGGCGGCTCCTGCTATCAGGGCGAGCGCTGCAGACAGTGCTCTGCGTGCCATGTTTCCTCCTGCTGTGGGGGGAAATGCGGGTGACGGTGCAGCCTCATGTGGCAACGCGCCCTGCCCTCAAGGCTCCTGAAGGTTCTTGCTGCAAGAATGCAGACCTTGCTGCAGCGCAGACCGTACGAGCCCGCCAGGCCTCGGTCAACCCTTTGGACATCACCCGCTCACATCCATGAAATACAGCAGTTTTCTTCCTGCAAGGCCTTACGCAAGACATTGCAGCACTGTTAAGTTTCTCCCGACTCCGGTCCGGTCGGCCGGGGGTCCGGTGACCCCGGGCCCCACGCGCCCGGCCGGCCGGGCCGGTCACGGACAAGAGGGGCACCCGGAGTCATCCACTCCCCGCCGGCCCATTCAGGGCCGACTCCCGGTGCCCCTCCTGTACGCCCGGAGACCTGCTCAGGTACGGACCGCGGCGGTTGACCCCCGTACCACCAGCTCCGGCTGGAACACGTACTCCGTACGCTGCACGGGACTGCCGCCGATCTCCTCCAGCAGGGCGCTGACCGCGGCCGCCGCCATCGCCTGCACGGGCTGGCGCACCGTCGTCAGCGGCGGATCGGTGAACGCGATCAGCTGCGAGTCGTCGAAGCCCACCACCGACAGGTCGCGCGGCACATCGAGCCCGCGCTCCCGGGCCGCACGCACCACGCCCAGCGCCATCAGGTCGCTGCCGCAGACGATGCCCGTGCACCCCCGGTCGAGCAGGGCAGCGGCCGCGACCTGGCCGCCCTCGACGCTGAACAGCGTGGAACGGACGAGGAGTTCGGCCTCGGCGCGGTCCATGCCCAGCAGGTTCACTGCGGCCTCGACGAAGCCCTCCCGCTTGCGGCGGGCCGGCACATAGCGCTGCGGTCCGATGGCCAGGCCGACCCTGCGGTGGCCGAGATCGGCGAGGTGTCCGACGGCCATCCGTGCGGCGGCGGAGTCGTCGGGCGAGACGAACGGGGCGCTGATCCGCTCGTTGTAGCCGTTGATCAGGACGAACGGCACGCCGCGTTCGGTGAGCGCGGCGTAGCGGGCCGGGTCGGCCGACATGTCGGCGTGCAGCCCGGAGAGGAAGACGATCCCGCCGACGCCCCGTTCGACGAGCTGCTCGACGAGTTCGTCCTCGGTGGCACCGCCGGGCAGCTGGGTGCAGAGCACCGGGGTGTAGCCGTGCCCGGCCAGCACCTGCTCGACGGACTGCGCGAACGCCGGGAAGATCGGGTTGGTGAGCTCGGGCGTCACCAGTCCGATCAGCCCGGCGCTGCGCCGCCGCAGCCGTACGGGGCGTTCGTAGCCGAGGATGTCCAGCGCGGCGAGCACCCGCTGACGCGTGGAGTCCGCGACGCCCGGTTTCCCGTTGAGCACCCGGCTGACGGTCGCCTCGCTGACCGCTGCCTGGCCGGCGATGTCCGAGAGCCTCGGCGCACCGCCGGTCCCAGGGCCTGTCTTTCGGATCTTGCCGGGCTCGCGGGGGCCGACACGCGCATCTGCGGCGTTGTCGTCGGTCGCCGACGCTCCGCGTGGGCTCCCTCCTCCGCCTTGCAGCTGCACGCGTCGGCCCCCGCTCCCTGATCCGGCCTGATCCGAAAGAGAGGCCCTGGGCAGGGGGACGGTCACACCGTCCACCACACCGTGGTGTCCGCGGGCAGCTCGACCTCGGCGCCGTCGGTGACGACCGGGGCGCTGGACAGCAGGACGGTGCCGCACACGGGGATGCGTACCGGACGGGCTGTCGTGTTGACGGTGCAGACGAAGCCGGGTCGGGCGAAGATCAGCAGGCCGTCGGGGGCCTGGAGCCACTCCACCTCGGACCCGGCGCCGAGCCCGGGGTGCACCCGGCGGGCGGCGATCGCGGCCCGGTACAGCTCCAGCGTGGAGTCCGCGTCGCCGGTCTGCGCCTCGACGCTCAGCCCGCCCCAGCTGTCGGGCTGGGGCAGCCAGCTGCCGCCGCTGCCGAAGCCGTACGAGCTGCCGTCGCGGGTCCACGGGATCGGCACCCGGCAGCCGTCGCGGAAGCCGTCCTGGCCCTCCGCGCGGAAGAACGACGGGTCCTGGCGGGCCTCGTCGGGCAGGTCGGTGACATCGGGCAGGCCGAGTTCCTCGCCCTGGTAGACGTACGCGGAGCCGGGCAGGGCCAGCATCAGCAGGGTGGCGGCGCGGGCCCGGCGCAGGCCCAGTTCGCGGTCGCCGGCGGTGCGGATCTGGGTGCCGAGGCCGGGCGGGTTGGCGAACCGGGTGGCGTGCCGGGTCACGTCGTGGTTGGAGAGCACCCAGGTGGTGGGGGCGCCGACCGGACGCATCGCGTCGAGCGAGGTGTCGATGACCTTGCGCAGCTCGGCGGCGTCCCAGGCGGTGGAGAGGTACTGGAAGTTGAACGCCTGGTGCATCTCGTCGGGGCGCACGTAGTTGGCGGTGCGCTCGACGGTGGGGGTCCAGGCCTCGGCGACGGCGATGCGCTCGCCGGGGTACTCGTCGAGGATGATGCGCCAGGAGCGGTAGATCTCGTGGACCCCGTCCTGGTCGAAGAACGGCATGACATCGTTTCCGAGCAGCTTGAGCTGGTCGTGGGTGCCGAGGTCGGGCAGGCCCGCGGCCTTGACGAGGCCGTGGGCGACGTCGACCCGGAAGCCGTCGACGCCCATGTCGAGCCAGAAGCGCAGGATCGAGCGGAACTCGTCGGCGACGGCCGGGTGTTCCCAGTTGAAGTCGGGCTGCTCGGGCGCGAAGAGGTGGAGGTACCAGTCGCCCGGGGTGCCGTCCGGGTCGGTGGTCCGGGTCCAGGCGGGGCCGCCGAAGATGGACTCCCAGTCGTTGGGCGGGAGTTCGCCGTCCGCGCCCTTGCCGGGGCGGAAGTGGTAGCGCTCGCGCAGCGCGGAGCCGGGGCCCTCGGCGAGGGCGCGCTTGAACCACTCGTGCTGGTCGGAGGAGTGGTTGGGCACCAGGTCGACGATGATCCGCAGGCCCAGGTCGTGGGCGTCCCTGATCAGCGAGTCGGCGTCCAGCAGGGTGCCGAACATCGGGTCGATGGCGCGGTAGTCGGCCACGTCGTAGCCCGCGTCAGCCTGCGGGGACGCGTAGAACGGGCTGAGCCAGACCGCGTCGACACCGAGGTCCTTGAGGTACGGAAGTCTGCCGCGTACGCCTGCCAGATCGCCCATGCCGTCGCCGTTGCCGTCGGCGAAGCTCCGTGGATAGACCTGGTAGATCACCGCGTCCTGCCACCAGCCGCTCTGGTGGGCCGGAGCGCCGGACGTGCCGGTGGAGGGGGCAGCGAGGTGCTGGGTCATGTCGTCCCTGAGGTGTCTGGGTGGGAAGCGTCGCCGGGACCGGGTCGGGATACCGGCGACGCCGTGACTTGGTGCGTGCGGGTCGTGCGGGGCGTGCTGGGTCAGCCCTTGACGGCTCCGGCGGACATGCCGGTGACCAGGTGGCGCTGGGCGAAGAGGAAGACCAGGGCCGCGGGTATCGCGATGAGCACGGACGCGGCGGTCATCGGCCCCCACTGGGCCCCGTACTGGTTGACGAACTTCTGCAGTCCGCCGGCGAGCGTGAGGTTCTCGTCGCCGACCATGAAGGCGGAGGCGTACGCCACTTCGCCCCAGGCGGTGATGAAGGAGTAGAACGCGGTGACGGCGAGGCCCGGCTTGGCGAGCGGCAGGATCAGCCGCCAGAACGTGCCGAACGGGGTGAGGCCGTCGACCTGCCCCGACTCGTCGATCTCGCGCGGAATGGTGTCGAAGAAGCCCTTCATCATCCAGGCGCAGAACGGCACCGCGATGGTGAGGTAGGTGATGACGAGGCCGGCGGGCTGGTTGAGCAGGCCCAGGCTCGACATGATGTTGTAGATCGGCACGATGAGGACGGCGACCGGGAACATCTGGGTGATCAGCAGCGTCCACATCAGCCCGCGCTTGCCGGGGAAGCGGAAGCGGCTGACGGCGTAGCCGGTGGTGGCGGAGACGAAGACGCCGAGGACGGTGGTGAGCCCGGCGATGACCAGCGAGTTGCCGAACCAGGTCAGGAACTCGGTGTCCTTGATCAGGTGGGTGTAGTTCTCGAAGGTCGTGTCCCTGAAGAAGTCCGTCGTCGTCGCGTACGCGGCGGGCTTCAGCGAGGTCAGCAGGACCCACAGCACGGGGAACACGGCGATCACGGACGCCACGATCAGCGTGAGGTGCAGTCCGACGGAGGCGAGCGGCGAGCGTTCGCCGCGCCGCCGGACCTTGCGGGCCGAGTGGCGCGCGGCAGGGGCGGCGCGCCGTGCGGTGGGTGCGGGGGCGGTGGTCACCAGTTATCTCCCTGCGTGCGGAGGACTCGCCGGTAGACCGCGGCGAAGAGCATCAGGAGGACGAGGATCAGCACGCCCCAGGTGGAGGACTGCGCGAAGTCGCGCGGGCTGATCTCGAAGGAGAACTTGTACGCCTGGGTGACCAGGATCTGGGTGGCCTCACCCGGTCCGCCGCGGGTCAGCAGGAAGATCACCGGGAACATGTTGAACGTCCAGATGGTCGACAGCAGGATCACGGTGGTGGAGACCGGCCGGAGCCCGGGCAGCGTGATGTGGCGGAACCGCTGCCAGGCGGTGGCACCGTCCATCTCGGCGGCCTCGTACTGCTCGCTGGGGATGGACTGCAGACCGCCGAGCAGGGCGACCATCATGAAGGGCACGCCGAGCCACACATTGACGGCGATGACGGAGAACTTCGCCCAGGTGGGGTCGTTGAGCCACGGGATGCCGTCGATGCCGGAGCCGGAGAGGATCTTGTTGAGCAGCCCGCGGTCCTCGTTGTAGAGGAAGCGCCAGGCGAAGACGGAGACGAAGCCGGGGATGGCCCAGGGCAGGATCAGCGCCATCCGGTAGGCGGAGCGGCCGGCGATCCGCCGGTTGAGGATGTTGGCCAGGGCCATGCCGAGGACGAACGTGATGCTCACGCAGGAGACTGTCCACACCAGGGTCCACCCGAGCGTGCCGAGGAACTGGTCACCCGTGAGCGCGTCGGCGTAGTTGTCCAGGCCGACGAACTTGTACGTCGCGGGCATGTGATTGACGCCGATGGACCGTTCGACGTTGCGCTCATTGGCGTCGGTCAGCGACAGATAGATGCCGCGGACCAGCGGGTAGCCGATGATCACGCCGATCACGGCGACGACCGGGGCGACCATGGTCCAGGCGTACCAGTGCGTCGACAGGGCCCGCCGGAGCCTGCTCGGTGGTGGGGTACCAGTACCGCGGCTCCGGCCGCGGGCGACATCGTCGCCCGCGGCCGTTGCCACCGACTGGCTGGTGTGGACAGCCATCAGTCGGCCTGCCTTTCTCTGGCTACTTCCAGCCCTTGAGGAGCTTGCGGTAGGAGTCACCGGTGGTCTTGGCGGCCTTCTCCGGCGTGGTCTGGCCGGTCAGGACCTTGGTGTACTCGGTGACGAGCGGGGCGAAGAGGCTGCCGGTCTCCGGGATCCAGGGGCGCTCGACGGCGGTCTCGACGACCGGCTTGAAGAAGCCGACGATCTCGTTGTCGACGACGGCTTCCTCCGAGTAGGCGGAGGTACGGGTCGGCAGGAGGTTCAGCTCCTTGGTGACCTGGGCCTGGGTCTTCGTGGACGTCATGTAGTCGACGAAGGCGTAGGAGGCGTCGAGGTTCTTGGAGCCCGCGTAGACGGCCAGGTTGTGACCGCCCTGCGGGGCGCCCTGCGCGGCGGAGCCGGCCGGGACCGGGGCGACGCCCAGGTTGGCCTTGTCCTTGAACTCCGCGCCGGCGTAGGTGTCGGCGACGGCCCACGGGCCGTTGATGATCATGGCGACCTTGCCGTCCTTGAAGGACGACTGCATGTTCTCCCAGCCGTCCGTCGCGTCGGTCTTGGCCGCACCGGAGTCGACGAGGTCCTTGACGACCTTCATCGCCTTGACGCCCTCGGGGTTGTCGACGGTGACGGACTTGGTGGACGCGTCGACGAGGTCGCCGCCCTCGCCGTACAGGAAGGACAGGAACCAGTACGCGTCGTCGCCGCGCAGGTAGAGGCCGGTCTTGCCGGTCTTGTCCTTGATCTTCTTGGAGACCGTCTTCAGCTCGTCGACGGTCGTGGGGACCTCGACACCGGCCTCCTTGAAGATCTTCTTGTTGTAGAAGATGCCCATGGAGTCGATGACCTGCGGCACCGCGTACGTCTTGCCGTTGTACTTGGTGGAGGCGGCGGCCTGCTTGAGGAAGTCGTCCGCCTTCTGCAGGGCGGGGGTGCCGTCCAGCGGGGCCAGGTAGCCGAGGTCCGCGAACTCGGGGGTCCAGGCGACCTCGGAGCGGATCACGTCGGGAGCGCCGGAGCCGGACTGGGCAGCGTTCTTGAACTTGTTCTGCGCCTCGCCGAAGGGCACGTTGACGTACTTGACGTCGACCTTCGGGTGCTGCTTCTCGAAGTCTTCGGCAATCTTCTTGAAGACCTTGTCCTCGCTGCCCACGGTGGAGGTGTCCCACCACGTAACGGTCCCGGAGAGCTCGCCCGAGCTCTTGCTCGTGCCGTCGGACTTGCTGTCGCTGCCGCAGGCGGTCGCCGCAAGCGCCAGGGCCGCGACCAGGGCGGTGGCCGTTATGCCACGTCGCATCTGAACTCCTTCAACTGCCGTACCGCTCCATCGCGGCGCCGGGTCGACGGTGAACGTAACAAGGATGAAAGAACACCGAAAGAGTTTGCGGAAGATTTCTGCAAGCTCCGGCGATCGTTACATTCGCGTGTCCTCACGGTTGCCGTCAAGCCTCTTGACGCGAGCCGCCGATCCCTGTCAGCGGCAGGCCACAGCCTGCTTACCCGTAGTGCGACGATCCGACTGCGGTCCGCAATCCGGGCCCGCAAGACCTTGCAAGATGTTGCTGCAAGGCCGTCCCGGAGCACTCCATCGGTACGGTCGTCCGATTACTGCGGATGGTGGGCAATCCGACATACGCCCGGTACAGTCCACTTCCATGACCGCACGGCTTGCCGATATCGCAATTCAGGCGGGGGTCAGCGAAGCGACGGTCAGCCGTGTACTGAACGGCAAGCCCGGTGTTGCAGCGGCCACCCGTGAATCCGTTCTCGCCGCGCTCGACGTCCTCGGCTACGAACGGCCCGTACGGCTGCGCAGGCGCAGCGCGGGGCTGGTCGGGCTGATCACGCCCGAGCTGGAGAACCCCATCTTTCCCGCGCTGGCCCAGGTCATCGGCCAGGCGCTGACCCGGCAGGGCTACACCCCGGTGCTGGCGACCCAGACCCCCGGCGGCTCCACCGAGGACGAGCTGACCGAGATGCTGGTCGACCGCGGCGTCTCGGGCATCATCTTCGTCTCCGGGCTGCACGCCGACACCTCGGCCGATATGCAGCGCTACGAGCAACTGCGCGCCCAGGGCGTTCCGTTCGTCCTGGTCAATGGCTTCTCGCCCAAGGTGCAGGCACCGTTCATCTCGCCGGACGACCGGGCCGCGATGCGGCTCGCGGTGACGCACCTCGTGTCGCTGGGCCATCAGCGGATCGGCCTGGCCGTCGGGCCGAAGCGGTTCGTGCCGGTCCTGCGCAAGATCGAGGGCTTCCGTTCGATTGTGCAGGAGCAGTTGCACCTCGCCCCGGACGAGGTGGAGGAGCTGATCCAGCACTCGCTGTACACCCTGGAGGGCGGGCAGGCCGCCGCATCGGCGCTGATCGAGCGGGGGTGCACGGCGGTGGTGTGCGCGAGCGACATGATGGCGCTCGGTGCGATCCGGGCCGCGCGCCGGCTGTCGATGGAGGTGCCGCGCGATCTGTCGGTGGTCGGTTTCGACGACTCGCCGCTCATAGCGTTCACCGATCCGCCGCTGACCACGATCCGCCAGCCGGTCACGGCCATGGGCCAGGCCGCCGTGCGCACCCTCCTTGAGGAGATCGGCGGCACGCCCGCTCCGCACAGCGAGTTCGTCTTCATGCCCGAGCTGGTCGTTCGAGGTTCAACGGCCGCGGGCCCCGGGCCCTCACCGGCCTCCGCCGGAACGGTTCCAGGATCGCACGCCCGCTCCTAGGATGCAGTCCCGGCAGGCAGATGTGCGGCACCAACCCGATCGGAGGATGATCGGGCAGGGGAAACATTTCTGGCAGACTCTGTGCCTATGGGTGAATTGAGCGTGACACCACAGGAAGGCCGGCCGCGGGCCACCCCGTCACCCATCGTGGACGAGGCGGCCCCCGCGGCGAACGCGGCGCAGGACGCCGGGCGGCGCGACAGCGGCCCGGCCCGGCTGCGTTCCCTGCGCTCCCGGCGTTCCCCCCGCAGGCCACGCGTCTGGTTCGAAATCCTTCTGGTCGCGGCCAGTTACTGGGTGTACTCGCTGGTGCGCAACGCCGTCCCGGAGCAGAAGGCCGAGGCGCTGCGCAACGCCGACTGGATCTGGTCGGTCGAGACCCATCTGGGCATCGCCGTGGAGCGGACGGTCAACCACGCGGTGAATTCCGTGACATGGCTGATCGTGTCGATGAACTACTACTACGCGACACTGCACTTCATCGTCACCGTCTGCGTCCTGGTGTGGCTGTTCCACCGTCACCCCGGCCGTTACTCGGCGGCCCGTCTGGCCCTGTTCGCGACCACGGCCGTGGCGCTGCTCGGCTACTACCTGTATCCGCTCGCGCCGCCGCGCCTGATGAACGGCGGCCGCTTCATCGACACCGTCCTGGTCCATCAGACCTGGGGTTCGATGGCCTCGGGCAACTTCAAGAACATGTCGAACCAGTACGCGGCGATGCCCTCGATGCACATCGGCTGGTCGCTCTGGTGCGGCCTGACCATCTTCGCGCTGGCCCACGCCCCCTGGGCGCGCATCCTGGGCCTGCTCTATCCGGCGGTCACCCTGCTCGTGATCGTGTCGACCGCCAACCACTTCTGGCTGGACGCACTGGGCGGCATGACGTGTCTGGCCTTCGGCTACGCGGTCTCGTACGCGTGGTACGGCTCGCTGCCGCACCACCTCCCGAAGCGGGTGGCGCGGCCGAACAGGCCCGCCGCGGGCGCCCACCCCCACCTCACCCCCGATGCACCACCCGCCCCCCACACACCGGGCCCCGCACCGGCGTCTGCCCGGCGGTGACCGGCTCGGTGCCGTACACCCACGGCAGCCGGACCACTTCCCGAGCGGGGTCCGGAGCTGAGCCCCGGAAAAGCCCCGCGCCGTAGCGGACCCCTCACGCCCCGTAGAACCGCTCCTCCACCACCGCCCGCGCCCGCCGGGTGATCCGCCGGTAGTCGTCCAGCATGTCCCCGACGTGCCCCGGCTCGTACCCCAAGTACCGCCCCACCGCGGTGAGTTCACGCGGCCCCGAGGGAAACGTGTCGCCCGGCCGGCCCCGTACCAGCATCACCGCGTTGCGGACCCGCGTCGCCAGCACCCATGCCTCGTCCAGGGTCTGCGCGTCCTCGGCCGGGATCAGCTCCGCCGCGCACGCCGCGGCCAGCGCCTCGCGGGTGCGGGTCGTGCGCAGGCCCGGCTCCGCCCAGCCGTACTGCATCTGCATCAGCTGGACCGTCCACTCGACATCGCTCAGCCCGCCGCGCCCCAGTTTGGTGTGGAGCGTGGGGTCCGCGCCGCGCGGCAGCCGTTCGGACTCCATCCGGGCCTTCAGTCGGCGGATCTCGCGGACCGCGTCCTCCCCGAGGCCCTCCATCGGATAGCGCAGCCGGTCGATCAGCTCGATGAATTCGCGTCCGAGTTCCTCGTCGCCCGCCATCGGCTCGGCGCGCAGCAGCGCCTGGCTCTCCCAGACCAGCGACCAGCGCCGGTAGTAGGCCTCGTACGAGCCCAGCGTACGCACCAGCGGACCGCTCTTGCCCTCCGGCCGAAGATCCGCGTCGATGATCAACGGCGGGTCGGCTGTGGGTAGTTGGAGCAGTCTCCGCATCTCGGAGACCACCTGGTTCGCGGCCCGGGCCGCCTCCTGCTCGTCGACGCCCTCGCGCGGCGAGTGGACGAACAGCACATCGGCGTCGGAGCCGTATCCGAGCTCGTGCCCGCCGAAACGGCCCATGCCGATGACCGCGAACCGGGTGGGGAGGGTGTCCCCCCACTGTTCGCGTACGGCGGCGCGCAGGGCGCCCGCGATCGTGACGGCGTTCAGATCGGTGACCGCGTTGCCGACCCGGTCGACGAGCGCCCCGTGGTCCTTCTCGGCGGGGCTCTCCTCCGTGCCGTACGAGCCGATGAGGTCCGCAGCCGTGGTCCGGAACAGTTCGCGCCTGCGCACCCCGCGCACCACGGCGACGGCGGATTCGGCATTCTCCGCGCGCCCCACCGCGGCCAGCACCTCCTGCTCCAGGTGCTCGCGCCTGCGCGGCTTCAGCCCCTGCGGGTCGCCGAGGATCGCCACCGCCTCGGGGGCCCGCAGCAGCAGGTCGGGGGCGAGCCGGCCCGCCGAGAGGACCCGGGCGAGGTTCTCCGCCGCCGCGCCCTCGTCGCGCAGCAGCCGCAGGTACCAGGGGGTCTTGCCGAGGGCGTCGGACACCTTGCGAAAGCCGAGCAGCCCGGCGTCCGGATCAGCGGAGTCCGCGAACCAGCCGAGCAGCACCGGCAGCAGGGTCCGCTGAATGGCGGCCTTGCGGGACACCCCGGACGACAGCGCCTCCAGGTGCCGGAGCGCGTCGGCCGGGTCCGCGTAGCCGAGCGCTTCGAGCCGGTGCTTGGCCGCCTTCGCGCTGAGCCGGGACTCGCCGGGCGCGAGCTGGGCGACGGCGTCCAGCAGCGGCCGGTAGAACAGCTTCTCGTGCAGCCGCCGCACCACGGACGCGTGCCGCTTCCACGCCTGGTTGAGCTCGGTGATCGGGTCGGTACGCATCCCGAGGGAGCGTCCGAGCCGCCGCAGGTCCGGTTCGTCCTCGGGGACCAGATGGGTGCGGCGCAGCCGGTAGAGCTGGATGCGGTGCTCCATGGCGCGCAGGAAGCGGTAGGCGTCGTCCAGCTGGGCGGCGTCCACCCGTCCCACGTAGCCGCCCGCGGCGAGCGCCCGCAGGGCCTCCAGGGTGGTGCCGCTGCGCAGGGTGGTGTCGCTGCGGCCGTGCACCAGCTGGAGCAGCTGTACGGCGAATTCGACGTCCCGCAGCCCGCCGGGGCCGAGCTTGATCTCGCGGTCGACGCGGTCGGCGGGGATGTTGTCGACGACGCGGCGGCGCATCTTCTGTACGTCGGCGACGAAGTTCTCCCGGTCCGCCGCCTGCCATACGAGCGGGGACACGGCCTCGACGTACTCCGCGCCCAGTTCGGGGTCACCGGCCACCGGGCGGGCCTTGAGGAGCGCCTGGAACTCCCAGGTCTTGGCCCAGCGCTGGTAGTACGCGAGATGCGAGGTCAGCGTGCGGACGAGGGGCCCGTTGCGGCCCTCGGGGCGCAGGTTGGCGTCGACGGGCCAGATGGTGCCCTCGACGGTCGTGTCGGAGCAGATCCGCATCATGTGCGCGGCCAGCCGGGTGGCGGCCTGTACGGCCGAGCTCTCCTCGGCGCCGTCGACCGGTTCCGCGACGAAGATGACGTCGACGTCGGAGACGTAGTTCAGCTCGTGCCCGCCGCACTTGCCCATCGCGATGACGGCGAGCCGGCACCGGGCGGCGTCGGAGGGTGCGGCCGTACGGGCGATGGCGAGCGCCGCCCGCAGGGTCGCCGTGGCCAGATCGGCCAGCTCGGCGGCGGCCTCGGCGACGTCCGTCGTACCGCACACATCGCGGGCCGCTATGGCCAGCAGGCACCGGCGGTAGGCGACGCGCAGCGAGTCCTGGTCGTCGGCCCCGGCGAGCCCCTGCTCGAACTCGGCGACCCCGGGGTGCAGATCGGTGGCCTCGTAGGTGACGAGCGCGTGCCAGTCGTGGGGGTGGCGGGCGAGGTGGTCGCCGAGCGCCTCGGACGCGCCGAGCACCCCGAGCAGCCGGTCCCGCAGTGGTTTGGCGGTGACGAGGGTGTCCAGCAGGACCTGCCGCTCGTCCGGCGCCTCGGCCTCGACCAGCCGGACCACTCCGCGCAGCGCCAGATCGGGATCGGCGGTGGCCCCGAGCGCGTCGAGGAGCACCGGGTCGGTGCGCACGGACGACAGTTCGGGCAGGTCGAGAAGACGCTCGGCGGCGGATGGATCGGTGAAACCGTGCCGCAGCAGTCGGGTGAACGTACTGCTCCTGCGCCCCGGCACCGTCGCCATTCCGTGCTCTCCTGCTCGCCGCCCACAACACCATCCAGCGTTCCGAGCCTAGCCCCGCACCGATGAATTCGTAGCGGGTGCGCGGTCCGCACTTCGCAGGCACGATCGCTTCAAGGACCCGACCGGGAGGCCCGCATGTCCGGATTCGAACCCTTCGCCGAGCTGGATACCCGCTACAGCGACGAGAGCGCGACGGCCCGCCCGTGGTCGGCGGCTGCGGACCTGCTGACCACGGCGGAGCTGTACTGGCTGAGCACGGTGCGCCCGGACGGCCGCCCGCACGTCACCCCGCTGATCGGGGTGTGGGCGGACGGCGCACTGCACTTCTGCACCGACGCGTCCGAACGCAAGGCCCTGAACCTGGCCACCAACCCGGAAGTGGTACTGACCACCGGCAACAACACCTTGTCCGAGGGTCTCGACGTGATGGTCGAGGGCCCGGCGGAGCGGGTGCGGGACGAGGACCGGCTGCGCAGGCTGGCCGCGGCCTGGGAGTCGAAGTACGGCCCCGACTGGCACTTCGACGTGCGTGACGGCGCGTTCCTGAACGGGGGCCGCACGGCGTTGGTGTTCGAGGTGCTGCCGCGCACGGTCTTCGGCTTCGGCAAGGGCGCCCCGTACAGCCAGACGCGGTGGCGGTTCAGCTGAGCGGTGGGGAAGGGCGGTGGGACGGCTCAGTCCCCGGAGGAGTCCGGATCGTCCGGCCGGGTCGCGATGACGACGGTCGCGTACAGCTCGTCGGAGGTGACGACGCGCGGGATCAGGCCGCTGCGGGCGACGGTCTCCTCGGCCCGGGCCGCCTGCCGCTCGCTCGTCTCGACGAGCAGGTGCCCGCCCGGCGCCAGCCAGCGCGGCGCCTCGGCGGTGACCCGCCGCAGGACGTCGAGGCCGTCCCTGCCCCCGTCGAGCGCGACGCGCGGCTCGTGGATGCGGGCTTCCGGGGGCAGCAGCTCGACGTCCTCGGTCGGTACGTACGGCACATTGGCGAGCAGGATCTCCACCCGGCCGCGCAGCGAGGCGGGCAGCGGTTCGAAGAGGTCGCCCTCGTAGACCCGGCCCGCGTCGCCGACGTTGCGGCGGGCGCACCGTACGGCCGCGGGTTCGACATCGGCGGCGTGCAGTTCGATCCGGTCCAGCGTCGCGGCGAGCGCGGTGCCGAGGGCTCCCGTACCGCAGCAGAGGTCGACGACGACGGCCCCGGGCCCGGCGAGGGCGGCGGCCTGCCGGACCAGGAACTCGGTGCGGCGGCGGGGTACGAAGACGCCGGGGTCAACGGCGATCCGGAGACCGCTGAACTCGGCCCAGCCGAGGACGTGTTCCAGGGGGAGGCCGGTGGCCCGCCGTTCGACCATGGCCGCGAGTCCGGCGGGGTCGGCGGCCGTGGAGACGATCAGCTCCGCCTCGTCCTCGGCGAATACGCAGCCGGCGGCGCGGAGTGTGGTGACGATGGAGGAAAGGGCGAGCGGTGAAACGGAAACCGACATGAAGCGGAGCCTTTCGGAAAAGCCGATGGGCGCTCCGCGGTCGATTATGTCGGGTCGACCACGCGATCCTGAGGGGTGAGCACCCAGCCTGATACAGCGGTAATGGGTCTCACCTCCTTGGTCGGTCCCGGGTGGGGATGGGTCACAGTACCTCCTCCGTGCGCACGGCCACCACCGTGGCCGTGGCACACCGATCACGGCGATGCCCGCCGCGATCAGGAGGATGGTGCCGACGAGATCCTGGACGAGACGGGCTGCCGTTCTGACCGGCAGCCCCGACACGCGTGACGTCCGGCGGACTCGGCTCGCGAAGACCCGTTGTGTCAGGGAGCGATCGTGAGGTGGCTGATCAGCCCCTTGTCGAGGGTGAAGCGGTAGTGCAGGTCGACGGTGCCGCCGGGGAAGTTGCCTTCGAGGCGCTGGGTGACGGTGTAGTGGTCCGGGCTGTCGTACGCCGCCCCGATGGGCGTGGTGGTGTAGGTGTACTCGGACGCGGCGTGGTTCATCCACTGCTCGATGGCCGGGATGCCCTCGTAGGTACGGCCGTCGTCGACGACCGTCGCATCCGGCGTCAGCGCGGCCGAGGCCGCGGAGGTGTCGCGCTCGTCGTGCGCCTTCAGATAGCGCTTGATGACGTCGGGGAGGTCGGTGGTGTCGGTCATGGCTTCCTCGCTGTTGGTTGTCAGAGGGTGGGGACGGTGCCGCCGTCGATGACGTGCTCGGCACCGACGATGGCGGAGGCCCGGTCGGAGACGAGGAAGGCGACGAGTTCGGCGACTTCCTCGGGCCTGTCGGGGCGCCCGAGCGGAATGCCGCCGAGGGAGTCCATGAGGGACGCCAGGGCGGATTCGCGGTCGCCGGTCTGCTCGGCGATACGGTCGATGAGTGCGTCGGCCGCGGTGGTCTGGATGAACCCGGGAGAGACGGTGTTCACGCGCACACCGTGCGGTGCCGCCTGGTTCGCCAGGCCTTTGCTGTAGGCGCTCAGGGCGGCCTTGGCGGAGGCGTAGGCCAGAGTGCCGTTCCACAGCGGCATGCGCCGCTGGATCGAGGAGACGTGGACCACCGCGCCCCGCCGCTGTTCGATCATGCCCGGGATCAGGGCGCGGTCCAGGCGGACGGCGGCGAGCAGGTTGTGGCTGAGTTCCTGCTGCCAGACCTCCTCGGACATCGCCTCGAAGCCGCCGGCGGGCGCGGCCGAGCCGCCGAGCGCGTGGACCAGGATGTCGGTGCCGCCCAGCCGCCTCCGCGTCTCCCGCGAGACGTGCTCGGCGCCTTCCGGCGTACTCAGGTCGGCGCCGACGAAGTCCTCCTCGGGGACGTCCGAGGGCCTGGAACGGGCGGCGACCAGCACGGTCGCACCGTCCTCCCGCAGCCGGGCCGCGATCGCCGCCCCTGTGCCCTTGGTACCGCCGGTGACCAGGGCACGACGGCCGGAGAGAGAGTCATTACTGCTGGCAGACAAGGCCATCCACTCCTCAATTACTGCATCACTGCATTACTGCTAAAATAGAAGCTAGCAACTTTCACTTTAGCAGTAACTCAGGAGGGTGCCGCGATGGCAAGCCGGATCAGGCTGGAGGACCGTGAGTGCCCGTTGTCGACCACGGTGCAGCACGTCGGGGAGTGGTGGACGCTGCTGATCCTCCACGACGCCTTCGACGGCTACACACGCTTCGACCAGTTCCAGCAGAGCCTCTCCATCTCCACCAGCATGCTCACCACCCGGCTGAAGACCCTGGTGGCCGACGGCCTTCTGGAGCGGCGCCCCTACCGGACCGGTCCGGTGCGTCATGAGTACGTGCTGACCGAGCGCGGCCGCTCCCTGCGGCCCGTGGTCGTCGCCCTGGCCGCCTGGGGCAATCAGCACCTCGCGCCGGAGGACCGCGCCATGATCCTGGTCGACGCCCACACCGGTGAGGAGGCCGAACCCGTCGTGGTGGACGCGCACACCGGGCAGAAGCTGGACGACAGCGAGGCCTTCGTCTTCACCGCGGGTCCGGCCGCGAGCGAGGCGATGCGCGCCCGCTACACCGAACTGGAACGACAGCGGCAGCGGCACACCCCTGCCGGGGAGACACCTGCGCGGTAGGGGGCGCGGCGCGGCCAGATGATCGATTCCAAGGGATGTCGGTGACTGTGTACTGAGGTCCCGCTGGTTCGAGGTGGTCAGGCTGGTCCGTAGCCGGCGCTGCCGGCCTCGGTGATCAGTGCCCAGTACCGGTCGCCGTGGGACCAGTGCCACCACTCGGTGGGGTACGGGCAGCAAGCACCACGTCATTGTCGACGTCCACGGCATGCCCCTGGCCGCCACCGTGACCGGTGGCAGCCGCAATGACGTCACCCAACGCCTGCCCCTGATCCACGCCGAACCGCCCATCCGCGGCAAGCGCGGACGACCCCGTCAGCGCCCCGACGCCCTCTGCGCCGACCGCGGTTACGACCACAACGTCTACCGCCGCCAGGTCCGTGAGCTGGGCATCCGCCCGCTCATCGCCCGGCGCGGCACCGGCCACGGAAGCGGCCTGGGCAAGAACCGCTGGGTCAACGAATCGGCCTTCGCACTTCTGCGCTGGTTCTGCCGACTGCGTATCCGCTGGAAGATCCGCGCCGACACCCACCAGGCTTCCTGACCCTCGGCTGCGCAATCATCTGCTGGCGGCGCCTCAAAAAACAGTGCTGATCCGATCCCTCAGCCGGAACCGGCGACCAGCGCCTCGCCGAGCGGGGTGCGCCGGTAGAGCACCGACCGTCCGGACCGGGCGCGGACGAGCAGCCCCGCGCCTCGCAGGATGGCGAGGTGGTCTCCTACCGCGCCGGGTGCCATGGCGAGGCTTCGGGCGAGGTGGCTGGTACTGGCCGGGGCGTCCAGCGCCAACAGCAGCCGGGCTCGGGCCCGGCCGACC
Source organism: Streptomyces sp. NBC_01217 (assembly GCF_035994185.1). Classification (NCBI taxonomy): domain Bacteria; kingdom Bacillati; phylum Actinomycetota; class Actinomycetes; order Kitasatosporales; family Streptomycetaceae; genus Streptomyces; species Streptomyces sp. NBC_01217. Next base: position 2,563,241 of record NZ_CP108538.1, read on the forward strand.
AGAGCGGTCAGCGCGTCCGGTTGGGGGACGCTCTCCTGTTCGCCCCACAGGGCCGCGGTGCCGCGGGCACGGTAGACCAAGGTCCTGGGCCAGGGGTCTTCCATGTGGGCGGCGATATGCCCGACGATGGCCGAAGGGATCAGCAGGAGCCCGTCGCCGGCGAGGCGGACTGTTCCGCCTCGGAAGAAGCCGATCTCGATACCGCCGGCGCGCCAGGCGACGCCCGGGTGCAGGCTCTCGATGGTCGCGGCCCATCCGTGTTCGCCGATCACACCCACCCGGTGCACGACATCGCGCTCACAGATCGCACGCAGTTGCGGCCAGTCCGCGGCGAGCAGCTCGTGCCACGCCTGGTCCATCACCTCGGCGATCCTGGAGACGGCGTCCGCCGAGTCCAGCACTGCGCGTACGCGGGGATCACGGGCGGACGGGCCGGTCGCGGTGGCGGCGAATTCGTGGCGGGCCGCCTCCAGCGGTGTGGCCCGGATCACGGCCAGGTCGTCAGCCCAGGTCTGGTTGAGGCCGCGCGGGGGCGGGGCGACGAAGTTCGGTCCGCCTTGCGGGGCCTGCAGCGCGAGGGCGGCGTCCAGTTCGGTCTCGCGGCGAAGCCGTTCAAAGACCGGCAGGAGCCGGGCGGCCCAGGCTCGCGGCAGCGGCTGGCCTTGGCCGGCGAGCGAGCGCAGCAGCAAACAGAGGTCCAGTGCGGGCGACAGCGCGAAGCGGCTGCGCAGCAGGTCCTCGACGGAGACTTCGAAGCGCAGCACCCGGCGATGCTACCGCTGCACGTCTGTTCCGATTCGTCCAGCGACGAATCATTGGTGAGTGACGTGGGCGCACGCCGAGGCTGGGCGCCATGACCTCAACCGCCGGACCCGCACAGGGCAACCACCGTGCCACCTACCGGGAGGTGCTGGCCGAACCGCGATTCCGGCTGCTCTTCTCGACCCGCACCGTCGCGATCACCGCGGGCTCGCTGCGGATCACCACGTTCTCGGTGCTGGTCTTCGCGACCACCGGTTCCGCACTGTTGAGCGCACTGGCCTTCGGCATCGGCTTTCTCCCGCAGTTGTTCGGCTCGCTGTTGCTGGGCTCACTGGCCGACCAACTGCCGCCCCGCGCGCTCATCGCCGGCGGCTACGCCTTGGAGTGCGCCGCCGCCCTGCTGCTCGCCCTGGTGCGGATGCCGATCGCGGTAAGCCTCGGTGTCGTGGCGCTGGTCGCCCTCGCCACACCGGTGTTCGGCGGCGCGTCGAGTCGGCTGGTCGCGCAGTGGCTAAAGGGCGACGCCTATGTACTGGGCCGTTCACTGAACAACATCGCCTCCTCTGGCGCGCAATTGTTCGGTCTGGCGCTGGGAGGTGCGGCCGTCGCGGTACTCGGCCCGCACCGGGCACTCGCGGTGAGCGCCGCCCTCTACCTCGGCTGCGCGCTCGCTATCCGCATCCGGCTACCCCGGCTGGAACCGGGAGAGTTCGGCGGCACACCCGGCAGCGCTCGGGGCGATGGCGGGGCCGTCCGGGCAAGCCTGCACGGTGCCGGCCTGCTGCTGCGCGGACACACGGTACGACGACTGATGCTGGCCCAGTGGCTACCGCCCGCGTTCGTAGCGGGCGCGGAAGGCCTGATCGTCGCCTACGCGGGAGGACGCCACTTCGCGCCCGGCTGGTACGCGGTGCTGATGGGCTGTCTGCCGGTCGGCATGCTCGTCGGTGACCTGCTGGTGGGTCGACTGCTGCGGCCACCCACCCGGGAGCGACTGGTAGTCCCGTTGATTGCGCTGATGGGACTGCCGCTGGTCGGCTTCGCTGCCGAGCCCGGAGTGGGCGTCTCGTCCTGTCTGCTGCTGCTCTGCGGATTCGGATTCGCCTACGGTCTCGGCCTGCAACGGCCGTTCCTGGACGCCCTGCCGCAGGATGGCCAGGGCCAGGCCTTCGGCCTGCTCGGCTCCGGCAGCATGACGCTTCAGGGAGTCGGGCCGGCCTGCTTCGGCTCGGTGGCCGCAGGCATCGGAACAGGCGGCGCAATCGCCCTGGCAGGCGGCGCGGCGGCGCTTACCGCCGGCTGGATTCTCACCTGGCACCCGCTCACCTCCCCGGTCCCCGTCCCGAACTACTCAACGGGATCAGAGAACGGCACCGAACAGCATGCGTGTAGTTCTCCTGCGCAGTAACCGTCGCAGGTCGAGTCGGCCGCGAGCCGTCACGCACCCCACCCCCACCCCCACCCCCACGTCTCTCTGACAGACAGCCAATCCCGGTAGCTCATTGTGTAAGGAGTCCTAAGCCTCGGCTCTGCCGGCCGTTGCGGACCACGTACGGGATCTTGAGACCACGAACAGCCCATGGAAGGTTCATGCCGCATGATCGATGAATTCGCGAAAGACAACCTGCACGGGAGACTGCGGCGGGACCGCGAGGCTCTGCTCTGGAAACTCGACGGCTTGTCCGAATACGACGCCCGCCGACCTTTGACAGTAACCGGGACCAACCTCCTCGGCCTGGTCAAACACGTGGCCACCGTCGAGGCCAGGTACTTCGGCGAGGTCTTCGACCGCCCTTCCCCGGAACCGCTGTCCCGGTGGCAGGACTCCGACGACAGCGATCAGTGGGCAACCGAGGACGAGACCCGCGATCAGATCATCGGGTTCTACCGACGCACGTGGGAACACTCGGACGCTACGATCAACGAGCTTCCCCTCGACGCCCCCGGCCACGTGCCGTGGTGGCCGGAGCCTCATCCCAACACGAACCTGTTCGCCGTCATGACCCATGTCCTCAGCGAGACCGTCCGGCATACCGGGCACGCCGATATCCTGCGCGAAGGCCTCGACGGCCGGACCGGGATGCGCCCCGAACACGAGAAGCCGATCGACGAGGAAGCCCGTGCCGCCTACTGCGCGAAGATCGAGCAGGCCGCCAGGTCGGCCGCACCAATCAAGGCTTAGAGGTTGTCTCACGTGACTTGATGTTCGTGCGGCATGATGCCGGTCGTGGGTGCTGTACACGACAGCCTCGCCCTCAACCCGCCCATCCGCGGCATACCCGCCGTCCGGTCCCGCCGGGGACTGCGGCGGCGCCGACCCGTCAAACTCCACGCGGACAAGGCGCACTTCTCCGCCGAACACCTGGCCTGGCTGCGCGAGCGCGGTCTCGTCGCGCGCATCGCGCGGCCCGGCATCGAGTCCGGCGAACGCCTCGGTCGGCACCGCTGGAAGATCGAACGGTCGATCGCCCGGCTCTTCGGCTACCGCCGCCTCACCCGTCCGATACGAACGAAAGGGCTCGCACTTCCTCGCCCTCCTCGGCCTGGCCGCCGCCCTGACCTGCTACAAGAAGCTCGCGAAACTTGCCACGTGAGACACCCTCCAAACCCCTTGGAATCGATCATCTAGCGGGAGAAGACGTCCACGAGGAGTGCGCCGACGATCCACAGAGGGATCGCGAGAGCGACGAGCAGCCCGGCCAGACAGCCGAACGTCGTCAGTCGGGCACTGGCTTCTCGCGTGGTCGTCGCTCTCCTGCATGCCGGTATTCAACCGGCTCCCATCCCCTGCCGCTACCCTGCCCGCTGCCTCGATCACACCCCTGACCTGCGCGGGGTGGGGGCGGAGACCTGCCTCCGGCGCGGGAATGAGCGGATGAACGGACCTCCCAAGCCGACCGCGGCCCCGAGCCGGGATCTGGAGCTCGGACAAGTCGATCCCGGCCCACCGGCCGCTGTCGATATCGACCTTCAACCGGCGAAGTGCCGTGCCGCAAGAGCTGGGATGGCAGCGATCTTCTCTGCGGTGAGGTCGTCCCAGCAGATGCCGGAGGGCCGATGGGGAGTCGGACAGACGATGGTTTCCTCGGACGTCACGATCAGGTCCACACTCACGTCGTGCTTCGTCGTGGGGATGGGGATGTCGGTGATCTGGAGCGGGTGAACCGTAGTGATGACCAGGGTCTCCGGGGTGACGAGGCCTGCCTCGGTGAGCAACGCGAACTCGATGTCGGAGTAGCCCGCGCCCTTGCCGACGCGGGCGCCGTCGCGGTTGACGGCGACGCTGCCGAGGATGATCAGGTCCAGCGGGCGGAGGGCATCGACCTCGACGGTGGGGGCGATGGCAGCCGCGGTGCGGCTGGCTGCTGCCTCAGCGGGCGGAACGGTGAGAGCAGCCGGATCCAAGAGGTAAAAGGGCTTGAGGGTGGCGAGTTTCGGCACGGCCATGTAGACGGTTTTCCCCTCCTCCAGTGCGCGTGCCCGTACCGGGATCTGGGCCTTGTCGGGAACGGCCTTGATGACGCTTGCTTCCTGCCAGGAAGGGAGGCCGGCGAGGCGCTCCGCAGCCTCCTCGGCGCCCCTGAAGTTCGGGATGCGGCCGTGGACGGAGGCGTCGTGGACTGCGTCGGCGGCCGTGAGGGCATCCCATACTCGGGTGCGTACGGCCTGCTTGGCCTGGTCCAGCGAGTTGGCTGCCACCGGTGTTGCTCCTTGCTGTCTCTACGCTGCGGTCATCAGGGCCAGCAGGCGATCGTGGACCTCTGCGACAAGGGGTTCCTGTCGCCAGGGGCGCAGTTCGCGGGCGGCTCCGAAGACGATGTTCATACCTCCGCCGCCGCGCGTGGTCTCCAATTCGGCAATGGCCTCGGTGAGGCTGGCCACTGCGGCTTCGACCTCGCGTTGGCGGATGTGGGCGAGCGTAAGGTTCCCCAGCACGATCGCGCGTGACTTTCGCCTGTCCCGCAGCTTTTTGGCCGTGCTGGTCAGCAGGGTCTCGGCACGTCGGTGGTCTCCGAGGGAGAGATAACAGGAGCCGGCAAGGCGGCCGAACTGCGTCGGGGAGACGAGATCGGCCGCGGCGTCGCTTCCGTCTGCGCGGCCGAGTTGGCGTTCGGCGCGCGCGAGAGCACGTTCGCAGTCAGTGGTGGATCGCAGCATTGCGTGGGCCTCCGCGACGTGCAGGAGAGCCAGTCCGGACAGAGCGGGGCTCGTCGGTGCGGCCGTTTCTGCTGCTCGACCGGCGAGCGCCAGGCCGACATGGGCGTCGCGGGCTCCGTACAGCGCGACGTAGCAGGTGCGCAGCAGGGCACGGGCTTCGAGCGTCGCGTCGCGCAGGTGGCGTGCGAGGCCCGCACTCTGCTCGTAGTAGGTCTTCGCAGTGGTGTGATCACGGCGCTGGGACGCGTCCCAGACGAGCTGACCCATCAGGGCGCAGGCCTCGGCATGCAGAACGTGGAGTTCCCTTTGGACACGTCCGCGCCCGGCGCCTGCGGCGACGTGGGCGATGCGGTTCAGTTGCCCCGCTGCCTCGGCGATGAGACTTGCGGAGGGCACGCGGTCGTAACGGTCCGCACAGTCGTCCAAGTGGGCGCGGAGTGTCGCGACGGCGGGGAGATCCACACGGCCTGGATGCAGCATCGCGTGGTCGAGGAAGTCCTGACCGTCGAGGTCGCCTGGCGACTTGGCAGTCAGCAGATCGTTCAGGCCCTCGGCGTCGACGCGGAGCAGGCGGGCGAGGCGGGGGCGCATCCACGGTTGTGGCGCCGTGCGGCCGGATTCCCAGCGGGTGACGGTGGAACGGTCCACCTGCATATGTTCGGCGAGGGTCTCTTGGGTGAGGCCGACAGTACGGCGGCGCGCTGCCGGCCCGTTGCGATGATGCGCCATGGTGTCGGATCCCCCGGTTTCCCTTGTTCTGCACCGGACTTGCGACAGCGTGAGGTCCGAGGCGAGGCGCGGGTGTGACTCACGGATGCCGCATTGGTGCGTCCATTGTGCTCTGGGCGAGCCCTGCTTCGGGCGGTTGTGTGGAACTCCGACGCACGCAGCCAGGAAGGTTCGCCCTCCATGCCGTACCGAACACCCGCCCTGAAGTCGTCAGTTCTCCGTGTCCCTTCGGACACCGCCGCTGTACCTGAGGCCCGTCGCCGGGTCGTGGCGGTCGTCCGCGGTTGGTGCCTGCCACTCGCGGAGGACACCGTCGCGACGCTGGAGCTGCTCGCCGGTGAGGTCATCGCGAATGCGGTGCTGCACACACGGGAGAGCTGCCGGGTGACGGTGACCTGGGACGGCACCCGCGTCCGGCTGGAAGCCGAGGACGCGGTTCGGCGGCCCCTCCCGCTGCCCACATCGGCCCCGCCGGACGAAGAGGGCGGGCGAGGCCTGCAACTGGTCGCCGGCCTCGCGCAGGCTTGGGGATCCCGGCCGACGGCGTACGGGAAGTCGGTGTGGTTCGAGGTCGGCGACCCATCGTCTTCCTCGGCCCGAACGTCGCACAACGACCACGGAGTCGAGCGCCGGTTCGAAGCCGCACACCAGTGGCTTCCTGGCGCCGGCCCGGTATGCAAGGCGCTCACCGGCTTCCTCCCCCAGACCGCCTGACTTCGGCACGAGTAAGCACTGAAGTCAGGCAATGGCGCTTCTCGCTGGGCCGATACGGCCTCCCAACAGCGGGACGCGCTGCCTCCAGGAAACGAGCGACCGGCTCGCTTCCACCCAAACAGAAAGAGAGACAGTCATGTCCGAGCATGTCGTCACCGCCACCAGCGGTGAGAAGAGCGACGGTCTGCGGGTCGCCCGTCGCCGGATCGCCACCGCCCGTTCGCGGGCCGAGCAGCCCTCGGACGGCGGTTCTACCGGCCGTTCCGACGGCAACGACTGAGAAGGGCCGCAACCGATGACCACCGTCGTACCTCCGGTGGTCGCGCACCTGGGCGAGGACTTCCTCGCCCAGGTGTACGGCCGCACCTACCGCCACTTCCCGGGCGAGCCCGACCGCTTCGGCGGGCTCATCGGCTGGAGTGGCCTCAACGCCCTGCTCACCCACCACCGCCTCGAACCGCCCCGCCTGCGACTGTCCATCGACGGCGAAGCACTGCCACACCACGCCTACACCGTGCCTGTCACCACGCGGCGCAGCACTGTGTGGCACCGGCTCAAGCCCGCTGAGTTGCACCGACACCTCATCGAGGGCGCCACCCTCGTCATTGACGCCATCGACGAACTGCACCCGGGCGTCGGCCGCCTCGCCCGGGAGCTGGAGCGACACCTGCGTACCGGTATCCAGGTCAATGCCTACGCCTCCTGGACCCCCGAAGAGGGCTTTGGAGTCCACTGGGACGACCACGACGTGCTGGTCCTCCAGATCGACGGCGCCAAACGATGGCGCATCTACGGACCCACGAGGCAAGCACCGCTCCACCGTGACACCGACGTGCCCGAACCGCCGCCGAACGAGCCGCTCGTCGAACTGGTCCTGCACGCGGGGGACATGCTCTACCTGCCGCGCGGTTGGTGGCACGCCGTCGCCGCCTCGGAAGGCGTTCACTCCCTGCACCTCACGTGCGGCATGCAGACGACAACCGGCGCCGACCTGCTCCAGTGGCTGTCCGAGGACCTGCGCCGGGAGACACTCGTCCGAAGCGACCTGCCCCGCTTCGGCACCGAGGAGGAGAAGGCGGACTTCGTACGGTCGTTGAGCGATCTCGTTGTGAAGGAGTTCGGCGACAGCCATCTCATCGATCGCTACCTCGCCATGCGGGACGCGACCGAGCGAGCCAGGCTCACCCCATCCCTGCCGTATGTGGAGGGCGTACCGCCCGATCCCGCCCTCATGGTGCGGTTGGTGACCGCGCGGGCCCACCTGCGCACCGACAGCGAAGGCCAGTCGATCCTGGCGGCGGGTGGTGAGGAGTGGACCTTCGCCGCCCAGGCCGCGCCCCTGCTCGCCCTTCTCACAGAAGGCGGCGGGCACCGCTTGGACGCCCTCGCCGAAGTTGCCGGCATCAGCGTCGGTCAGGCCGCCCTCCTGGCGAGTGAGCTGGTCGACGGCGAGGTAGCGGCCGTGGATGTGGCCGGGTGAACGCGACGCTTGCTGCCGGTACCTATCGCTGCCGTGACATCGCCGGTGCTGTCTCCGCCGCGCTGGATGCCGGAGTCGAGTGGATCGACACGGCGCCGAACTACGCAAACGGCACGGCTGAGACTCGGTTGCGTCCGGTGCTCGCCGCTCGTCCGGGGCTCGGGGTGTCGACGAAGGTCGGCTTCGTGCCGCGCAGGGACTGGGAGGAGGCGGCGGCTGCCGGGGTTCTGCCGGGCAGCGGGGCCGACCGAGGACACTGTCTCAGCCGCTCGTACGTCGCCTGGCAGCTGGCTCGCAGCCGCATCCGTCTCGGTCGTGCCCCCGAGTTGGTCTTCGTACACAACCCTGAACACGCGGCCGTGGGGCGGGATTCGGTGCTGAGCGCTCTGACGGAGGTGTTCGGGGAACTGGAGTGCGCGGTGGACGCGGGCCTGACCAGCGGCTATGGGGTGGCCACCTGGACCGGGTTGTCGAGCGGTCTGCTGACCGTCTCCGATCTCACCGCTCTGGCGCAAAGGGCGGGCGGCCCCAGGCACCACTTCAAAGCTCTTCAGCTCCCGGTCTCCCTGGTCCACCTCGCCGGGGTGGCGGAGGCGCTCGATGGTGGCGGTCCCCTGCACGATGCGCGGGAGGCGGGCCTTCACGTGTTCGCCTCCGCACCGCTCGGAGGTGGTGACCTGCCTCGCCTCATGACACCCGAACTGGTCCAACTGATCGCGCCCTCCGCCTCAGCAGCTCAAGCCGCACTGATGGTCGCCCTCTCGGCTCCTGGGGTGTCACGCGTCCTGCTTTCGGCAAGCACTCGGGCACACTGGGCCGACGCTGAGAGTGCCGCCGCATGGGCACCCCTGCCGCACGAGCACCTGCGAAGGGCCATCGATGTTCTCGGAACCTGACGATCCGGAGGTCGTCGCCCGCATGCGCACGGCCCACGCCGTGGCGGGCGGCGCCATCGGAGCGGTGCCCGAAGCCGGGGCCGTCGGCTCCCCGCGCGAAGCATGGGGGTGGCGTGGCCGCACCTTGGGCAGGCCCGTCGCCGGACCGTACGGGCCGGGGTGGACGCGAGTCGTCCACAGCCCAGCCGACAAGGCTGGCGGGAAGCTGTGGACAGGCCCGGAGGACGCCGAACGGGCTCTGTCCCCGGAGATGCCCCGCCCGCACCTGCACCTCGTGCGGCAATGGACGGAAGACCGCGACGCGTACCGGGCGGAGCTGTACGACCGCGTCGACACCGGGGCCGTCTCCTCCACCCCTGTCCTCGTGAAAGCGGCCGACCTCCCTGCTGCCTGGTGGAAGGAGTTGCGCAACGCCCTCGTGGGACTCACCCGTGTACGGACCAACCGTGTGGCCGTCCGCCAGGCATACCTGGACCGGGCCATGCCCACGTACCTGTCTTTCCTCGACGTACCGGTACCGACGGTCCCGCCCGCCTGGTCCACGGCCCACGGAGACCTCCACTGGGCCAACCTCACCGCCCCGGACCTGTGCATCCTCGACTGGGAGGGCTGGGGCCTGGCCCCGGTGGGCTACGACGCCGCCCTGCTCCACGCATACAGCCTGAGCGTGCCCGAGACGGCCGAGCAGGTCCGCCGGGAGCTGTCGAACGTGCTCGACAGCGATGCCGGACGCTTCGCCGAACTGGTGGTCATCACAGAACTGCTGCAGAGCGCGCAGCGCGGAGACAACACCGAACTGGTCCCCGCGCTGCGCCAACGGGCCAAGGAGATCGCCCACCGGAGGCCGGCCGACAAGCCGACCGGTCGCTGAGCCCATATGGCTCGTATTCACACCTCGGGGCTGCGCCCTTCTCATCCCGAACAGCCATCGACAGCATGAACGAGACCGCCGACTCACCACCGGACGGCCGCACGGACAGCCCATCAATCTCGTCACCACCGTGCAGATACCTACACGGTAAGAATCTCGCTACACCACCGAGCCACCGCCCACAGCGGCGGCTAGAAACTGTCCAGCACGTTCGCGACGAGGTTCGTCACTCCGTACTTCACGTGGTGCCAGCGGTTGCAGTACCGCTTCGGCCGCCACCAACTGCGTTGCTTGATCGGCCGTTTGCACCACTTGCACGGCTTCAGGCGCAGCTTGACGTCCAATCCCCCCATGCCGCGACTTTAGCGGCCTCCGGTGGAGGAACTCCTTGGGTTCGCCGTCGCCCACGCCCGGGCCCGGCGAGCCGGACGGGCTCCGGGCCGGAGGCGCACCGCCTCCGGCCCGGATCGTCACTGCGTCGCCGCGAGGCGGCTGAACTGTGCCTACAGCACCGGCAGCAGGTTCTTCAGCTCGAAGGCGGTGACCTCGCTGCGGTACTCCTCCCACTCCTGCTTCTTGTTGCGCAGGAAGAAGTCGAAGACGTGCTCGCCGAGCGTCTCGGCGACCAGTTCGCTCTTCTCCATCAGCGAGATCGCCTCGCCCAGGTTCTGCGGCAGCGGCTCGATGCCCATCGCTCGGCGCTCGGCGTCGGACAGTGCCCAGACGTCGTCGTCGGCGCCGGCCGGGAGCTCGTAGCCCTCCTCTATGCCCTTGAGGCCCGCGGCGAGAAGCACCGCGTACGTCAGGTAGGGGTTGGCGCCGGAGTCGATGGAGCGGACCTCGACGCGGGCGGAGCCGGTCTTGCCGGGCTTGTACATCGGGACGCGGATGAGCGCGGAGCGGTTGTTGTGGCCCCAGCAGATGTACGAGGGGGCCTCGCCGCCGGCGCCCGCGGCGCGGGAGGAGCCGCCCCAGATGCGCTTGTAGGAGTTGACCCACTGGTTCGTCACGGCGGAGATCTCCGCGGCGTGCTTGAGCAGGCCCGCGATGAAGGAGCGGCCGACCTTGGACAGCTGGTACTCGGCGCCCGACTCGTAGAAGGCGTTGCGGTCGCCCTCGAAGAGGGAGAGGTGGGTGTGCATGCCCGAGCCGGGGTACTCGGAGAACGGCTTCGGCATGAACGTCGCCTGCACGCCCTGCTCCAGCGCGACCTGCTTCATCACCAGCCGGAAGGTCATGATGTTGTCGGCGGTGGAGAGCGCGTCCGCGTACCGCAGGTCGATCTCCTGCTGGCCGGGGGCGCCCTCGTGGTGGCTGAACTCGACCGAGATGCCCATGGATTCGAGCATGGTGATCGCCTGGCGGCGGAAGTCCATGCCGACGTTCTGCGGGGTGTGGTCGAAGTAGCCGGAGCTGTCCGCCGGGGTGGGGCGGCTGCCGTCGACCGGCTTGTCCTTCAGCAGGAAGAACTCGATCTCCGGGTGGGTGTAGAAGGTGAAGCCCAGGTCGGAGGTCTTGGCGAGGATGCGCTTGAGGACATAGCGCGGGTCCGCGAAGGAGGGCGAGCCGTCGGGCATCAGGATGTCGCAGAACATCCGGGCCGTACCGGGGGCCTCCGCGCGCCACGGCAGGATCTGGAACGTGCCCGGGTCCGGCTTGGCGATCATGTCGGACTCGTACACCCGGGCGAAGCCCTCGATGGCCGAGCCGTCGAAGCCGATGCCCTCGTCGAACGCCTGCTCCAGCTCGGCAGGGGCCACGGCAACGGACTTGAGGTAGCCGAGGACATCGGTGAACCACAGCCGTACGAAGCGGATGTCGCGCTCCTCAAGCGTCCTGAGGACGAATTCCTGCTGCTTGTCCATAGCCACATCCTTGCAGTTCAGACGGTCCGTGCACCACCGCCCGGGGTAGGGGAGAAGCTCCAGTATCACGACCCGGGATTTCACCCAGATTACGCACACGACGTGAGATGGAGCACCCGGCCACCCACTACGATCGGCGCCCATGGTGCACACGGGGCGGAGCGGTCTCGCAACTGTCCGGTACGCACCGTTTTCACCGACCTGTTTCTTGTCCCTCCCCGCCCCTTCGCAGAAGGACCTGACGACATGAGCTTCGACCGCAGGACCCGCATAGAGCAGATGCGCAACGCCGACCGTGCGCGGGACCGCCGCAACCGTGTCCTGGCCATAAGCCTGAGCGTCCTCGTCGTCGCGGGCCTGGTCGGTTTCGGCTCGTACCTGGTGCTGGACAAGTCCGAGGCGTCGGCGAAGGAGAAGGCCGTTCGGGCGCAGGACGCCAAGGCGTCCGCGGCGGAGCAGAAGAAGCTGGCCGCCGAGCCGATCGAGGGGCTGAAGACGTGGGACGCGAAGAAGCTGACCCGCAACCACGTCACCGAGACCGTCACGTACCCGATGAAGCCCCCGGTCGGCGGTGACCACAGCCCCGTCTGGATGAACTGCGACGGCGAGGTATACAAAAAGGCGGTCCCCGACATGAGCGCCGTGCACTCGCTGGAGCACGGATCGGTGTGGGTGACGTACACGGACAAGGCCTCGGACGCCGATGTGGCGAAGCTCGCCGAACGGGTCGGCAGGACGCCGTACTCGCTGATGAGCCCGTACGAGGGCCAGGCCGGGACGATCATGCTGAGCGCCTGGGGCAACCAGGTGACGGTGGACGGCGCCGATGACCGGCGGGTCGACCAGTTCTTCGCCAAGTTCGTCCAGGGGGCGCAGACGCCCGAGCCCGGTGCGGCGTGCACGGGCGGGCTGGGGGCCCAGTGACCGCGGTGGACCGCGACCGGCGCGTCCGGTGGGTGGCGGGCTCCGCCGTCGCACTCGCGCTGCTGTTCGCGGGGGTGGCGACCGTCGCCTCCGCACGGGACGACGGCCCAGACCACGCCGCGGACCATGCGGCCGCGGCCGCCCCGCGCACGCCCGCGGTGGACTCGGCGGACGCGGGTTTCGCCCGCGACATGGCGGTCCACCATCAGCAGGCCGTGGAGATGTCCTTCATCGTGCGTGACCGTACGCGGGACGAGGACGTGCGCCGTCTCGCGTACGACATCGCCAACACGCAGGCCAACCAGCGGGGCATGTTGCTCGGCTGGCTGGACCTGTGGGAGCTGCCGAAGGCGGCCGCCGGTCAGGAGCCGATGGGCTGGATGACGGCGGCCGGGCACGAGGGACACACGATGGAGGGCATGGAGGGCATGGAGGGCACGGATGGCATGGCCGGGATGGAGGACGGCACGGGGACCGGTTACCGGGCCCATGACGGTTCCCTCATGCCCGGTATGGCCACCAGGACCGAGCTGAACCGGCTCCGGGGTATGAGCGGCCAACAGGCCGAGATCCTGTACCTCCAGCTGATGACCGACCATCACAAGGGCGGCGTCGACATGGCCCGCGGCTGCGCCCGGCTGTGCACGGTGAAGGTGGAGAAGCGGCTGGCCCAGGGGATGGTCGAGGCCCAGCGGTCCGAGCTGGACATGATGGCCCGGATGCTGGCGGCGCGAGGGGCGAAGCCCCGGTCCTGAAAGATTCCCTCCGAGCCACATATGCACCCGAACGGGTGATAGCGGTCGCGTGCTCCGTACGGGCCCATGACGATGGGTTCACTCGGGCCGTACGGCATGCCCACCGGCACGCAGGAGGAATCCTCATGACCACCGCCAAGGACATCATGCACACCGGGGCCACCTGGATCCCCGCGCACGAGACACTCGACCGCGCCGCGCAGCTGATGCGTGACCACAAAGTGGGCGCGCTGCCCATTTCGGCCAACGGCGAAGAGGACCGGATGATCGGCATCCTCACGGACCGCGACATCGTGGTCGGCTGTGTGGCGATGGGACACGATCCCTCGAAGATGACCGCGGGTGACCTCGCCCACGGCACCCCTCGCTGGATCGACTCGAAGGCGGGCGTGGAGATGGTTCTGGAGGAGATGCAGACCCATCGGATCCGCCGGCTGCCGGTGGTCGAGAACAAGAAGCTGATCGGCATGATCAGCGAGGCCGATCTGGCGCAGCACCTCTCCGACGAGCAGCTCGCCGGCTGGATGGAGAAGGTCTACGCCCGCAGCTGACCGGCTTTCGAACACACAGCTCGATGGCCCGGTGCCCCTCACCCGTGTGGGGGCACCGGGCCGCTGTGCGTTCGCGCGCCCTCGGGCCCGGCATCACTGTGGCGATACGTTTCCGCGCGCGATGCATACGGGGCGGGGGTAGGGTGTTCGACATGACCCTGAGTGGATGTGCGACATACGGACAGTTGTTGCCGTTCGGTGCGCTGCTCATCGCGATCGCTCACCTCTTCGGGGGAGCCGTGGCGCGGGTGTCGCCGGTCGTGGGACCGGCTGCCCGGACGAGCCTGCCGCATCCCGCTTCGTTGTCGGTGCTGTGCATATAGGAGGGGTGTCTCCCCCTCCCCCAGCAGACCGAATACCGACGACACCCCGAGGTGCTCTCCGTCATGCGCACTCCACCCACCCGACGCGCCGTGCTCGGCGCTGCTGTCGCCACTGCCGGTACGGCGGTCCTGGCCGGCTGCTCCGGCGAATCCGACTCGGGCACCAGTGGCACGAAATCCGCCGGTGCGAGCGCCGGCGGCACGAGCCACGGCGGTGCGAACCACGGGGCCGCCCCCCGCGGGAAGCTCAAGGGCGAGTACGTCTCCCCCGACGGGGCGGAGGTCGCCGCCGCCGAGGCCGGACGCGGCTCCGGACCCGTACGGAAGATCGACCTCACCGCCACTCCGTCCCGCCTCGATCTGGGCGGCGGGCTCGTCGTCGGCTCCTGGGCGTACGAGGCCCGGCTGCCCGGCAAGGAGATCCGGGTCACGGTCGGCGACACCCTGGCGCTCACCCTCGCCAATCACCTTCCGGAGGCGACCAGCCTGCACTGGCACGGGCTCAATGTGCGCAACGACATGGACGGCGTTCCCGACCTGACCCAGGCGCCGATCAAGGCGGGTGCGGAATTCGCGTACCGCTTCAAGGTGCCGCATCCGGGAACGTACTGGTTCCATCCGCACACGGGCGTCCAGCAGGACCGCGGTCTGTACGCACCGCTGATCGTCGACGACCCGAAGGAGCCCCTCAAGTACGACAAGGAGTGGGTCGTCGTCCTCGACGACTGGGTCGACGGGGTGGACGGCTCCACTCCGGACGGGGTGCTCTACGAGCTCAGCGGGGGCAGGGGCGGCATGAACCACGGCGGGTCGGACCATGCCGGGCACGGAGGCTCCCCCAACAATTCCGCGAAGTCCCCCAAGTCCGCCAAGGGGCGCTCCGGTCCCTCGCGGATGACGAAGGATTCCTTCAGCGAACTGCTCGACAGTCACGGGGGCGATGTCGCCTACCCGTACTACCTGATCAACGGCCGCACCGCGAAGGACCCCAGCTCCTTCACCGCCAAGCCCGGCGACCGGATCCGGCTGCGCATCATCAACGCGGGCGGCGACACCGCTTTCCGCGTCGCGCTCGGCGGCCACCGGATGACGATCACGCACACCGACGGCTACCCGGTCCGCCACACCACGACGGATGCCCTGCTGCTGGGCATGGGCGAGCGGTACGACGTGGTGGTCACCGCCGGGGACGGGGTGTTCCCACTGACCGCGCTCGCCGAGGGCAAGCGGGCATCGGCGCTGGCCCTGCTGCGCACCGGACAGGGCGCGGCGCCCACCGCCTCCGTACGGCCGAAGGAGCTGGACGGTGAGCTGGTGGAGGCGGACGAGCTGTCGCCGGACGAATCCGTGGCGCTGTCCGTCCGCGAGCCCGACCGGACCCTGCGGTTCAAGATGACCGGCAACATGGGCGCGTACAACTGGGCCTTCGACCACAAGCCGTACGAGGCCGGCCAGCGCCATCCGGTCAAGGCGGGCGAGCGGGTCAGGCTGGAGTTCTTCAACACCACGGAGATGTGGCATCCCATCCATCTGCACGGACACGCGTTCGGGCTGGTGGGTGCGGCGGGGCCGGAACACCGGGCCTCGCACCGGCGCCAGCCCGCATGGGCGCGCAAGGACACCGCGATCGTCCGGCCGAACCACTCGATCGCCGTGGAGTTCGACGCGGACAACCCGGGGCTGTGGATGCTCCACTGCCACAACATCTACCACTCGGACGTGGGCATGATGACGGTTCTCGGCTACCGCCGCTGACCCGTTCCTGGCGGGCGACCGCGAACAGGCGGCCGTGAGCGGGCGACTGTGACACGGGCAACTGTGATCCCGGACGCCCGCCAGGACATCGCGTCAGTCAGACGATTACACTGGGCGCGTGCCTCAACTACGCCTCGCACTGAATCAGATCGACTCGACCGTCGGTGATCTCTCCGGCAACGCCGAGGCGATCGTCCACTGGACCCGGCATTCCGCCGAGCAGGGCGCCCATCTGGTGGCGTTCCCCGAGATGATGCTGACCGGCTACCCCGTCGAGGACCTGGCCCTGCGGCCGTCCTTCGTCGAGGCCTCGCGCCGGGCACTGCGTGCGCTCGCCGCCCGTCTCGACGCGGAGGGCCTCGGGGAGCTGCCGGTCGTCGTCGGTTACCTCGACCGTTCCGACACGGCCCAGCCGCGCTACGGGCAGCCCGCCGGCTCGCCGCAGAACGCCGCCGCGGTGCTGCACCGCGGGCAGGTCGCGCTGAGCTTCGCCAAGCACCACCTCCCCAACTACGGCGTCTTCGACGAGTTCCGGTACTTCGTGCCGGGCGACTCGATGCCGGTCGTGCGGATCCACGGCGTCGATGTGGCGCTCGCGATCTGCGAGGACCTCTGGCAGGACGGCGGCCGGGTGCCCGCCGCGCGGGCCGCCGACGCGGGGCTGCTGCTGTCGATCAACGCCTCACCGTACGAGCGGGACAAGGACGACACCCGGCTGGAACTGGTCCGCAAGCGGGCCCAGGAGGCCGGCTGCACCACCGCGTATCTGGCGATGATCGGCGGCCAGGACGAGCTGGTCTTCGACGGCGACTCGATCGTCGTCGACCGCAACGGCGATGTGATCGCCCGTGCCCCACAGTTCGCCGAGGGCTGTGTCGTCCTCGACCTGGATCTGCCGGCCGCCACGGCCGAAGCGCCGTCCGGTGTCGTGAACGACGGTCTGCGGATCGACCGCGTGGTGCTCTCCGAGGAGCCCCTCCCGGCGTACGGGGCGGAGCTGACCGGAGGGTACGCGGAGCGGCTCGACGACGACGAGGAGCTGTACTCGGCACTCGTCGTGGGGCTGCGCGCGTACGCCGCGAAGAACGGGTTCAGCAGTGTGCTGATCGGGCTCTCCGGCGGGATCGACTCCGCGCTGGTCGCGGCCATCGCCTGCGACGCGCTGGGCGCGCAGAACGTGTACGGCATCTCGATGCCGTCGAAGTACTCCTCGGACCACTCCAAGGGCGACGCGGCCGAGCTGGCCCGCCGTACCGGGCTGAACTTCCGCACCGTACCGATCGAGCCGATGTTCGACGCGTACATGAGCTCGCTGGGTCTCACCGGCCTCGCCGAGGAGAACCTGCAGTCCCGGCTGCGCGGCACGATGCTGATGGCCGTCTCCAACCAGGAGGGCCAGATCGTCCTCGCGCCGGGCAACAAGTCCGAGCTGGCGGTCGGCTACTCCACGCTGTACGGCGACTCGGTCGGGGCGTACGGCCCGATCAAGGACGTCTACAAGACGTCGGTCTTCCGCCTCGCGCAGTGGCGCAACCGCGCCGCCGAGGAGCGCGGGCAGACCCCGCCGATCCCGGAGGCCTCCATCACCAAGCCGCCCAGCGCCGAACTGCGCCCGGGCCAGGTCGACACGGACTCGCTGCCCGACTACGACGTACTGGACCGGATCCTGGAGCTGTACGTGGACCGCGACCAGGGCCTGGCCGAGATCGTCGCGGCCGGATTCGACGAGGCGCTGGTGACGAAGACGCTGCGGATGGTGGACACGGCGGAGTACAAGCGCCGGCAGTACCCGCCGGGCACGAAGATCTCCCCGAAGGGCTTCGGCAAGGACCGCCGCCTCCCGATCACCAACCGGTGGCGCGAGTCGCGGTGAGCGGGGCGCATTGAGCGGGGCCGATCGCCGGACAGGCTTGAAAACAAGCCCGTCCGGCGGTTGAGGGCAAGCGCGCCCGGAGGGTGCGCGGCCCCCGCGTCAGTGCGCGTCCACCCCGGCCTCACTCCGCGCTGTCCGCGCATCCGCACCCGCATCCGCGCTCGCGACGATCCGCGACGCACCCCCGCGCTCCCGGTCCAGCACACCCGCTGTGACCGCCACCGCCAGGCCCACGACCGCGAGGGCCGCGCCGACCAGGGCCGGGGACGTCCAGCCCCAGCCCGCCGCGATCGCCGCGCCGCCCAGCCATGCGCCGCCCGCGTTGGCGAGGTTGAACGCGGAGTGGTTGGAGGCGGACGCCAGGGTCGGGGCGTCCTTGGCCTTGTTCATGACCAGCATCTGCAACGGCGTGGTCGTCATGAAGCCGATCCCGCCGAGCAGCACCACCATCAACAGCGCCGCCCACTGCACATGCACGGCGAACGGAAAGACGGCCAGGACGACGGCGAGCGCGCCGAGCGATCCGTACAGCGTCGGGCGCAGCGCCCGGTCCGTGAGCGGGCCCGCAGCGAGGGCGCCCAGCGTCATGCCGATGCCGAAGAGCGCGAGCACCAGCGTCACCGAGGACTCGCCGAAGCCCATCACCTCGGTCGTCATGGCCGAGAGGTAGGAGTAGACGGCGAAGACCCCGGCGAAGCCGAGGACGGCGGTGAGCAGGCCGAGCAGCACCTGCCGGTTGCCGAGGGCGCGCAGTTCGCGGCCCAGGCCCTGGTGGGCGTCGACGGGTACGTACGGTACGAGCCGGGCGAGCGCCGCCATCGCGCAGAGTCCGATCGCCGCGACGACCATGAACGTGGCCCGCCAGCCGAGGTGCTGGCCGAGCAGGGTGGCCGCCGGGACGCCGACGATGTTGGCGACGGTGAGGCCGAGGAACATGGTCGCCACCGCCCGGGCCCGGCGCCCCTCGGAGACCAGCTGGGCGGCGACGACCGCGCCGACGCCGAAGAACGCCCCGTGCGGCAGCCCGGCGAGGAACCGCCCGGCGAGCAGCCAGCCGAAGCCGGGCGCGAACGCGGAGGCGAGGTTGCCGACCGTGAAGAGGGCCATCAGCAGCAGGAGCATCCGCTTGCGCGGGACCCGGGAGCCGACGGCGGTGAGCAGCGGGGCCCCGATGACGACGCCGAGCGCGTACGCCGAGACGAGGTAGCCGGCGGTGGGTACGGAGGTGCCGAGGTCGTCCGCGACATTGGGCAGCAGGCCCATCATCACGAACTCCGTGGTACCGATGCCGAAGGCGCTCACAGCGAGTGCGAGCAGGGCCAGGGGCATGGTGAAGAACCTTTCACGGGTGGGGGCGGGGAGTACAGCAGCCGGACCCATGGGTGGGACGGCAGCGGAAGAAGGTGAGGGTGCGTCGGCTTCGTTGCCACGCAGGTTAAGTATGCTTCCGGAACAAATTGTCGCAGATGCTTTGTGCCCGTAGATGAACGGGCTGTTGCGCCGGAGTGCGATGCGGTCGGCGATCAGGAGCCGGCCGGAAAATACCCCAGCCCAGTCCTTGGCTGGATCTGGAGTCTTTGCTGGGCGCGTATCTGGTCAGCGCGTTTCAGGTTCCGCTGGTGTCCGTGATTGTGCGGGGAATCCGTGGGTGCTGCCGTGTCTTCGCCGGTGACGCAGACGGCCTCGAAGGTGGACAGCGCCATGGGGTCTACGGCGGTGGTCACGTGGTATTCGCGAAAGCGGTATCGCCTGCGGACGGCGTTGCGAACCGACGTGGTGGCGTTCGCGGAGTCAGGCATTCTCGGTCGCCTCCTTCTGCGGGGCCGGGATGCGCGCTCCGCGCGAGTCCGCGACCCTGAGCGCGTCCGTCAGGGCTTCGGTCAGCCAGCGGGCCAGCCAACGATACTCAGTGGCCGACAGCGCCCGCGTTTTGGGAGCCAGGGCCTCTCGGGCGTGCTCCAGCAGTCTTTCCCCCATGCTGAGCTGTACCGCTTCAATGCTGTCGGCGAGTGTGGAGAGGTACCCCCTGCCGTCGGTGCTCAGGTGACAGGGGTTTCCGTCCGGCGTGGTCCACGGGAGTAAGCGGGGCCCCGCGACGCCCGTTGCCGCGTCGTACAGCTCCCTGCGCCGCATGCGGTCCGCGTCGCGGGACACGGCGACCGTAGATGACTGACTGGTCGTCACTCCATGCAAGCAACAGGGCAGTTTGCAGCACTGGGTCTGCGAACTACTACGCCGCGTGGCGGCTATCCGACAACGTTGAGGTAGGCGGCCAGGTCCCGCATCTCGCCCGTCAAGGTGCGCTTCCGCTTACTCAAGATCTCCTGCATGGTCTCGGCGGCCATGTTCTGGTGCCTCAGCCACTCGGGGGCGATGTCTCGGACACAGGTCAGTTCATCGATCGCCGCCGACAGGTCCCCGGTGCGGGTGTGGGCCCGCGCGATGTCGAGGGTGAAGCGGTTCCCGTCGTTCGGGCTGGGCATGCCCAAGCGCTTCCACGCCTTCGGTGACAGCGCCTCCTCTTCCTCTGCCTTGCGCAGCACCGTACGGGCGTCCCCGATGACCATGGAGTCTTCGAGTGCCTTCATGGCAACGGTGGCGGGTCCGAAGACGTGCCAGTACCGAGAGATGTTGCGGTGCGCCGTGCCGACGGCGGTTGCCGCCACCCGCGCCGCCTTGCGGTACTCCTTGGCCTCGTCCGGGGGGTGCCTCTATGTGTTTCGTCAAGGCGCCCGTGGTGGGTTTGGGGTAGTTCGGTGTTGCTGGGGTCACGCGGCGAGCTCAACGTCTTTCGGCGCCCGAGTCTCGTAGAAGGTGCCGTCGCGGAGCATGGCGAACAGGACGCTGATGCGTTGGCGGGCGAGGCGGAGGAGGGCTTGGGTGTGGGTCTTGCCGCGGGCGCGTTGCTTGTCGTAGTAGGCGCGGGAGGCGGGGTCGGCGTTCATACAGGCGAAGGCAGAGAGGAACATGGCGCGTTTGAGCTGCCGGTTTCCGCCTCGGGGGGCGTGTTCGCCGTGGATAGAGGTGCCCGACTGCTTTGTCGTGGGCGCGAGACCGGCGTAGGAGGCCAGGTGGGCGGCGGTGGGGAAGCTGGAGCCATCGCCGACGGTGACCAGCAGGACGGCGGCGGTCCTGACGCCGACGCCGGGCATCGAGGTCAGGACCTGGGAAAGAGGGTGGGCCTCCAGCAGGGCGTTGATCTGGGCTTCCATTGCCCGGCGTTGGGTGTGGACGGCGGCCAGGGACGCGGCGAGAGAGGGGATAACGATGTCGAGGGTGCCGGCGCCCGGGACCACAACGGTTTGCTCGTCGAGCGCGTCGAAGACCTCGTCGATCAGCCGCTGGGCCATGCGTGGGGCCTTGGGCCGGATCAGTTCGACGAGCCTGCGGCGGCCGGCTTTGCGCAGGGCGGACGGGGAGCCGTAGCGCTCCAGCAGCCAGGTCACAGCCTGGTGGTCCAGACGTGGCCCGAGGACGCGTTCCAGGGAGGGGTGGAACTGGGTGAGCAGGCCGCGTATCCGGTTGGAGGTGCGGGTGGCCTCTGCGGCGAGGTCCTGGTCGAAGCCGACGAGGACGGTGAGCTCGGCGGTGATCTCGTCGGTGAGTTCGAGCGAGCGCAGGGTGTGCGGCATGGTGCGGGCCGCGTCCGCGATCACCGCGGCGTCCTTGGCATCGGTCTTGGCCTCGCCGGGGTAGAGGTCGGCGATCCGGCGCATGGCCAGGCCGGGCAGGTAGGCGACGCGGCAGCCGGCGTCGCGGGCGACGGTCAGCGGGAGGGCACCGATGGAGGCGGGCTGGTCCACGATGACCAGGACGGTGCCGAACTTCGCGGCAAGTTTGTCGAACACGGCCCGCAGCTTCGGTTCGCTGTTGGGCAGCGGCTTGTCGAAGACCTTCTTGCCGGCCGGGGTGAGTCCGTGGCCGTGGTGAGCGGACTTGCCGACGTCCAGGCCGAGGAACACGCCCACGTCTTCGATCTCGAACATCGCACCCTTCCAGGGGTGTTGACGGTGCCGGCCTCGGCTCGGGTGTCGTGCTCGCGCATCCACGTTATGCAGACCTGCCGCCCGCGAACTGCCCGGCATTGCGCCGGACCGGACGGTGGCCGGACCTCTGATCAGCGTCTCCGACGAACACCCCCGGACCCGGCGACACCACCCCCCAGGTCATGCCTTCGACAGGGGGCAACAGTCATACCGGGCCCGGAGGCCAGCGGCCCCGTTGCAGGACCGCGAAAAAGATAACGGGGTTGTTCCGCGCGGCTGCGGCGGCGGCCTCCATCGCCAGACCGCCCCACACCGCGAGTTGGTCCGGCTCAGCCCCGGTGATCTTCGGCTCTACCGCGTCCATGCTCTCGGCAGCGATCCGTTCCGCCTCGTCCAACCGGCCCTGCCGAATCAGCAGCCAGCACATGCTGCCGACGCCCGAGCCTGCCGCGAGCATGTCCCCGCTCCACTTGGCGTCCGCGATGGCGCCGCGCAAGGCCTCATACGCAATGTCGTATTGCCGGACCTGGGTGAGGTACGTACCGGCCAGACGCAGCGCCTCGGCACGGGCCAGCAGGGCTTGCCCGTGCTCGTCTCCGCTTTCGTAGTACGCCACGGCCAGAGAGGCATCGCGCAGCAGGCCCGGCAGTTGAGCGGCGACGCTCCCAAGTTTTAGTACAGCAATTTGATCACCTCACGTTGCTTCAGTCACATCAGTCATCATGACTTCTTTGACGATCTCACTGTCCTCGCCATAGACACTGCTCGGTTTCGGTGCGCGCAATCTGGACACCGATTCCCTCTCCGGTGTCTTCATGATCCTGGAGGACCAGTACGGCGTCGGCGACACCGTCGACGCGGGCGTCGCCTCCGGCGAGGTCATCACGGTCCGTGCGGTGATCACCGAGGCCGCGGCGGCGATGGCCAAGGAGGACCCCTGGAACGAGCGTCTGTGGGGCCCCGTGGAGATCCTGGGCCTGGACTCCGTGCTGCTGGACTCCATGACGGTCCGGGTGACCGCGAAGACGATGCCGGGCAAGGCGCTGGGCGTGGAGCGCGAGCTGCGCTGGCGGATCAAGCGGTCCTTCGACGAGGCGGGCATCCGCATCGTCGGCGGCGTCCCCCTCCAGCCGGAGGAGCCCTCCCCGGCCGACCCGACGGCCGCCCCCTCGGCCTACGCCTCGACGACGTCCCCCAGTCCCTGGCCACGACCCCGGTCACCCCGCCGCCGAACCTGCCGAAATGACGTTCGACCTCCCGGGGCACTGACCACGCATCAGGAGAACAGACGCACCGTCGTGACAACGAGTGCGCAGCCGCCCCCGGCGATCAGCACGACGCCGATCAGCCTCTGCTGTGCATAGGAGGACGAGAAGCCCCGGTCCTCACGCCCCCCGAAGCTCTCGTGCCATTTCTTCGGAATTCCACGAAAATTCGTCGCGACGAAGACACCGACAAGAATCGTGAGAACACCAATCGGGAACATCACCCAGGCAGGCGCGGGTGACCGCGCGGCCGATTCGGATATCATGCCGAAGAATTTCATTCGATGACCCCTACCATGTCGACCGCTGGGCACGCCGCCACCCGACCACTTCCACAGCCAAAGATAGCAGCAGATACCGAGTACGCCGACGGCTTCCCCTCACCGGCACATGAACTCTGCGTGAGGAAGCCGTCGGTGGCCTGATGAAACGAATGGAGCACGGAACAGCGCTTTTCCTTTCCGGTGGAGTTTCTAGTAGAGCGGAATGGCTATGTTCAAACCGACAAACCACCCTATTCCTGGAGCCGCGGAGCCCCCGTACCAGTAATCACCCGTGCTGGATTGCTCCGTGGACCACGTCGGTGCGTTCGGATCCGACCGGGTCCCGATGGTTCCGCACGCACCGGGCCCCAAGCTCGCACAGCCCTGCACGCTGAACCAGGACTGATCGCCGCTCTTGGCCGTCGCGGCCCCGCCGGAGACGGCCCTGCCTCCAAATCCGACCGCACCAATGTTGAGATAGCCGTGCCCGTCGCCGGCCTGTGTCACCCCGACGCAGATCACGAAGCAGTAAGCGGCTCCGCCGAATCCGTGCTCCGCGACCCCTACGGATTTGCCCAGCCAGGGCGGTCCGATTTCGCCGGACAGATTTCCCTTGTCTCCGCAGCGCGTGGCTTGATGCCCGTAGGACGTGCACCCGTTGAAAACGCCGTTCTCGTCCGTGAACATGTCCTCCCAGTTTTGTCCCTCGAATGCGAGGTCGATGCACTGCTTCGTCCCCGGGTGCTTGTCGCACTGCGCTTCCAGCTCGTGCCGCGCCTGTGCCACCTTGAACATTTCGGCGAGCTTCCGGTAGAGGGGGCCAAGGTCCGAGTTCGTCGTGCATGCAGAGGTCTGGTAGCACTGCAGGGCGGTATCGGGTGCAGGGCCGAGCAGGAGCGGTGGGGTACTGCTGCTGGCAGGGGTCCCGCCCAGCCGCGCTGTGCCGCCCGACCGGCCGCTTCCGCTGCCCCTGTCGCTGTGTGTACTGCCAGGGAGGGCGCCTCCCTGTCCGTTGGGGTTGCAGCTGGCCGAGTGATTGCCGCCATAGCAGTTGTCGCTTCCCGGAAGATCGCCGCCCTGACCGTTCGGATTGCAGCTGGCGGAGTGGTTGCCGCCGTAGCACGCGAGGCCCGTCGGGTCGCTGTTCGTGGCGGGGTTCTGGTTGGCGTAGGTATAGCCGTTGAGCGACTGGTGCTGTTCGATGCTCAGGACCGGGTCGACGCTGATGAACTGACCGATTCCGGTGTCGTACTCCCGGGCGCCGATGTGTGTGAGCCCCGTGGTGACGTCAGAGGGCTTACCGAGAAACGCCTTGTCATCGGGCCAGTCAGTCGTCGGCTCGTCGCCCCTGGGTGCCCCGAAGGGAGTGCTGTAGCGCTTCGTCACCGCCTGTGTGCCGGCCTCGATGGCGAGGCTGGATGTGCCGTGGTGGTCGGCCGCGAGGAAGTTGAGTTTGGTACCTGCGGTTCCGGCAGTAGCTGTTCGGACAGCGAGGGTCTGGCCGACGGCACTGTAGTAGCGGGTACCGGAAACGACCTTGGTCGCCCCCTTGGTCGTGAGGCGCACCTCCGTCGAACCCAGGTAGAGGACCGTGTCACCGTCACCAGCTGCCCTGCGGACCAGGAGTTCGCCGTCGGCGTCGTAAAGGTAGCCGGTGTCGAGAGCCGACTTCGATCCGACCGCGGGTTCAGTCGTTTTGGTGAGCTTGCCCTCGCTGTCCCAAACCAGGGTCTGGGTGGCCTGGATGCCGGGTCGCGTGGTGGTATGGCCGGTCTCGTCGTAGCTGTAGGTACTGCTCTTCGCGCCGGTCGTCTTGGTCAGAGGGTGGGGCTGTCCTGTTGCGGTGCCGTACTCGTACGTGGTGGTGGCCGTCGACGTGTTCGCCGAAGTGGCGTGCGTCGTCTCGGTGTCGCGCTGCCCTGAGGCGGTGTACGTGTAACTGGTCCAGTAGGGCGCGGCGCCGCTGATGTTGGTCGTGGTGCGGCCGGTGTCGGCGCAGTCCGCGGTCTGCGGGGTCCAGGCTTCGGTGAGGCGCCGGTGGGCGTCGTAGGCAAAGCACTGGTGGTCGGCCTTGCCCGTACCGCCGAGGGTGGCGTCGTCGAAGATCGACGTCATGTTCCCGGCGTCGTCCTGCGTGTAGTTGAGATCCTGGAGCATGTATGGGTGGGTCTGGTCCGTGACATGGCTCCGGGTGAGCCGGCCTGTTCCTTGTTCGTAAGTGTTCGTGATGTAGGCGCTCTTGGCCTCGATACCGCCGGTGCCCAGCGCCAGTTGCTGCACCTGGCCGAGGGCGGAGTAGTCGACATCCTGAAGGTAGCCGGTGGTTCCGGTGACGGAAATCGTCTGGCCGAGACCGTTGTAACGCCGCTCGACAGTCTCCTTGGCCAGCCCTCCGACCGCGGGCTCGGTGCTGCTCAGCAGTGTTCCGTCGATGCGGTAATAGCTGGAGAAGTCCAGGGTGGTCGGCACGCCGGCCTTCACCAGCGGGTCGGTGTCCGGGAGTTTGAGCTGAGTGCCGGTGGCGCGGTTGAGGTTGTCGTAGGCGGTGACGGCCTTCGTGTACCGCGCTCCGCTCAGGCCGCCGGCGTAGCGGGTGGAAGAGCTCAGCTGTCCCTTCGCGATGGTGTCGTAGTCACGGCTGGTCAGCAGGTTGGCGTCGGTCTTCTCGCCCGCCCAGGTGCTGTCGGCGCGGCCGAGCTGGTCATAGCTGGTCAGAATGGATTCGCCGCGTGAATCCGTCACCTTCACGGCCCGATCGAGGCTGTCGTACTCGGTGAAGCTCCGGCCCATGTCCGGGTCGTCCACGCTCACCTGCCGGCCGAAGAGGTCGTAGGTGTAACTCCACTGTGCTCCGTCCTGGGCACTGGTAATCAGGCTCTGCAGGCCGTCCGGTGTGTAGTCGGTCCTGGTGGAGGTGTACGGGACTCCGAGTGTGCTGCCGAAGCCCGCGTCGTCCGGCATCTGACCGGCGTACTCACGCGTCTCCACCGCGCGTCCACGTGGGTCGGTGATGGTGCGGGTCGCGGTTCCGCCGTTCACCGCGGTGTTGGCCGTCGAATCCCCGGTGTAACTCGTGGTGGTGGACCACTTTTTGACGCCGAAGACGTAGAGAGTGTTTGTCGTCGGTCGTCCGGCGCCATCGAACACCGTCTCGTTCTGCGTGGGCGCCTCACCGTATTCTGCGCGGGTGTAGGTGCCTTGCGGCGTGGTCGTGTTGTCGAAGATGTCGGCGTAGGTTTCGTACGCCAGGCCGCGGCTGTCGTAGCGGGTGTCAGTCAGCAGTTGACCGCCGAGCGGGGTCGGGGATTGGGTCTGCAGGGGTCTCAGCAGCGCGTCGTACACCGTGTAGCTGGTGTTGTATGTTTCGCCGTCGGCCTTGAGGGTCGATGTCGCCACCGAGGACGGTTTGGTCCTGTTCAGGTGATAGGTGAAAGTGGAATTGGGGCTCTGGCTGCCACGGATGCGGTTGGGTGCCCAGACGTCCGTCAGCCGCCCCAGTGCGTCGTACGCCTGCTCCGTCTTGTACAGGTTGGCGTCATAGGTGCGCTCGGGAAGTCCTCGGCGCGCATCAAGGAAGCCAACAACCGTGTGGCCCTTGGCATTGGTGAGGACCGTCTTGGTCAGCGGACCCGAATCCGCGGGGGTGTAGGCGGTGTCGGACACGTTGTTCTGGACGTCGGTGATGGTCCTCGGCCGCCCGAGGGTGTCATAGGTCGTCGCGGCGATCCTCTGCCAGCCGGTGGGATTGCGCTCACCGCCGCTCTCCATGGCCGGGTACCCGGTGGCGCGGCCTGTCCAGTTGATGGCCCCCTTGGCCGGCTTCTGGTCCGGAGTCCAGCCGGTTACGGTAGCGGTGTCGTAGACCGTGGCGGTGTCGGACAGCACGTCACCACGGGTATCACTGTTCGTGGGAAGGCTGAGGGCGGCTTCGGTGACCGAGCAGGTCTTCGCTACCGTGCGGGTACGGGAAACGAGGCCGGTCAGCCCGGCCGCGTCGTTTCGGGCGTACCAGTAACGCGTGCAGGTCTCGTCACCGGACTTGGCCATGTCTCCGTAGTCGGAGGTGGCCTTGGTCATGCCGTAGTCGTCGAAGGAACTGGCGGTGCCCGTGGAGCGCCAGGTCTTCGGCACGGTGAGATAGGTGTAGTTCGTCGACGCCGCAGTACGGACGTAGCGCGCCACGTGGTCGCCCGCGCCCGGTACGGTCTGGCGGGCGGTCTCCTTCGACCACGGGATGTTCATGGTGGCCGAAATGGGAGCGGCACCGTCGTACGTGACGCTCTGTCGCAGCTGGCCCGCGTACTGGTCGGTGTCCTTGAGATCCGGGATGCCGAGCGCCGGAGTGGTCAGGGCAGGGACGGTGGCGGCACGGGTGGTGCCGTCCTTCTTCTTGTCCCCGTCCATGCCTTGCAGGTACACGGGAACCGTCTTGGAGCGCGTGGTATCCCTCGCCCCGCTGTAGACGGTGACCTGACGGTAGCCGCGCCAGTCGGACCAGGTCCGCTCGTCCTTGGGCGTGAACGGCTCGTCGCTGTAATGCCAGGCGGCACCGCTGTACGCGTACTCGTTCTCCACCGTGTCGTTCTGACCCGCGGGATCGGAGACGGTGACGGCCAGGACCCGGTACTTCTGGAACCAGTCGACCGACGCCTCCGAGGCGCCGTTGATGTTCCAGTACTGCGGGTAGCAGGAGCGGGTGTTGGAGTCCTGATCCGCCCCGATGACCTCGCTGCGCGCGCATTCGGGGCTCGACAGCGTCACCGTAGTGATCGCGCCGGTCTCGGAGGTGATGCTCGATATACGTGGCCTGGTCAGGGGCAGGATGTCGTCGGTGGCATCCACCCGGTTCGGCCGCATCTGGTACGTGAAGGACACGGGATCGAGCGCGATGGCGGCGCCGGTCAGGCCAGTGCGCTTGATCGACTTCAGGGTCAGGACCTGATCGGATGTGTCCCCGATGTCCCCGCCATCCAGGTACTGCTGGGTGAAATCCCAGGAGTCCACCGGCTCGTACTTACTCGCAGCGGCCGACCAGGAGAAGGTACTGACCCCGGTCAGCCGCTTGCGAGAGAAGAACGAAGGGGCCTCCGCCCGGCAGTCGTCGGCGTCCTCGGCGCAGATGGAGTCGAAGGGCACGTCCGGCCAGTTGTCGGAGGTGTCCTTGTTCAGGCTGGAGCAGTCCGATGCGGTGCAGCGCTCCGCGTAGTCGAGGGTGACCTTGGCATCCGCGTCATCGGTGAACAGTGCGCCCTCGCGCAGTCCGTACTTGATCTCCTTCAGGTAACCGCCGCGGATATAGGGCGTATCGGCCTTGGTCGCTGTGCTCTTCTGGTAGTAGTTCGCTTCCTTGGAGTACCAGTACGTCGCGGCATTGCCGTAAGTGTCGACCGTGTAATCCAGGTTCCACCGCCATGCCTGTGTGACCGAACGGTTCTCGAACGAGCTCCCCTTGTCGTAGCCGGGCTCCCCGCTGTCGTCACCGTACACGGGCACAGTCCAGGTGGAGTTGGTGCGCTCGGTACTCTCGCGGTCGAGTTTGTCGAGGCCGAACACGTACTTCGTGCCGTCTCCCTTGACGACGGTCCAATGCTCACCGTCGTCGTCCTCGTTGTCCGCGCCTGTTGACCGTGTGACCTGTGAGGCGTCATCTCCTTCGAGCCTCCACTTGCCGGACGCGTCGTCCTTGACCAGGCGGGACGCGATGCCGTTCAGCACCAACCGTGCGTTGTCGTACTTCCAGCACTGCTCGAAGACATCGTCGTGCCCGTCGTCGTCACAACTGCCGTAACTGCGCTCGACGTACGACTCGGTCATCGAGAAGCCTTCACCGACCGAGGTGCCCTGGTTGTTCGTCGTCGCCGTTCGCCCGTCAATGCCCCCCGTGTCGTAGGAGAGTGCCAAGGACGGAGTGGGGCCGGCGGCTGCGGGCGGCAGAGTGAATCCGTAGGACCAGCTAAAGGAACCTGAACTCGCGCCCGCCTGCCACGAGGAGGACTCCGACAGTCCGGTGGCGCTGTAGTCGCCGCTGCCCTTGGCGGACTCACCGGCGCCAGCCGCCGTCGCTGTGAGCGCGAGAACCTGCGTGCCTGCGGCGGCCTGGTCGGGCTGTACCGCAGTCTTGGCAGAACTCCCGGTGAGGAGGATCTGAGCGGTGACCGTGCGCTTCTTCACGTTGTTCTGCGAATCTAGCGGGGTCTGCGTACGGCACTTCTGCTTCTCCGGCGTGGTCAGCGCACAGTCCGGCAGCTGCACCAGGCGCAGCCTCCCTGACCAACCGCCGCCGACCGCGGAGGCGAAGGAGCTGTAATCGACGCTCACTTCGGCCCGGCCCTGTCGGTCCGCTTCGGCGGTGAGGACCACACCCGTGATCCCGAGCCTGCCAGTGGTCTTCCGGTCCAGAGTGGTCACCTTGACGTCGGTGATACCCGGGGCACTGCCCTTCGCGCGGGAAGGGACGACTGTCAGCGGGAGGCCGCCGGGCTTCGCCTCGGCCTGGTCGGCGGGTTCGAGCGTGACCTTCGCGGTGCCGGGACCGGGCCAGGTGACCCGTTGTTCTTTCCTGGCCCTCTTCGCCTGCGCGGCGTTGGCCTCGCGATCCCTGGTCACGCGGGCTCGGGCCGCCTTCGCACCCAGGCCGGTGACCTTGTCGACCTTGCTGACTCTCTGCTCGGGCAGGTCCGGACGTCCCAGGCCGCCCGACTGTGCCACGGCCACCGGAGTCAGGCCCAGGGGCACCGCCAGTGCCAGGGCCAGGGAGGCCATCAGAAGACGGCTCTCCGGGCGTCGAACTACCCTCAGCCACCTACGTGACGTGCCTATGCCAAGCGCCATGATCGTCTGTCCCCACCCGAGAGAGTCATGTCTGAGAAGAGGTCGGTCAACGCGGCATTTCCTCAAGGAATGGCCGCCGGGAGCCGGGCCGGGACGGCACGGCATCGTCGTGCCGTCCCGGCCTCCCGCTAATCGCCCGTCAGGTCCTCGGCCTGTTCCTGACTCGCTATCGCTCCGGCCCAGACTCGGACTTCGGCGATGCGGCTGGGCAGGAAGTACTTCCACGTCCCGCCGTTGAACCCCTTGCCGATGGCGAACTGGCCCAAGCCGGCCTTTGCCGTGAACGTCTTCGGCTCGCCGTTGAGTACGTAGCCCACCCGAAGCGAAACCGTCGCGTCCTGGGCGTCGAAGATGCCGGTCAGACGCACGGGTGAGTCGATCGCCGCTTCCTCGTCCGACACCACCGAGGTTGACGTGCCGTCCACGTTCAGCCGCCCGAAGCGCCAGAACCCAACCGGCACGAGCCTCTCCTCAAGAGTCTCCTCGTCCAGCACAGTTTTATGGTCCGTGACCTCGAACCACAGCCCCCATGCGGAACCGTCGACCGTCCTCTGACCAAGAACCTGTCCGACGTATCCCACCGGCTTCGCGGCAAGCTTCGCCTCGTCCAGCGACACCAAGGTGGTCACCGTGAACGAACCCGTGTCGTCCACCAACGGGGCCGCCGCCGTGGCCGCATCGTCCACACCATCGAGAACCAGTTCCTCACCATCCAGCGATGCCCCACCGGTCAGCGTCAGGTCATGCCCGTAACCGGAGGTCGTGTCACCGATCGTGGAACCGCTGCCGAACGACGGCAGCCAGTCCGCGACGAGTTCCGTGGCCGCATAGCCGGTAGCCGTCAGCAGCCTCGCATCCTCGGCAATCTCCGCGTCGCTCAGCTTCCGCTGCCAGGCGGCAACCTCGTCGATCGAGCCGTTGAAGGGCCAGTACCGCTGCCCCGCCCACAGATACCGGCCTATGTTGAACGACCCGGTCGAGGGCCACGACCCTGGCACCGACTGCGTGCCCTGCAGCACACCATTCACATAGAGGCGCAGCTCCTGAGTGGCCGGATCGTAACTGCCCGCCAGATGCGTCCACGCCCCCACCGAGGCGGGAACCCTGCCTCGCACGCCGTAATACGCCGTCCCGGTGTCCTCGTCCTTCTCCTTGACGCCGAACACCCAGCTGTCGTACGCCGTTTCGTACCACAGGACGAACGCACTGTAATTGGCACCGTCCTGAGACAGCACAATCGCGTCCTGCGCCTTGCTGTTCAGCCGCGCCCACGCCGAGACCGTGTAGGCGGAACGGGTCTCCAGAACCGGTCCATCGGTCGCGGCATACGCACCCGTGCCATCCAGCGAAAGCCCCATGTCAGTCACCGGTTCCGCCAACGGCTGCCCCTGGGCATCGTGGGTGATCAGCCCGCGGCGTCCACGGTCGTCACGAATCGCGCCGGCACCGAGTGTCGCGTCATGGCGCTCGGCGCCACCGGCTGTGGCCGAGTCGACGGCCACACCGTTGGCCTCGTCGAAGTGTCAGCGGCCCACCGGGCCCTCACCCGCCGCGACCAGGAAGTCCACCACATTTTCGGCGCCCCATCGGCCCACGTTGTCCTTGGCCTGCACGTACAACCGGTGCGTTCCGGACCGCTCAGGCGTGATGTCACGCGTCACTGTCGAGCCGGAGCCAGCAGGCTGCCACGCATCGGTAAGACTCAGCCGGTACTGATAGGCGACGTTGTTGGTGTCACCGGTGGCCGGAGCGAAGGTGAACTTACCGGCAACGCCAGGGCCGCCGCCTGGAATGCAGGCGTTGGGCCAGCACTCGCTGTACGTGGTGTTGATAGTAATTTGCGGCGCCTTGGGTGCAGTCGGGTCGACCTTGAAGTAGCACGGTGTGGTGTAGCCGGTGTTGAGCCGGTTCGAGCCGTCCTCGTAGTACGACATCGTCAGCGCCTTCAACCGGTACTGCACGCCCTCTTGCAGCATCGGCAGGCTTCTGGACTGTTTAACCAGATTGCCCACATAGCCGGAAGTGGGGCCGTCGAGATCCGTATGCGCCGTCACCCACGCCGAGCCGTCCCACTTGTCCGTCCGCCAACGAATCCGCAGGTTGGCTCCCGACTCACCGCCCGTGGCCGTCTTCGGCTCCCCCGTGACGAGCGGCGTCGGATCACTCACCACAGTCGGGGCCGCGGAGTTCGTCGAGCAGACATAGCCCGATCCCGCGACCAGACCAACCTCGATAGGCAGTGCTGGAAGGGCAACGTACTTCACTGAGAGGACCGCATCGTTCTTGAACCGCTTCCACGCCGCGGTGTCACCCTCGTCATGAGCCTTGAGCATCAACGTCAGCCGCGAGAACTTACCCGCGGCGAAATCACGGACCGTCGGCGTCAGATTCTCATTCGTCTCGTCCGCGCTGTCCCTGAACTCGATGGGCGCGTCAGGCGAATCCGGATCACACAGCGATCCCCGACCGGCGGACACATTCCGGTCCACCATCAGGTCCAGATCCTTCGGCCTGGACGACCACGTGGTGGACGACGAGATGTTGTTCGTACGGACCAGGTCCACCCACCGCGGATCGCACTGGAACGCCCACGGCTCCGTCACCCGGAACGTCACGTCCAGCACCTGCTTGCCCTTCAGACTCGCCGGGGAGAACTCGAAATACAGCCGCTGCACGTACCCCGGCCCGCAGTAATACCCGTTCCAGGTACCGCACTTACCGACGCCCTTGCCCTTGCCGTCGTCATCGTTGCCCCACCCATAGGACTCATACCCGTCCGACCGCAGCAGGGTCCGCTCCGACTCCCCCCACGTCACCGTCGGATCGATGAACAGCGGAAACGCCGTCTCGTCCGTCTTCGCCAGCATCTCCGCGTCCGGCACTACCGCCAACGCGTCATCGGCCACCTGTACATCGATCCGAGCAATGTTGTCGCCCTGCCCCGGCTCAAGTCCTGAACCCGAAGCGCCCGTCTCCGACACGTCGCTGTTCCTGCTCAACCCCTCGACGACAGCCGTCGGTACGGCGCCACTCTTCAGCGATTCGGGCTGCTCGGTGGCCGCCGCGCCCGCCGAGTCCCACATCCGGGCTGGCGGCGCACGGAAGACCGTCTGTCCGTTTTCGTCCACCGCGGCGAGATTCCCGGCAGCACCCGTGCGGACCTCAAGTCCTCTCGTCTTCAGCCCGAACGACAGCTTCTTCAGCTCCGGGGCCGAGGCTGCCTCGGGTGTCCTGACCACCAGCACCTGCTGGAAGCTCTCGGCTGTCGCCGTGACCATCAGGTCCACGTCTGGCAGCACATCGCCGTAGACCGCGCTCGGGCCGTCGATCCGAGGCGCGGGAAGTTTCGTCGGCCAGGCCAGCTCAAGGGACCGCCCCCGCTCGGACAGCTTCACAAGCGAGTCGTCACCGCCACCGGAGAACACCATGTCCACTGCGGCAGCCTTCGGACCGACGGACCCATCCGGGCGACGCTCCAGTGTGGCATCCGGCGCCTGCCAGTCGCCCTCGCCCTTGGCCACTCTGACGGGAACGACGGACTACTCAAGGGTGAACGTGAATCCATCGGGATTCGCGAACACCGTCGTTCGCTCCGAACGCTCCCCGAGCACCTCCACACGGCTGCCCGAGGCCTTCGCCTCCGCCAGGGCCCGGCCGCCTTCGCTCAGATCAGCGGAGTCCATCGCAGCGGTGACCGCGTGGCTCTCCGGCACCGGCAACACAAGCAGCGACAATGCGGCGGCCATTGCCAGGCCGCCCATACGCCGTCTTCGGGCATGCCGAAATCCTGCACCGAACTCCACAAGTCCCCACCCCAGAGTCACACGGCCATTACAAGCAGAGACGGAGTCAACGCCACCTCAACCCTGAGCGTCAACAGGGACATCCCATGAATACACAGTCAAGAAGGGCCTTGAACCGGGGAATTGACCCGCATGCCTGGAATGGCCTCAGCTCTCAAAGCGAGCCACCCTTTACCATGCGTAAGCACCCCTCCGGCGTCGGCCGAGCGCGGCCACATGACCAAGGTGCCCAATTCCACCGACTCTCCGGCAGCAAGCGGAACAGGGCCAACCGGTTTGGATGCAGCCAGTTAGCCCTTCTCCACGCCAGCACTCAAGTGATGTAAATCACATACCCGTGGGAGTGAGGTACCCGCCGCCAAACGCCGCAATCCACCCCACTCGCTACATATAGACGTTACGTCGTGCGGTAGGCAGCCCGCACAGTCCGTGCGGTGCTCTGGACGCATCACCGGCGACATACCACATGGTCTGATCCCGGAGACGCCCCAAGTCCGCTGGTCGCCTGCCGTCCACCGGTCAGAGTTCGACGCGGGCGGCGATCGGGAGGTGGTCGCTGTCCGTGGCCGGAAGCGTCCAGGACGACAGTGGTTCGACGCCCTTCACCATGATCTGGTCGATCCGGGCCATCGGGAACGAGGCCGGCCAGCTGAAGCCGAAGCCGTTGCCCGCCGCGCCCTGGGTGGACCTCATCTGGGAGGTGACCTCGTTGAGCGAGCGGTCGTTCATCGTGCCGTTGAGGTCGCCGAGCAGGATCACCTTGCCGAGCCGTTCGTCGGCGATGGCCTCGCCGAGTGCGTCCGCGCTGTTGTCGCGCTGGTTGGCGGTGAATCCGGCGTGCAGCTTGACCCGTACGGACGGCAGATGGGCCACATAGACGGCGACCTCGCCCTTGGGCGTCGTCACCGTGGAACGCATGGCCCGGGTCCAGCCCATCTTGATGTCGACCGGCCGGGTGCCGCTCATCGGGTACTTGCTCCACAGCCCGACGGTCCCCTGGACCGAGTGGTACGGGAAGCGGTCGGCGAGCGCCGCCTCGTACGCCGGGACCTGGTCGCCGGGCAGTTCCTGCAGGGCGATGATGTCGGCGCCGGAGCCCGCGACCTGCCCGGCGGTACCCGCGGGATCGGGGTTGTCGGCGTTGACGTTGTGGGTGGCCACCGTGAGGTCGCCGCCGCTGCCCGACTTGTCGGAGAGCAGCAGCCCGCCGAAGAGATTGAGCCAGACCGCGACCGGCAGCAGCAGGGCGATCAGCGCGGTCGCCGAGCGGCGCACCAGGCCCAGGACCAGCAGCAGCGGGATGAACACGCCGATCCACGGCAGGAACGTCTCGGTGAGGCTGCCCAGGTTGCCGATGGTGTTCGGGATCTCGGCGTGGAAGACCATCACGAGCGTGAGCAGGACCGCGCAGACGGCGAGCACGATTCCGCGTCGCCAGATGCCCCTGTCGTCTGTCCAGCGGGCCCATCTGTCGCGCAGGCCCCGGAAGCGGGATCCGGCCCCGGTGCGCTGCGGCTCCGCACGGTCGTTCCCGGTGTCCGCTCCGTACGCCTGCACCATCGCGCTGTCCTCACTGCCTTGCCGTGCATGTCGCCGCGCCCTCGACCCTAGGCGATGGGCGGCGTGTTTCCTGCCGTCCACGACGGCCGTACTGCCACGAGGACGAAAGGCGGGACGCGATGGGTTCCGGCCGGGAGAGTTCTGTGGGGGCTTGTGACAGAACGATCACATATTCGGGCGGCTCGGTGCGGTTACGGCTCGCGTCAGCCGTCCGTGGCGGGGCGGGGGGCGAGGCCCTCGGTCAGGACCCTGATGATGCTGTCGGCGAGATCCTCGGGAAGCGGCGCGTCGGGCCGGTGAATGGTGCGTACGAGCATGGGGCCCAGGAACAGGTCGTCCATCAGCTCCACGTCCAGGTCCCCGCGGAGTTCGCCCGCGTCCACCGCCCGCTGCACGGCGGCCAGCATGGCGGCGCGGCGCGGCGCTATGACGGTGCAGTGGTACTCGGACCACAGCTTGGGGTGGCTCTTCATCTGCGCGAAGACGTTGTGGAGGAGGACGGAGGAGCGCTGGGCGAGGCCGCGCCTGCGCAGTGACTCCAGCAGCAGCCGCAGGTCGGCGAGTCCGGCGGTGCCGGAGACGGTGGCTTCCGGGGGTTCGATGTCGCGCAGGACGTCGACGAAGAGCTCTTCCTTGCCGCTCCACCGCCGGTAGATGGTCGCCTTGCCGACGCCCGCGGTACGGGCTATCCGTTCGATGGACAGGCCTGCGAGGGGCTCACCGGCCTCCAGCAGTTCGACGACGGCGTTCAGGATCGCCCGCTCGGCCGCCGCGCTGCGTGGCCGGCCCCTTCGCGGTTCCGGATCCTCCCGGACCGGACCGCCGCCGCCCGGCACCTCTGCCTCTGCCTGCACCTGAATCCACCTCTCGCCGCACCGTTCGCCGCTTCGATTCTCGCCGACAGTTGCGGTGCCTCTGTGAGTCGCCCCCCGGATTCCGGCGGGTCCGTCCGGAACCCGGGGGCGGCGTTCTCAGCTTTCCGGGGACGTCACCGGCCCGCCCCGGCACGTACCGGCCGTTCCTCCTCGCCCGAGCCGCCGGACTCCGGTCCGGCGGGCGTCCTCCCCGGCAGGAACATCGCGACCACGAGGGCGCCCACCAGCGCGATGGTCGCCGAACCGACGGCGGTGACATGCATCGCCTTCAGGAACGCGTCGTTCGCCGCGGCGATCAGCGGAGCCCCCTCCGCGCCCAGCTTGTCCGCGATGCCGAGCGTCGCCTCGATCGACTCCCCCGCCGCCTCCCTCGCACCGGCCGGAAGCGCGCCGAGGTGCCCCTCGATGGCGCCGCGGTAGACGGTGGACAGGACCGAGCCGAGCACGGCTATCCCGAGCGCCCCGCCGACCTGCCGGAACGTGTTGTTGACGGCCGATCCGGAACCGGCCTTCTCCCTGGGCAGCGCCTGCA
Organism: Streptomyces sp. NBC_01217; assembly: GCF_035994185.1. Lineage (NCBI taxonomy): Bacteria > Bacillati > Actinomycetota > Actinomycetes > Kitasatosporales > Streptomycetaceae > Streptomyces > Streptomyces sp. NBC_01217. The sequence goes on from NZ_CP108538.1 coordinate 2,600,012, forward strand.
TCACGGAGACCGTGACCGGCGTCATCACATGCGCCATGCCCGTGCCCTGGACGAAGAAGAGCACACACAGCACCCAGACCGGTGTGGTCGCGTCGAACAGCGCGAACGCCGCGAGGCCGAGCGCGACCAGCAGCATGCCGACGGTGCAGACCATGCGGGCGCCGAACCGGTCGACGACCAGCCGGGCGCGCGGCGCGAAGATCATCTGGGCGACGGCCAGCGGCAGGATCAGCAGACCGGCCTGCAGCGCGCTCCAGCCGCGCACGCTCTGCATGTAGAAGGCGGAGAAGAAGGTCACGCCCATCAGCGCGAAGAAGACCAGTGCTATGGCGGCGACGGCCGCGGAGAACGACGGATCCTTGAAGTACGAGACGTCGATGGCCGGGTGGCCGGTGCGCTTCTCGTGCAGGACGAACACGACCAGGACGATCAGACCGCCGACGATCGAGAGGAGCACGACGGGGTCGGCGAAGTCGGCGAGCTGGCCGCCGCGGATGATGCCGTACACCAGCAGGACCAGGCCGACGACGGACAGCAGCACGCCGACCGGGTCCGTCCGGCCCGGGTTCGGGTCCTTGGAGTCCGGCACCAGCAGGACCATCGCGATCAGCGCGACGATCACCACGGGCACATTGACCAGGAAGATCGAGCCCCACCAGAAGTGTTCGAGCAGCAGTCCGCCGGTGATCGGGCCGATCGCGATGGCGAGGCCGACGCTGCCTGCCCAGATGCCGATGGCCTTGGGCTGCTCGTCGCGCTCGAAGACGTTCATCAGGACGGCGAGCGTGGACGGCATGACGAACGCGGCACCGAAGCCCATCACGGCACGCCAGGTGATCAGCTCGCCGGGCGAGCCGGACATGGCGGCGAAGGCGGAACCGACGCCGAAGAGGAGGATGCCGAAGAGCAGCACCTTCTTTCGGCCGATGCGGTCACCGAGCAGGCCCGCGGTGAACAGGAGTCCGGCGAAGACGAGCGTGTAGGCGTTGATCGCCCACTCCAGCTCGCTCTGGGTGGCACCGAGGCCGGTGGGTGCGGGACTGGCGATGGTCTTGACCGCGACGTTCAGGATCGAGTTGTCCAGCACCACGATGAGCAGGCTGAACATCAGAACGACGAGGATCGCCCAGCGGCGGCGGTGGACCGCTTCGGGAACCTGGGGCAGGGCGGCACGGGCGCCCGACGGTATGGACATGCCAGGACCCTAATACGATTTCAATACGAGACCGTCTCGTATTATAAAGTTTTTACCGCCGGGCGCCTCCCGGGGGACATGCGCGGACGCCATCCCGGGGCACGTGTGCGGGCCCACTTCCCGCGGACGGCCGGGGGATGCAACCATGGAACCGGTCCGGGGACGCCGTCAGGGCGCCTCGAGATGACGAAGGAGCCGTTGGCAATGTCGCTTCAGGCTGCGCAGAGCAAATCCGCCGCATCCCCCGCGGGAGCCCCCACCGACAGCAGCAAGGCGCTGTACGGAGGCAAGAGCACCCGCCGCATCTCCATCCATGACATCGCCGCCGCCACCGAGCGCGGCGAGAAGTGGCCCATGCTCACCGCCTACGACGCGATGACCGCGTCCGTCTTCGACGAGGCCGGCATCCCGGTCATGCTCGTCGGCGACTCCATGGGCAACTGCCATCTCGGTTACGAGACCACCGTGCCCGTCACGATGGACGAGATGACCATCCTTTCCGCCGCTGTCGTACGGGGCACCAGGCGCGCCCTGATCGTCGCCGACCTGCCCTTCGGGGCGTACCAGGAAGGGCCCGTCCAGGCCCTGCGCAACGCCACCCGGCTGATCAAGGACGCCGGGGTCGGTGCGGTCAAGCTGGAGGGCGGTGAGCGCAGCCACGAGCAGATCCGGCTGCTGGTCGACGCCGGTATCCCGGTCATGGCCCACATCGGTCTGACCCCGCAGTCCGTCAACGCCATGGGCTACCGGGTGCAGGGCCGCGGCGAGGAGGCCGCCCAGCAGCTGCTGCGCGACGCCAAGGCCGTGCAGGACGCGGGCGCGTTCGCCGTCGTCCTGGAGCTCGTACCGGCCGAGCTGGCCGCCGAGGTCACCCGCACCCTGCACATCCCGACCATCGGCATCGGCGCCGGTTCCGACACGGACGCCCAGGTGCTGGTCTACACCGACATGGTCGGGCTGACCGGCGGCAAGGTGCCGCGCTTCACCAAGCAGTACGCGAACCTGCGCAAGGTGCTCGGTGACGCGGCCAAGGAGTTCGCCGAGGAGGTCGTGTCAGGCGCCTTCCCGGCCCCGGAGCACACCTTCCACTAGTCCGGACAGTTCAGACCCGGGCCTGACCGGCAGAGAAGGCCCGGGCACGGACCACCACCGGCACCACCGACAGCCCGCCGACATCCCCCATCGGCGGGCTGTCGGCCTGCTGTCGGTGGATTGTCGGTGGCGCCTGGTGTCATAGTGGGCATGACGCGAATCGACAAGAACCCCAGGAGCGGCCCCAACGCCGTCGAGGTCCGGGGACTGGTCAAGCACTACGGCGAGACCAAGGCTCTGGACGGCGTGGACCTCGATGTCCGCGAGGGCACCGTGCTCGGTGTGCTCGGCCCCAACGGAGCCGGCAAGACCACGCTCGTACGCTGCCTCTCCACCCTGATCGTCCCCGACGCCGGACACGCCGTCGTGGCGGGTTACGACGTGGTGAAGCAGCCCCGGCAGCTGCGCCGCACCATCGGCCTGACCGGGCAGTACGCCTCGGTCGACGAGAAGCTCTCCGGCTGGGAGAACCTCTACATGATCGGGCGGCTGCTCGATCTGCCCCGCAAGAAGGCTCGGTCCCGCGCCGACGAGCTGCTGGAGCGGTTCTCGCTCACGGACGCGGCCAAGCGTGCCGCGATGGACTACTCCGGCGGCATGCGGCGCCGGCTCGACCTGGCCGCCTCCATGATCGGCAGCCCGGCCGTCCTGTATCTGGACGAGCCGACGACGGGGCTCGACCCCCGTACCCGTAACGAGGTCTGGGACGAGGTGCAGCGGATGGTCGCGGAGGGGGCGACCGTCCTGCTCACCACCCAGTACATGGAAGAGGCCGAGCAGCTCGCCAATGAGCTGACCGTCATCGACAAGGGCAGGATCATCGCCCGCGGCGGCGTCGACGAGCTCAAGGCGAAGGTCGGCGGCCGCACCCTGCAGATCCGGCCCTCGCTCCCCGCCGAACTGCCCGCGATGGCGCAGGCGATCAGAGAAGCCGGTCTCGACGGGGTCGCGGGCGCGCAGGCCGTCCCGGACGAGGGACTGCTGTACGTACCGATCCTCAGCGACGAGCAGCTGACCGCCGTCATCGGCCTGCTCGGTACCCGGGGCTTCTCGCTGGCGCATGTCGCCACCGCGCTGCCCAGCCTGGACGAGGTCTTCCTCGCCATCACCGGCGAGAAGAGCACTTCCGCCACCGACACGATCCCCGAGGAGGTCGCGGCATGAGCACGACGACCCTGAAGCCCGCCCCCGCCGCGCCCGCCCGGGTGAAGCCGGTCCACGACGAGGGCCGGATCGGACTGCGCAGCAATCTGCGGCACATCGGTGCGCTGGTGCGGCGCAATCTGCTCCAGATCAAGAAGGATCCGGAGTCGATGTTCGACGCGCTCCTGATGCCGATCATCTTCACGCTGCTGTTCGTGTACGTGTTCGGCGGCTCGGTCGGCGGCAGCATGGGCGGCGGCCGGCAGGAGTATCTGAACTATCTGATCCCCGGTCTGATGGCGATGATGGGCATGAACATCGCCATGGCGGTCGGCACCGGCGTCAACGACGACTTCCGCAAGGGCGTCATGGACCGGTTCCGGACGATGCCGATCGCCCGCTCCTCGGTGCTCATCGCCAAGATCGTCGTCGAGCTCGGCCGGATGATGGTCGCCACCCTGATCCTGCTGGCCATGGGATTCGCGCTCGGCATGGAGCTGCAGACCTCGGTTCTCGGGCTGATCGAGGCGGTCGCGCTGTCGGCGGTGTTCGGTGCCGCCATCATGTGGATCTTCATCCTGCTCGGACTGACCATGAAGACGGCCCAGGCGGTTCAGGGAATGGGGATGCTCGTGCTGATGCCGCTCCAGTTCGGCTCCTCGATCTTCGCCCCGACCAAGACGATGCCCGGCTGGCTCCAGTCGTTCACCGAGTACAACCCGCTCTCCAATCTGGCGGACGCGGCGCGCGGGCTGATGATGGGCGGACCGATCGCCCACTCGGTGTGGGTGACGCTCGGCTGGGCCGCGGTGCTGACCGCGGTGATGGCGCCTCTCGCGGTCGCCAAGTTCCGCAAGAAGTCCTGACCACCGGCCCGGCCGGGGACCGGACCCGGCGATCTCAGTCCCGGTGCGCGTCGACGAGGGCGGTGGCCTCCTCCAGGGAGAGGCCGCCGCCCTCGGCGTACGCGGCGTCGTAGGCGGCCCGGCCGAGGACGGCGACGGCCAGTTCCTCCGCCTGCGCGTAGTCCTGCCGCTCCATCGACGTCTGCACATGGCCCTTGGGCAGCAGCCCCTTGCCGGCCCCCAGCAGCCGGGCCGCGAGCACGGCCCGCCGCTCGCCGCCGAGCCCGCCCAACGCCCGTGCGATGGTGACGAGATGGATGACGGACATCTGCGGCGCCACCATCTGCGACAGCCGGTCGCGGGAGAGGGTCAGCGCCTCCAGGCCGCGGGGCAGGGCATCGGCGTACAGCCCGTCCTGGTTGTCCAGCCAGGCCAGTCCGCCCAGCACGAACCCCTCGAAGATCGCCACCGTCCGGGAGCTGAACTCCTCGCGCAGCGCCGTCAGCTGTTCGCGCGCCTCGCCCGTACGACCGCTGCGGCCCAGCCACATGGCGAGAAAGAGCTGGGCTGCGGGCATCGCCTCGTGTCCGGCCTGACGCCCCTCGGCGAGCACCTCGCGCAGGATCGCCTCGCCCTCCGCGCCACGGCCCAGTTCACTGAGAACGGACGCGTATCTGGTGCGCAGGACCGATACCTGGGACTGGGCACCGAGCTTCTCCGCATAGCCGATGGCGGCCTGGTAGTCCTCGGCCGCGCAGGTGTAAGCGCCCCGCCTCTCGTTGGCCTCGCCCCGGGAGGAGAGCGATTCGGCGGCGCCCCAGTCGTCGCCGAGCCGGCTGAAGATCTCCAGGCTCTCGTCGGCGTCCGTCTGCGCCTCGCCCGCCCATTCGGGCCGGTTGGCCAGCACATTGGCCCGCATCTGGAGGGCCGCGGCCAGCTCCCACTCGTATCCGAACTCCCTGCTGGCACGGACCGTTTCGTTCAGCAGCTCGCGCAGGTCGCTCGCGTCCCCGGTGAGCATGACCGCGAAGAACCAGAGCGACGCCGGGGTGCGGCAGGTCTGCGGCTGGCCCGGCCGGTAGGTGCGCGCGACGACGCGCAGCCGGGCCATGCTCCGCTCGTCGGCCCACTCGTCCTTGGCGTGGTCCATGCTGGCCAGCTGGATCAGGGCCACCTGGCGGCGGGCCTCCTGGAGCAGTTCGGGCCTCATGGGCGGCGGTGCGTCGGTGCAGCGTTCGAAGAGGTCGGGCGCGGGCTCGGCGGGCGGGGCGAAGGGGTCGGGGCCCAGTGCCGCGGTCGCGTCGGCCCACTGCCGCGCGTCGGCCCGCAGATCGCGCATCTGCCAGTACCAGCACAGCGAGAGCACCATGCAGAGCGCCTCCTGCTCGTCGCGGGCGGCGACGGCGCGGCGCAGGGCGGTGCGCAGATTCTCGTACTCGCGCTGGAGGAGTTCGATGACGGACCGCTGTCCGGCGCCGCGGAGTCCGGGCTCCGCGGCGCGGGCCAGCTCCCGGAAGTACACCAGGTGGTGCCGTTCCACGGTGTCCCGTTCCCCTGCCCCGTCGAGCCGTTCGGCGGCGTACTCACCGACGGTCTCCAGCAGCCGGTAGCGCATCTCGCCGTCGTCGGCGGGCGTGGCGACGACGAGGGACTTGTCGACGAGCGAGCCGAGCACCCCGGCGACCTCGCGCGCGTCCTGCGGCCCGTCCGCGCAGACGGCCTCGGCCGCGTCCAGGGTGCAGCCGCCCGCGAAGACCGACAGCCTGCGCAGTACGGCGTGTTCGGAGGCGTGCAGGAGATCCCAGGACCAGTCGACGACGGCGCGCAGGGTCTGCTGGCGGGGCAGTACGGTACGGGCCCCGCTGGTGAGCAGGCGGAACCGGTCGTCGAGCCGGTCGGCGATCTGGCGCGGGGTGAGCATCCGCAGCCGGGCGGCTGCGAGTTCGATGGCGAGCGGCAGTCCGTCGAGGCGGCGGCAGATCTCGGCGGCGGCAGCGGCGGTCTCCTCGTCGGCGTCGATCCGGAAGCCGGGCTTCGCGGCGGCCCCGCGGTCGGCGAGCAGCCGCAGCGCCATCGGGTCGGGCAGCGGGTCCACGGGGCGGACGAACTCTCCCGGCACCCCGAGGGGTTCACGGCTGGTCGCGAGCACGGTGACGCCGGGGCAATGGGCGAGCAGATGGTCGGCGAGGGCGGCGGCGGCCCCGACGAGGTGCTCGCAGTTGTCCAGGAGCAGCAGCATGCGGCGCCGGGAGCAGTGCTCGGTGAGGCGTACGAGGGGGTCGCCCGCGTTCCCTTCGGCGACCCTGAACTCCTCGGCGCCCGCCCCGCGCAGCACGGTCTCGCGGCCGCCGAGCGCGGTCAGCACGGCCTCCGGTACGGCCTCGGGGTCGTCGACGGGGGCGAGTTCGGCCAGCCAGACGCCGTCCGGCCAGGCGGGTGCGACGGACTCGGCGGCCTCCTGGGAGAGCCGGGTCTTGCCCGCGCCGCCGGGGCCCAGGAGGGTGACGAGCCGGGCGTGCGAGAGGTCCTCGCGCAGGGCGTCGATATCGCCCTCGCGCCCGACGAAGCTGGTGAGCCTGGCCCGGAGGTTCGTGTGCGGGGGCGGGGCGGTGGGAGGCCGGGGATGGGAGGGCCGGTGCGGGCCGGCTGCCGTGGTCGCCGCCGCCTCGGCCCTCGTAGCCGCTGTGGCCGGGCGCGCCCCGTCCTGGCGGAGCAACTCGGCGTGCAGGGAGCGCAGTTCGGGGCCGGGGTCGGTACCGAGGCGGTCGGCGAGGACGGTGCGCACCTCGTCGTAGGCCGCCAGCGCCTGCGCCGTACGCCCGGCGTCGCGCAGGGCCCGCAGCCGCAACGCCTGGAGAGGTTCGTCGATCGGGTGCTCGGCGCAGAGCGCGGCCAGTTCGGGCAGGGCCTCGTCCGCGCGGCCGAGCGCGAGGGCCGCGGCGAGCCCGCTGCGGCGGGCGTCCAGCCGACGGGCCGCCCAGCGGGCCGCGACGGCGCCGTGGCCGGGCAGATCGGCCAGGGCCGGTCCGCGCCACAGGGCGAGCGCGTCGTCGAGCACGGTCCGGGCCTTCGCCGCGTCGCCCTCCGCCAGCGCCCGCGCCCCTTCCCCCGCGAGCCGCTCGAAGCGGTAAAGGTCGACCGCGTCCGGCTCGGCGGCGAGCCGGTAGCCGCTCTCCGCGGAGGTGATCGCGGAATGCCCGAGGGCCCGCCGGAGCCGTCCGACGAGCGCCTGAAGCGCGCCCACCGCGTCGGCCGGCGGATCGCCGTCCCACACCTCGTCGACGAGCACGGCCGCCGGGACGGTGCGGCCGGGGCGCAGCGCCAGGACGGTGAGCAGGGCACGCAGCCGCGCCCCGCCGATGGCGACGGCCGTGCCGTCGTCGCGGAGTGCCTGGGTGGTCCCGAGGATGCAGTAGCGCACGCGCCTATTCTCCGTGACCGAAATCGGGAAGTGGACGCATGTACGTCCGTATCCGTGTTCGCCGTGTGCCGGGATCGCTCGTCATGCCCCCACCCTTCACGGAACCACCGCCCCCGCGCGAGACGTTTGTGACGTGTCGCCTGTACGGTCGCACTCGCCGTCCGCCCCGCCATGTCACGCCCGCCCCGCCACGCCCCCGCCCGGCCAGCCACCTGGAGTCCGCCGATGACCACCGCAGCAGCCCGCAGCGACCGGCGGATCAGCCCGGTCTTCCTCGGAATCGTCGCCGTGACGGCGGTCTCGGGCTGGGCGGTGTGGACGGATTTCACACAGTGGCCCGGGATCCCGCTCTTCCTCTTCGTGACGGCGGCCTGGGTGGTTTCGCTTTGTCTGCACGAGTACGCGCACGCCCGTACCGCGCTGCACAGCGGGGACATCTCCATCGGGGCGAAGGGCTATCTGACCCTGAATCCGCTGAATTACACCCACGCGCTGCTGAGCATCGTGCTGCCGGTGCTGTTCGTGATCATGGGCGGGATCGGGCTGCCCGGTGGTGCGGTGTTCATCGAGCGGGGCCGGATCCGCGGGCGCTGGAGGCACAGCCTGATCTCGGCGGCGGGGCCGCTGACGAACGTGCTGTTCGCGCTCGTCTGCACGGCGCCGTTCTGGCTGCACGCGCTGGACGGTGTCCCGGTCGCCTTCCAGTACGCGCTCGGGTTCCTGGCGCTGCTCCAGGTCACCGCGGCGATCCTCAACTTCCTCCCGGTCCCGGGGCTGGACGGCTACGGCGTGATCGAGCCCTGGCTCCCGCACCGGATCCGGCGGCAGGTCGAGCCGTTCGCCCCGTTCGGACTGATCGCGATCTTCGCCCTCCTGTGGATCCCCGAGCTCAACCACTCGTTCTTCGACGTGATCCACGCCCTGCTGCGGGCGCTGGGCATCAGCGACGCCACGACGTACTGCGGCTTCGACACCTACCGCTTCTGGCGGACGGCCGATCCGTTCTGCGCGGTCAACGGCTGACGAGGGCGGTCTGCGGCCCGCCCCCTGGAGGTCCGGGGGGGCGGGCCGAATGGGATGCGGACCAGGTGCTCGACAACGTGCGTGACCTTGTCGTCGAGCACCTGCCCCACCCGCAGCATGCCTGGCGGCCGGAAACTCCGCGGTGTGGCCGAGGCGTGCGAGGAGCTGGACCGCGTCTCGCGAGTGCTGAAGAGCGCTGTCCGCATGACCGGATCGCTCGGACCGTCGTCCGTACGCATGGCGTGGACGGGCTCGAAGCCGTGTCGGGCGCAGGCCCAGGACAGCACCCGGTCGCGGGGGGCGGCGGGGCCGGAGACGTGTTCGCCCGCCTCCGGCGGCCCGAGCGCCGGTCGGGGCGGACCGTGGCCGGCCGGCCTGCGGCGTACTCACGAGAAAGCTCATGGCTTTCCGCCGCAGTCCGGCCATCCCCTCAGCGGCTGATGAGCAGCGATGCGTCAGCGGCACGCATCAGCTGCGCCCGAACCGCAGCGTGATCAGCTCGAACGGGCGCAGCGTCAGCTGTACGCCGTCGCCCGCCCGCTCCGGTACCGTCGCCCCGGTCAGCGGCCGCTCCAGCAGGTCGGTCGCCACGAGGTCACCGAGCTCGGATCCCACACCGAGCCGGACCCTGGCGCGGCCGCCCGTCGACTCGTAGAGCCGTACGACCACATCGCCGCTCGCGTCGTCGGCCAGCTTCACCGCGCTGACGACGACCGCATCGTTGTCGACGGTCACGAGTGGTGCCACCTCACGGTCGCCGGCCACCCGGCGCTCCGGAAGGTTGATCCGGAAGCCCTCGCGGACCGCGTCGCCGATCGTCGCGCCGGGCACGAGCGCGTGGCGGAAGCGGTGCACGCCCTGGTCGGTCTCGGGGTCGGGGAAACGCGGGGCACGCAGCAGGGACACCCGGACGGTGGTGGTCGTCCCGGCATCGGAGTCGCGAACTGTACGGGTCACGTCGTGGCCGTAGGTCGAGTCGTTGACGAGCGCGACGCCCCAGCCCGGCTCCTCCACGTGGACGAAGCGGTGGTTGCATGCCTCGAACTTGGCCGCCTCCCAACTGGTGTTGGTGTGGGTGGCCCGGTAGAAGTGGCCGAACTGTGTCTCGGAGGCGTACCGCTCGGCATGGATGTCCAGCGGGAACGCGGCCTTGAGGAACTTCTCCGTCTCGTGCCAGTCGACCTCGGTGTCGATGTCGAGCCTTTTGGCGCCCGGGGCCAGTGTCAGCAGCTGGGTGACCTTCGAGTCGCCGAAGCTGCGGACGATGCGTACGCCGACCGAGCCGTCGTCCTCGACAGGGGTGAGCTCGTCCAGGTCCGTCAGGTCGGTGACGGAGTTGCGGTAGAACGCGTCGACGTCCCACGCGTCCCACATGTTCGGGAAGTCGGGGTGGATCTGCAGCAGGTTGGCCGCCCGGCCGGGCGCCACGGTCTCGCGCTCGGCACCGATGTCGTACACGGACACCACCAGACCGCGGCCGTCGATCTCGACCCGCAGCAGGCCGTTGTCCAGTACGTGGCCGCCGGCCTCGCGCGGTGCGAGCTGTCCGCCGCTGCCCACGGTGGCGGCGGCGGCGCCACCGGCCGGGACGCCGCCGCGGGTGTGCGGTGCGGAGTTGAAGAGGAGCGTCCCTCCCGCCGCGGTGTCGCCGGCCAGGGCACGCTGCGCCGCGTCCACGATGCCGTTCAGTTCCTCGGCGACGGCCGCGTAGGTCTTCTCGGCCTCGCGGTGCACCCAGGCGATCGAGGAGCCGGGCAGGATGTCGTGGAACTGGTGCAGCAGGACCGTCTTCCAGATCCGGTCCAACTGCCCGTACGGGTAAGGGAACCCGGTCCGCACGGCGGCGGTGGCGGCCCACATCTCGGCCTCGCGCAGCAGGTGCTCGCTGCGGCGGTTGCCCCGCTTGGTCCTCGCCTGGCTGGTGAGGGTGGCGCGGTGCAGCTCCAGGTAGAGCTCGCCGACCCACACCGGGGCGTTCTGGTACTCCGCCTCCGCCTTGGTGAAGAAGTCGGTGGGGGTCTCCCAGGTCACGGTGGCCGACCCTTCGAGGCTGCGCATCCTGGCCGCCTTCGCGACCATCTCGCGCGTGGTGCCGCCGCCTCCGTCGCCCCAGCCGGTCGGCGCGAGGGAGTGCTGGGCGACGCCCTTGTCCTTGAAGTTCTTCGCCGCGTGGGCGATCTCGCTGCCCTTCATCGAGCAGTTGTAGGTGTCGACGGGCGGGAAGTGGGTGAAGATCCGGGTGCCGTCGATGCCTTCCCACTGGAAGGTGTGGTGGGGGAACTTGTTGGTCTGGCTCCACGAGATCTTCTGCGTGAGCAGCCACTTGGAGCCCGCCGCCTTGATGATCTGCGGCAGACCTGCGGCGAATCCGAACGTGTCGGGCAGCCACGCCTCGTCGTTCTCGATGCCGAACTCGTCGAGGAAGAACCGCTTTCCGTGCACGAACTGGCGGGCCATCGCCTCGGAGCCCGGCATGTTCGTGTCGGACTCGACCCACATGCCGCCGGACGGCACGAACCGCCCGTCCGCCACGGCCTTCTTGACCTTGGCGTAGACCTCGGGACGGTGTTCCTTGATCCAGGCGAACTGCTGGGCCTGGGACATCGCGAAGACGAAGTCGGGCTCGTCCTCCAGGAGAGCGGTCATGTTGGACGTCGTACGGGCGACCTTGCGGACCGTCTCGCGCAGCGGCCACAGCCAGGCGGAGTCGATATGTGCGTGGCCGACGGCGCTGATGCGGTGTGCGGACGGCTCGGCGGGGGTGGCGAGGACGTCGGCGAGCTCGGCGCGGGCGGCGGCCGCGGTGCCGTTCACGTCCTGCAGATCGACCGCGTCGAGGGCGCGGCCGATCGCTCGCAGGAGGTCCCAGCGGCGGGCGGCGTCGACGGGAAGTTCCTGCATCAGCTCGCCCAGCACCTCCAGGTCCTGGACGAGGTTCCACACGTTCTCGTCGAAGACGGCGAGATCCATCCGGGCGAGGGTGTACTGCGGTTCGCTGCCCGCGGTCTCCTTGTCGCCGAGCTGCGTCGGCAGGAAGGGGTGGTAGTCGAGTATGACCGGGTTGGAGGCGGCCTCGATGTGCAGCAGCACCTCCTCGCCGCCCGCGACGGGGGCGGCGATGCGCACCCACTGATTGCGCGGGTTGAGGCCCTTCACCGGGGTGCCGTCGGGCCGGTAGACAAGGCCCTCGCACTGGAAGCCCGGCATGTTCTCGTCGAAGCCGAGGTCGAGGAGTGCCTCGACGGTGCGGCCCGCCCATGCCTGCGGGACGGTTCCGGAGACCCGGAACCAGCTGGTGCCCCAGGGCGCGCCCCACCGGTCGCCCACCGCGATCGGTGCGGTCGGGCCGGCGAGGCCCTCGGCAACGGGTACGGGCTCGCCCGGCGCAGTCCAGACGGCGACGTCCAACGGTATGGATTGCGGGTATACGGCCGGCCGGATGCGCTCGTCGAGAACGCGCTTGAGACGGGCTTCGACCAGGGTGCGGTCGTCATGCATGAGGGTGACTCCGTGGTGGGTTGGGGTGCGGGTCCGGTTGCGTGGCAGGGGTGCGTCAGCGGACCTGGTCCGGGACGAGGACGTCGGTGATGCCGCGCGCGGCCAGGTGCTCCTTGTTCCCGGCCTGGCTCGCGAGGACGGCGGTGGGCCGGACCCCGTCCGCGGTGAGCCGGGCGAACGCCTCGAAGAACGCTCCGCCGGGGGCACATGTGGAGCGCCGGGGCGCGGTGTCGTCGTCTCCGGTGTCGACGACGAGTGCGGTGGTGCGGGGCGCCGGGCGGTACTCCGTGTCCCGCCGGTCCGCCACGATCCCGGCAATGGCCTTCCCGGCCGGTTTGACCTGCCGGTCGTTGGTCAACAGGCCCAGGCTGTATTCGAGTTCGGGGAAGTCTGCCAGCGACCGGGACACGTCGTGGGAGCACCACCAGGTGACGCCCCACACGTCCTCGCAGTCCAGTGCGTTCGCCACGGTCGCCTCGGTGAACGCGGCGGCGTGCTCGGCGGGGATGAGTGGCGAGGGGGCACCGACCTCCTGCAGCCAGACGGGCCGGTGCGGGTCGGTGGCCCACGCCTTGGACAGTTCGATCAGATACGCGGCGTGGTGCTCGGTGGCGGTTCCGGTGCGGCCGTGCCGTTGGGCGGTGCCGTTGAAGACCCAGGAGTGCACGGCGGTGACCACGCCGATCCGGGCCGCGTGGGCGGGCGTGAACGCGTGGTCGTCCTGGTACCAGGCGGCGTCGTACTCGGCGTGCAGATGCAACTTGCCCGGCGCCCCCTCCTCGCAGGCGGCGAGCAGGGTACGCAGCCAACTTCCCGCCTGTACGGGGGTGATGGGATCCGGGTCGGGGTGCGGAGGACCTGAGAACTGGTTGATCTCGTTACCCAGGGTCATTCCGATGAAGTTCGGTCGGTCGGCGAGGGCCGCGGCGAGCGTACGCAGGTATTCGGCCTGGCCCGCCACCACGTCCGGGTCGGTGAAGATGTTGCGCCGGTGCCAGGTCTGCGTCCACGCGGGCAGGAAGTCGAAGCTCGACAGGTGTCCCTGCAGTCCGTCCACATTGACGTCGAGGCCGCGCTCGGCCGCTGCGTCGGCGAGCTGGACGAGCTGCTCGACGGCGCGCGGCCGGATCAGGGTGCGGTTGGGCTGGAAGAGCGGCCAGAGCGGGAAGACCCGGATGTGGTCGAGGCCGAGGCCGGCGATCGAGTCCAGGTCGGCGCGCACGGCGTCGAGGTCGAAGTCCAGCCAGTGGTGGAACCAGCCCTGGCTGGGTGTGTAGTTGACGCCGAAGCGCAGCGGGGAGTGAGGCATACGGTACGGGTGTCCTGGTTCTGTGGTGCGAAGGGGCGGAGGGAGGCGGGGGCGGTCAGCCCTTGACGGCGCCCTCCCCGACACCCCGGAAGAAGAAACGCTGCAGGCAGGCGAAGAGCACGATGAGCGGGAGCACGGCGATGATCGTGCCCGCGGCGACGAGCCGTTCGTCGTTCGCGAACGTGCCGTGCAGATAGTTCAGCCCGATGGTCAGGGTGAAGTTCGCCGGGTCGCTCAGCACGATCAGCGGCCACAGGAAGTCGTCCCAGGCCCCCATGAAGGCGAAGATCGCGACGACGGCGAGGGTGCCTCTGACCGAGGGAAGGGCGATCCAGAAGAACCGCTGCCAGACATTGGCGCCGTCGACGAACGCAGCCTCCTCCACCTCGTGCGGAAGGTTGAGGAACGCGTTGCGCATCAGCAGGACGTTCATCGCGGCGACGGATCCCGGCAGCAGCACACCGATCAGGGTGTTGTTCAGACCGAGCTCACGCATGGTGGTGAACTGGGCGATGATGATGCCCTCGACGGGTACGAGCATGGCGAGGATGAACGCCAGCGTCGCGGCCCTGCGCCCCCGGTACCGCATCCTGGCCAGCGCGTAGCCGGCCAGCGCGGAGCCGACGCAGTTGGTGACCACATTGGCGGTCGCCACCTTGACGGAGTTCAGCGCGTAGTCCCAGGCCGGGATGGTCTCGGCGACCCGCGTGTAGTTGTCCAGGGTGGGGTGGCCGGGGAAGAACTTCGGCGGGGAGCTGAAGATGTCCTCTCCGGGCCCCTTGAGGGAGGTCGAGAGCTGCCACAGGAACGGTCCGACGGTCAGCGCGAGTACGGCGAGCAGCAGGACGTAGCGCAGCAGGAGCTGCCATATCGGGATGCGGCGGCCGTCGCCGTCGGTGAGGGTCAGGATGCTCATGTGTCCTCCTTGCGGTCGGCGCGGAGCACCAGGAGCATCAGAGCGACCGTCACGACGAAGATGACGACGGAGATCGCGGAGGCATAGCCGACCCGCCCGGTCAGCCCGGTGCCGACGCGCTGGACGAGCATCACCAGGGTGGTGTCCTCACCGGCCGGGCCGCCGGAGGGACCGGCCATCAGATAGACCTCGGAGAACGCCTTGAAGGCGGCGACCGACGCCAGCGCCCCGACGAGGACCATGGTGGAGCGGACGGCGGGAACGGTCACGGTGAAGAACCGGCGGACGGCGCCGGCGCCGTCCACGGAGGCCGCCTCGTGGAGTTCCCTGGGGACGTTGGCCAGCGCGGCCAGATAGATGATCATGTAGTAGCCGAGGCCCTTCCAGACCGTGACCGTCATCGCGCTGAGCAGCAGCAGCCACTGGTCGCTCAGGAAGCCGACCCGGCCGATCCCCACCGCCTCCAGTACCGCGTTGACCAGCCCCCGGTCGTCGAGCATCCACACCCAGATCAGCCCCACGACGACGATGGAGGCGACGACGGGGGTGTAGAAGGCGGAGCGGAAGAACGTGATGCCGGGGATGTTCCGCTGGACGAGCATCGCCAGGAGCAGCGGCAGGAGAACGAGGGCGGGCACGACTCCGACCACGTACAGCGTGCTGTTCCGCAGCCCGATCCAGAACATCTCGTCGTGGATCAGCTCCTGGAAGTTCGCCAGGCCGACGAACTTCCCGGGCATCAGCGTCCGGCGGTCCGTGAAGGCGTTGACCAGGGTGCTGAAGAACGGGAACAGGCTGAAGGTTCCGACGACGAGCAGGCCGGGGGCCGCGAACAGCCATGGGCTGAAGGGGAGATGGCGGCGTATCCGGTGGCCGGGGAGCCGGCCGGACCGGCGGTCGCCGGGACGTGCGCCCCGAGCCGCCGGTACCGCTGCGCCGCTGTCCCGGATCGGCGGAGTTGCCGTGGCCGATTTCACGAGGGGGGTCTTCACGGGGAGCTCAGCTCTGCTGCAGCAGCCGGTCGCAGGCCTTGACAGCGTTGTCAAGAGCTTCCTTGGGGCTCTGCTTGCCCTGGAGCGCCTTCGCCACCTGGTTGCGCAGCTCGGTCTTCATCTGGTCGCTGAAGAGCACCGGCGTGTAATTGACCGCCGTTTTGAGGGACTTGGCGGCGGCGATCCGGACCCGGGTCACATCGGTGCCGTCCTCCTCGGTGAAGTACGGGTCGTCGAGGGATCCGGCGGTGCTCGGGAAGATGGCGACCTGCTTCGCGAAGTCCATCTGCCGCGTCGCGTCGGTCACGTAGTGGGCGAAGGCCACGGCCGTCGGCTTCTGCTTCGTCTGCGCGTTCACCATGACGCCCATGACGTACATGTTGGCCTTGCCGGTGCTGCTGATCTGGTCGGTGATCCCGATGTTCTTGTAGAGACTCGGGGCCTGCTTCTTGAAGTTCTCCAGGTCCAGTGCGCTGCCCGGGTTCATCGCCACGGACCCGGTCAGGAACTTGTGGCCGGACGACTCGGGGGTCGCGGTCAGCGCCTGCGGGTCGAGTGCCTTGGCGTCGTACAGCTCCTTGTAGTGGGTGAGCAGTTCGACACCCTTGGCGTCATTGAAGGCGAAGCCCGTGCCTTCCTTGTTCATCAGCTGTCCGCCGTAGCGGCCGAAGTCCTCGATGGTGGGCACGTTGGCCAGTGTGGCGACCTTGCCCTTGCTCTTGGTGGCCAGTTCCAGACCTGCGTCGAAGAGTTCGTCGTAGGTGGTCGGCGGCTTCTCGGGGTCGAGTCCGGCGTCCTTGAAGAGGGACTTGTTGTAGAAGAGCGGTCCGGTGTTGAGGTACCAGGGGAAGGCGTAGGTCCCTTCCATGCCCGGCATCTGGTGGCTCTGCCAGGCGCCCGGCAGGTACTCCTTGCGGTACTTCGCCGCCGCCTTGTCGAGGTCCAGTGCGAGCCCCGCCTTGGCCAGCGGTGCGACCAGGTCGGGCGAGACATTGACGACGTCCGGCAGCGTGCCGCCGGCCGCGTCGGCGCTGATCTTGTCCGCGTAGCCCTCGGCCGGCCGGTCGACCCACTTGACCTCGGTCCCCGGGTACTTCTTCTCGAAGTCCGCGATCACCCCGTTGAAGTAGTCCTTGAAGTTCGCCTGCAGGTTCCAGGTCTGGAAGGTGATCTTTCCTTCGACCTTCCCGGAGGCGTCGGACGAGTTGTCGCCGGATCCGCCTCCGCACGCGCTCAGCGGCAGGACGGTGGCGAGTACGGCGGCAGCGGCTACTGCTCTGCGGGAGATACGCACGGTGAACGGCTCCTTTGCTCGGACCAGGCGTGCGGACGACAGGCCGAGGTCGACGACACTCCGGCTGCGTACGCCCAGCAGACCTTCCAATGCACACGGCGCAAAGTCAATACATTCGCCTGAAGTTAGCCTCAACTTTTCATATACTTGCAGGTCAGAGCGGTATATGGAGCTATTGACGACGCTTGACTAATGCGCTTTAGAGGCCTTGCACTCAAGCGCATTAGTTGACCGAGCACTTCGGTCGACCAAAGCACCGGCAAGGCTTACGATGCACCGGGGGCGAGTGAGCACCACGCCTCCCAGGAGCGACGGGGAACGCAGGAAGAGGGGCACCGGGTGACACCGAAGGGGCCGCCGGCCGAGGAGACCCGGCCGGCAAAGCGCACACCCGCGCGACGGCCGACCATGAAGGACATCGCCCAGCGCGCCGGAGTGTCGGAGAGCGCCGTCTCCTTCGCGCTCAACGACCGCCCCGGCGTCTCGGAGATCACCCGGGACCGGATCCGGCGCGTCGCCGAGCAGTTGGGCTGGCGGCCGAGCACCGCCGCCCGCGCGCTGTCGGGCGAGGGGTCGGCCACCGTGGGGCTGGTCGTGGCGCGCCCGGCGGCGAGCCTGGGCGTGGACTCGTTCTTCCTCCAGCTGATCTCCGGCATCCAGGAGGTGCTGGCCGAGCGTCAACTCGGGCTGCTCTTCCAGGTGGTGGAGGATGTCGAGGCCGAGTGCGCCGTCTACCGGCGCTGGTGGGCGGAGCACCGCGTCGACGGGGTGCTCGTCGTCGATCCCCGTACGGACGACCCCCGCCCCGGCCTGCTGGACGAACTCGGGCTGCCCGGAGTCGTGATCGGGGCCCTGCCCGGCAGCGACACGGGTCCGCACCCGGGGCTCTCGCAGGTGCGCGCGGACGATGCGGGCGCCATGGCGGCGATCGTCGGCCGGCTGCACGAGCTGGGCCATCGGCGCATCGTGCACATCGCGGGGCTGCCTTCCCTCGCCCACACCGACCGACGCATCCGCTCCCTGCGCATCGAGGCCGACCGGCGCGGGCTGGCCGAGGCCCACTCGGTGACCACGGACTACTCCGATACGGAGGGCGCGGCCGTCACCCGCAGAGTGCTGGAACAGTCCACGCCGCCGACCGCGATCATCTACGACAACGATGTGATGGCCGCGGCCGGAGCCACGGTCGTCGCGGGCCTCGGCCGCTCCGTTCCCGGCGATGTCTCGGTCGTGTCGTGGGAGGACTCCGCGCTGTGCCGGCTGACGGTCCCCTGGCTGACCGCACTTTCCCGGGACACGGTCGCGTTCGGACGGATCGCCGCACGCGAGCTGACCGCACTGCTCGACGGCGGCGCGGCCCGCACCGTACAGGTGCCTCTGCCCGGGCTGATCGAACGCGGGAGTACGGCTCCGGCACACGGCAGTTGACGGGCATGACGGTACCCATGCCACCGCATACCGGATGCGCGTCCGCTCCCTGCGCACTCCGACGACGTCGGGGAGTCCCGGTTCACGGTTGTTCCCGGTCGGGCATCTCAGGCACACTACACAGTCTGGTGGGCCCGGGTCCCACCGTCGACCACCACGCGGTGCATCTACGCAGCCCCGGGCAAGGCGACGCCCAGAACCTGCATGGCGACGCCATCATCGACGTGAGGCCCGACGCGTTCGACGTCCCGCATGACCGAAGGGGCCACCCGGTCTGACGGCCGGACAGCCCCTCACCAAGATCGTCATGAGTCTTCTAACCCGCGGCGGCCTGGGAGCGGTGCCGGCGCAGATAGAACCACGCCATGTTGGACGAGAGCCCGGCCAGCAGGACCCAGACGATGCCGAACCAGCTGCCCTGGACGAACGAGATCACGGCCGCGACGACGGCCAGGACGCAGACGGCGATGGCGTAGAGAGCGAGGCGGGGCATGGGGATCGGCTCCTGTCCGGGGTGATGCACGGTCCCGTCCAGTGTCCCTCATGCCCCTTTCCGCTCGTCGCAGGGTGCGCCGGTAGCGCGTCCGGCTCAGACGTCGGTGATACGCAGACCCGCGTGCGCCTTGTAGCGGCGGTTGACGGAGATCAGGTTGGCGACCAGCGACTCGACCTGGTGGGCGCCCCGCAGCCGCCCGGCGAAGACGCCGCGCATGCCGGGGATGCGGCCGGCGAGGGCCTGCACGAGGTCGGTGTCGGCGCGGGCCTCGCCCAGCACCAGCACATCGGTGTCGATCTCCTCGACGGTCTCGTCCTGGAGCAGCACCGCCGAGAGGTGGTGGAAGGCGGCGGTGACCCGGGACTCCGGCAGCAGGGCGGCGGCCTGCTCGGCGGCGCTGCCCTCCGCGGGCTTCAGGGCGTAGGCGCCCTTCTTGTCGAAGCCGAGCGGGTTGACGCAGTCGATGACGAGCTTGCCCGCGAGTTCGTCGCGCAGCGACTCCAGGGTCTTGGCGTGCCCGTCCCACGGCACGGCGACGATCACGACGTCGCTGCGCCGGGCGCACTCCGCGTTGTCCGCGCCCTCGACACCGTGTCCCAGCTCGTCGGCGGCGGCCTGCGCGCGGTCGGCGGCGCGGGAGCCGATGATCACCTTCTGCCCGGCGCGGGCGAAGCGGTAGGCGAGCCCGCGGCCCTGCGGTCCGGTGCCGCCGAGCACACCGACGGTCAGCCCGGACACATCGGGGAGGTCCCAGGGGTCCTTGGCGGGAGGCTTGGGTGCGCTGCCGTTGTCATTCGTAGTCATGGGCCCGACATTACTGCGCGCCCCCCGTTCGGCTGGTTCGGCGCCGTTCGCCCGTGCGGGGGGCGGTCCTGCGGCATGATGCCGGGCCATGGATGCCGTACGCGTCGCCCTGCTGCGTGAAGTACTCGCCGGGACCGAGTGGCCCGCGGCGACCCGGCGGTTCGCCGGGTCGCTCAGGTCGTCCGTCGTCCCGCAGGGCGGCGGGCTGCTGCTGGTGGGGACGGCGGCGTACGAGCCGTGGCACCTGGCGGCCCATCTGGTGGACGAGTCCACCTGGTCCGGGCTGCCGGAGCTGACGCCCACGCTCGTACGGCACCGGGTGGAGCCGGGCGATCCGGTGCATCTGGCCGTCGGTCTGGGCCGGATCGAGGCGGCCGGGCGGGGCGAGACACTGCTCCTGGTGGCCCCGGAGCGGCCCTGCGCCGGACTGCTGGAGCGGGTGCACGACGCCCGGCGGGCCGGAGCGACGGTCCTCTCGCTGGACGACGGCGATCCGGAGGTGCGGGGGCTGGCCCACGAGACGCTCGCGGCGACCGGCGCCGACGACGTCGACCTGGACATCGTGCAGCATCTGGTGAGCGCGGCGGCCGGGGAGAACAGCGCCCCCGCGCCGCGCGGCCGCCGCCGCTTCCGGGACCGGCTGTCCCGCCTCGCCGACCAGCTGACGGCCCCGCCACCGGCCCGGTGGTGAATGCCCGGGATGCCGGGGGGGCGGAGCGGCTGGCGGGCCGGGGGCTGGGGGCCGAAGGCTGGGAGCTGGGGCGAAAAGCTGTTGCACAGGGCACCTACGGCGTCGGACCATGACCCCTCGTGACCTCAGCTCCCTCCCCTGCCGCCCGGCTCGCCGCTCTGCTGCCCGACCTCTCGCCCCTGCGCTCCTCGGCCGACTTCCGGCTGCTGTGGGTCCAGGGCCTGGTGACCTACTTCGGCAGCTTCATGGCACTGATCGCGCTGCCGCTCCAGATCAAGGAGCTGACGGGTTCACCGCTGGCCGTCGGTGCGATGGGCGCGGTCGAGCTGGTGCCGCTGGTCGTCTTCGGCCTGTACGGCGGGGCGCTCGCGGACTCCGCGGACCGCCGCAAGGTGATCCTGGGCACCGAGGCGGGGCTGGGGCTGCTCGCTCTCGTACTCCTGGTGAACGCCGCGCTGCCCGACCCGATGCTCTGGCCGCTCTACCTCGTCGCGGGCGGGGTCTCCGCGCTCTCCGGGCTCCAGCGGCCCGCGCTGGACTCCCTGATGGCCCGGATCGTGCCGCACGACCAGCTGACCGCGGCCGCCGCGCTGAACTCGCTGCGCTGGCAGTTCGGCGCGATCACCGGCCCTGCGGTGGCGGGGCTGGTGGTGGCCTACGCCGGTCACGCCACGGCGTACATGGTCACGGTGGTCACGTTCGCCGTCTCCGTGCTCCTGTGTCTGCGCCTGGCGCCCGCTCCGCCCGCCCGCGACGGCCAGAAGCCCTCGCTGCGCGGCATCGCCGAGGGAGCGAGGTACGCCTGGAGCCGCCCGGTGCTGCTGGGGACGTACGCGGTCGACCTGGCGGCGATGTTCTTCGCCTACCCGAACACGATCTTCCCGTTCCTCGCGGACGAGCTGGACGCCGAATGGTCGCTGGGCCTGATGTACGCGGCGGGTTCGGTCGGCTCGCTGGTCCTGGGCCTGACCAGCGGCTGGACGTCGCGGGTGCGGCGGCACGGGCTGTTCGTCGTCTTCGGGGCCGCGGTGTGGGGGCTGGCGATCGCGGCGGCCGGGTGGTTCAGCGGGGTGTGGCCGGTGCTG
Organism: Streptomyces sp. NBC_01217; assembly: GCF_035994185.1. NCBI lineage: Bacteria > Bacillati > Actinomycetota > Actinomycetes > Kitasatosporales > Streptomycetaceae > Streptomyces > Streptomyces sp. NBC_01217. Next base: position 2,621,244 of record NZ_CP108538.1, read on the forward strand.
GTCTGTCTGGCGGTGGCGGGCGCGGGCGACATGCTCAGCGGTCTGGGCCGCTCCACGATCTGGAACCAGACCATCCCGGAGGAGCTGCGGGGCCGGCTGGCGGGCATCGAGGTGCTCTCGTACAGCGTCGGCCCACAGCTGGGCCAGGTGCGGGCCGGCGCGATGGCGGGCTGGACGGGGACCCGCTCCGCGATCTGGAGCGGGGGTGTGGCGTGCGTGGCCTCGGTCGCGCTGCTCACGGCGGCACTGCCGAAGCTGCTGACGTACGACTCCGAGACGGACGAGGACGCGGTGCGCAGGCGTGAAGCCCGGGAATCCAGCCCCTCCGGCGTCTGAGGTGCGGGGGCTTCGCCCCCGGACCCCGGGCCCTCGATCGCGCAGACCTCGATCGCCCGGCCTTCGATCTCCCGGCCTTCGATCACCCGGCCTTCGATCACCCGGACCTCAGTCGCCGGACGGGCCGGATTCTCCCCCGGTCGTGCCCCGGTCGTGCCACTTGGGGTCCGTCTCCCACTCGAGATTCCGCTCCTGCGCCGTCTGCATCGCGTGCTCCGCCTCCTCACGCGTGGTATATGGCCCGAAACGGTCCTTGGCCGGGCACTCGGGCCCCTCCTCGACCTTCTGATGCTGCAGGCAGTAGTACCACTCGCCCGGCTTGCCGACCGTGCGCTTCTTGAACAGGGCCATCGTCGGCTCCTTCCCTCGGGGCCATGCTGCCCCAAGCACGCTGGTTAGACTCGCTGACATGTCTGGCCAGTCGCTGCTCGTACCCGGGGAGATCACTCCCATCCGTTCCGTGCCCGGAAACATCCGGCGTCCCGAATATGTGGGCAAGCCGGCCCCCACCCCGTACACCGGTCCGGAGATCCAGGACGCCGACACCATCGAGCGCATGCGCATCGCGGGCCGGATCGCCGCGCAGGCGATGGCGGAGGCCGCGAAGCACATCGCGCCGGGCGTCACGACGGATGAACTCGACCGGGTCGCCCATGAGTTCATGTGCGATCACGGCGCCTACCCGTCGACGCTCGGCTACCGCGGATTCCCCAAGTCGCTCTGCTCCTCGCTCAACGAGGTGATCTGCCACGGCATCCCGGACTCCACCGTGCTGCGCGACGGCGACATCGTCAACCTCGATGTCACGGCGTACATCAACGGTGTGCACGGCGACAACAACGCCACGTACTTCTGCGGCGACGTGGACGAGGAGTCCCGGCTGCTCGTGGAGCGCACCGAGGAGTCGCTGAACCGGGCCATCAAGGCGGTCCGGCCGGGCCGGCAGATCAATGTCATCGGGCGGGTCATCGAGTCGTACGCGAAGCGCTTCGGGTACGGCGTGGTGCGCGACTTCACCGGGCACGGGATCAATTCCTCGTTCCACTCCGGTCTGATCATCCCGCACTACGACAGCCCGCACGCGACCACCGTCATACAGCCCGGCATGACGTTCACCATCGAGCCGATGCTGACGCTGGGCAGCCATGACTACGACATGTGGGACGACGGCTGGACCGTGGTGACGAAGGACCGCAGGCGCACCGCCCAGTTCGAACACACGCTGGTGGTGACGGAGACGGGCACCGAGATCCTGACGCTCCCGTAACCACACGGACAGCTCCTCCGCAAGCGGCCGCCCCGTTATCTTTTTCGCGGTCCTGCAACGGGGCCGCTGGCCTCCGGGCCCGGTATGACTGTTGCCCCCTGTCGAAGGCATGACCTGGGGGGTGGTGTCGCCGGGTCCGGGGGTGTTCGTCGGAGACGCTGATCAGAGGTCCGGCCACCGTCCGGTCCGGCGCAATGCCGGGCAGTTCGCGGGCGGCAGGTCTGCATAACGTGGATGCGCGAGCACGACACCCGAGCCGAGGCCGGCACCGTCAACACCCCTGGAAGGGTGCGATGTTCGAGATCGAAGACGTGGGCGTGTTCCTCGGCCTGGACGTCGGCAAGTCCGCTCACCACGGCCACGGACTCACCCCGGCCGGCAAGAAGGTCTTCGACAAGCCGCTGCCCAACAGCGAACCGAAGCTGCGGGCCGTGTTCGACAAACTTGCCGCGAAGTTCGGCACCGTCCTGGTCATCGTGGACCAGCCCGCCTCCATCGGTGCCCTCCCGCTGACCGTCGCCCGCGACGCCGGCTGCCGCGTCGCCTACCTGCCCGGCCTGGCCATGCGCCGGATCGCCGACCTCTACCCCGGCGAGGCCAAGACCGATGCCAAGGACGCCGCGGTGATCGCGGACGCGGCCCGCACCATGCCGCACACCCTGCGCTCGCTCGAACTCACCGACGAGATCACCGCCGAGCTCACCGTCCTCGTCGGCTTCGACCAGGACCTCGCCGCAGAGGCCACCCGCACCTCCAACCGGATACGCGGCCTGCTCACCCAGTTCCACCCCTCCCTGGAACGCGTCCTCGGGCCACGTCTGGACCACCAGGCTGTGACCTGGCTGCTGGAGCGCTACGGCTCCCCGTCCGCCCTGCGCAAAGCCGGCCGCCGCAGGCTCGTCGAACTGATCCGGCCCAAGGCCCCACGCATGGCCCAGCGGCTGATCGACGAGGTCTTCGACGCGCTCGACGAGCAAACCGTTGTGGTCCCGGGCGCCGGCACCCTCGACATCGTTATCCCCTCTCTCGCCGCGTCCCTGGCCGCCGTCCACACCCAACGCCGGGCAATGGAAGCCCAGATCAACGCCCTGCTGGAGGCCCACCCTCTTTCCCAGGTCCTGACCTCGATGCCCGGCGTCGGCGTCAGGACCGCCGCCGTCCTGCTGGTCACCGTCGGCGATGGCTCCAGCTTCCCCACCGCCGCCCACCTGGCCTCCTACGCCGGTCTCGCGCCCACGACAAAGCAGTCGGGCACCTCTATCCACGGCGAACACGCCCCCCGAGGCGGAAACCGGCAGCTCAAACGCGCCATGTTCCTCTCTGCCTTCGCCTGTATGAACGCCGACCCCGCCTCCCGCGCCTACTACGACAAGCAACGCGCCCGCGGCAAGACCCACACCCAAGCCCTCCTCCGCCTCGCCCGCCAACGCATCAGCGTCCTGTTCGCCATGCTCCGCGACGGCACCTTCTACGAGACTCGGGCGCCGAAAGACGTTGAGCTCGCCGCGTGACCCCAGCAACACCGAACTACCCCAAACCCACCACGGGCGCCTTGACGAAACACATAGAGGCACCCCCGGGCGGCCGCTTTTGCGTGCTCCGGCACGGAGGCGGATACGGGCGTATCGTTTTTACCGACAGGCCGTCGGGAAGCTGTTGACTTAGGTAAGCCTAAGTAAGAAGATCGGGGATGTCGACAGCCGCTGCCGTACGCAGTCGCTGCCGATGCTCATGCCTCTGTTTCTTCCTCTGCTCACGCTTTCTCTCTGGACTTCCCGTCCCCCTCGGTCCCCGGAGGCCCGCCTTGGACGCAACCGCCGCCGCCACGCCCTTCTCGACGCTGATCCGCACCGCGTCGCACGAGCAGCACACCGAGGCGGAGACCTCGACCTTCATGAGCGACCTGCTCGGCGGACGCCTCGGAGTCGACGCGTACACGCGCTACACCGAGCAGCTGTGGTTCGTGTACCAGGCGCTGGAGGAGGGGGCCCAGGCGCTGCGGAGCGACCCGGTCGCCGGTCCGTTCATACAGCCCGAGCTGATGCGCACCGCGGAGCTGGAGCGCGATCTGGCCCATCTGCGGGGTGCCGGCTGGCGCGAGGGCCTGGCGCCGCTGCCCGCCACGGCCGTGTACGCCGCCCGGGTCGCCGAGTGCGCCCGCACCTGGCCCGCCGGTTACATCGCGCACCACTACACCCGCTACCTCGGCGACCTCTCGGGCGGCCAGATCATCCGCGACAAGGCGGAGCGGACCTGGGGCTTCGCGCGCAAGGGTGACGGGGTCCGGTTCTATGTCTTCGAGGGGATCTCCAACCCCGCCTCGTTCAAGCGGGGTTACCGCGAGCTGCTGGACGCGGTGAACGCGGACGATCTGGAGAAGCAGCGCATCGTCGACGAGTGCAAGCGGGCGTTCGCGCTGAACACGGCGGTGTTCCGGGAGCTGGGCGAGGTGTTCCCGCTCAGCGCGTAGCGCCTTTGCGGCGCGGCGTCGGGGGTGGCCGGGTCGATTGGTCGGCCCGGTTCATCATGCTGTCTTTGCCCTCAATCGCCGGACGGGCTGGATTTTCCGCCCGTCGGGCTGGGTTTTCCGCCGGGCAAGCCGAAATTGGGATGAGGCGCTAACCACGGACGACGAGGGCGACGCGGCCTCCGATCTCCACTGTGCCGTCGGGTGCGGGTGCGGTGAGGATCTGGGAGCCGCGTCCTTGTGCGATGTTGAGGGCGCGGCCCAGCTCCGCGCTGAGCAGCAGTGCCGCAGCCCCCGTCGCCTCGTCCTCCACGATCCCCCCGGTGCAAGCCCCGGCTCCACCGGAGCGGCTGACGCCGCGCTCATCGATTCGCCGCGGGAACGCCCGCGCCCTGACCCGTCCCGCCGCCTCGTCCTCCCAGGCCCATACGTACAGCCAGCCCTCGCCCGGCGGCGGCCCGGTCAGCGCCTCCACCTCGGCGACGGACGCGTACCGCTCCAGCGTGCGCGGCGGCGCCCACTCGGGGCGTGCGGTGATCCAGGTGAACTCCCCGTCCTGGCGGGCGAAGATCTCCCCGACCGGCAGCTCCAGGATCTCCAGATCGAGCAGCCAGGCGGTGCCGACGAGCGGATGCCCGGCAAAGGGGAGGCGGAGTCCCGGGGTGTAGATGTCGACGTGCCCGCGCTCGGGGTCGTCGACGAACACGGTCTCGCTGAAGCCGAGCCGGCGGGCCAGCGCCTGCCGGGACGCCTCGTCGGGGTATGTACGCCCGTCGCGTACGACACCGAGGTGGTTGCCGTACCGGCCGTCGGGACCGCAGAACACGCGCAGTACGTCGATGCCTGCGGGTACGTCGAAGTCGCTGTCGCTCACGTGGGCATTCAAGCACCGCCCGGGTGACGGCCGTACAGCTGGGCCGTCACCCGGGCGGTGTCGCCGGGCGGTGCGGGCGGATCAGACGGTACGGCGACGGCGGGCGGCGATCACGGCCCCGGCGCCGGTCGCCACGACGAGACCCGAGGCGGCGATCAGGGCGCCCGTCGGGACCTCGGAGCCGGTGGCGGCGAGGGAGCCGGAGCCGCCGACCGAGCCGCCGCCCACGCTGCCTGCGCCGGTGGCCGTGGAGCCTCCCGCCTGGCCGGTGGAGCCCGTGGAACCGGTGGAGCCGGTGCCGCCCGGGAGATCGGCGTCCTCGTCGAGGGCGACCGCGACGGTCAGCGCGTCGAGCTGCTCGCCCGCCTGGTACATGCCGCCGAAGGCCTCGGTGCCGTCGGCGGTGAGGGTCGCCGGGACGGCCGAGAGGGTCACCACGCCGTCCTTGGCCGCGAGTTCGCCCTTCGGCAGCTTCAGGTCGGCGACGGCCAGGCCGGTGTAGGTGTTGGCCTTCCCGGTCTCGCGGTCCTTGGTGGAGACGTCCGAGATGAGCGTGCCCTTCGTCCCGTTCACCTGGATCTCCACATCGGTGAGGGAGAGGTCGAGGGCGTAGGAGCCGTTCTCCTCGTGGCCCAGGAAGCGGACCTTGCCGTCGAAGCCGGCGTCGAGGGTCTGCTCGTCGGCGTCGAAGTGGCCGGTGGCGTCCGGGAATCGGTAGCCGTCGCCGGTCGCGGTGGCGCCGGCCGTGGTCTCGACCTTGCCGTGGGCGATCGGGCCGGTGACGTACGTACGGAAGGACTTCTTGACGCCCCAGTCCAGGGTGCCGTCGACGATCGCGCCGTCGGTGGCGGCCGGCTTTCCGGTGGCCGGGGCGGACGGGGATGCGGTGGAGGTGGGCTTCCCCGTGGGCTTGGTGGTCGGCTTCGTGGTGGGCTTCGTCGTCGGCTTCGTGGTCGGTTCGGTGGTGGGGGCCGCGACGGGCGTCACCGAGAGCGTGGCCGGGTCGAGCACCTCGCCCTCCTTGTACTGGCCGTTGAACGCCTCGGAGCCCGCCTTCGTCAGCGTCGCCGGGATGTCCTTGAAGACCATCGCGCCGCCCGCGCCCTGGCCGGGCTTCACCGCCGACAGGTCGAGAGCCGCGAACGCCACGTCGTTGCTGGTGCCTTCGGGCGTCGCCACGTCTACGGTGATCGCGCCGCCGGTGCCGGACGTGGAGAGCTTCACGTCCGAGAGCGTGATGTCGAGAACGCCCCCGTGGGCGTAGAAGTTGACGCCGCCACCGAAGGCGGTGTCGGTGCCATGGGTGGCCGTGTCGTAGGTGCCCTTGCCGTTGACGAAGGTGAACACACCGTTGTCGGGGGCCTGGGTGGCGCCGTCCTTGACGGTGATCTTCCCGCCGGAGAACGACGAGGCGAGGTACTTGCGGAAGGACTCCTTGAGGCCCCATTCCAGCGTGCCGTCCTTCAGCTCCAGCTTCGGCGCCGCGGCGGCCGCCCCGTCGGGGGCGGTGCTGTCGGCGGCGAGCGCCGGAAGGGCGAACACGGTCGCGCCGAGGCGGCCGCCGTGGCGACGGCGGCGGCGAGAGCTATGGGACGGCGGGTGGCTGCCATGGTCGTTGGTCTCCTCAGGAAATGACAGGAAATGAATCGGGGGTGGTGCCGGGGACGGGGGTCTAGTCGGTGTTCTGCCGGGTGCCGGCGCGGCGGCGGGTCACGTACAGCGCGCCCGCCGCGGCGGCGAGCACGCCCGCGCCGCCGATGCCGAGGTACAGCCCGGTGCGGGAACCGGAACCGGCGTCGGACGCCGATGCCGCGGTGGTGGTCTTCGCCGTGGGCGATCCGGACGGTTCGGCGACGCTGCCCAGGTCGGGCAGGGCGGGCAGTTCGGCCGCGGTGTCGCAGGCGACGGCCAGCGACACCGGGTCCATCGCGGTGCCCGCCCTGTAGAGCGAGCCGAACGCCGCGGCGCCGTCGGCGGTGAGCGCCGCGGGGGCCTCGGTGAGGACGGCGAGACCGTCCTTCGGCGTGAAGTCCTTCGCGGTGAAGGTGACGAGCGGGACGGCCTCGTTTCGCTCACCGTCGCTCGTGACGCACGCGGGCGAAGTGCTGGCGCTCGTCGGGCCCAACGGGGCAGGGAAGTCGACCCTGCTGGCGGCGCTGGCCGCCGAACTGGCCCTGCGCCGGGCCGTGCTGCCGCAGTCCGCCACGCTGTCGTTCCCGTTCCCGGTGGAGGACGTCGTACGCATGGGACGGGCGCCGTGGGCCGGGACGGAGCGGGCGGACGAGGACGATCCGGCGGTCGCCGCGGCGATGGCGGCCACCGAGGTGACCGAGTTCGCCGCACGCCCCTTCTCCGCGCTGTCCGGCGGCGAACGGGCCCGGGTCGCGCTCGCCAGGGTGCTGGCGCAGCGCGCCCCACTGCTGCTGCTCGACGAGCCGACCGCGGCGCTCGATCTGCGCCACCAGGAACTGGTGCTGCGGATCTGCCGGGAGCGGGCCGGGGCCGGTGACGCGGTCGTCGTCGTGCTGCACGATCTGGGGCTGGCCGCGGCGTACGCGGACCGGGCCGTCGTGCTGCACGGCGGGCGGATCGCGGTGGCGGGCCCGCCCGCCGAGGTGTTCACGGGCGAGCTGCTCGGCGAGGTCTACCGGCAGCCCGTCGAGGTGTTCGCGCATCCACGGACCGGGACGCCCCTCGTCGTACCGACAAGAACCGCTTGACCATTGCTTGACCCCTCCATGGGTTGCCCATGAACTGCTCGTGATCGCCTTGTTCCCGCATCGCGCGGATGAGAGCTGAATCACTGCACCCGGGGGTATCGGTGAGGTAAGCCTCCATTAAGTTAGGTCCGCCTCACTTGTCTTTGTCCGGTCTTCTCCTCCTTCTCCTTCATCTTGTGGAGCCCGCATGCGAGCCGTTCGTTCCTCCGTCGTCACCGCTGCCGCGGCCGTGGCCGCACTGACCGCCGTCACGGGCTGCGCCGAGAAGAGCGACGGCAAGGGTGACGGCGCCGTGCAGGTCGTCGCGAAGGACGACTCCTGCGAGGTGTCGAAGAAGAAGCTGCCGGCCGGTCACATCGAGCTGGCCGTGCAGAACAAGGGCTCGAAGGTCACCGAGGTCTACGTCCTGTTCCCGGACGACCGCATCGTCGCCGAGCGCGAGAACATCGGCCCCGGCACCAAGGCCGCCATCACGGCCGAGATCAAGGCCGGTTCGTACGAGATCGCCTGCAAGCCCGGCATGAAGGGCAACGGCATCCGGCAGAAGATCGAGGTCACCGGCGCCAACGCGGCCAAGCGCAGCCCCGAGATGGACAAGGCCGTCGCCGCCTACCGCACGTACGTCCAGGCCCAGGCCGACGAGACGCTGCCGAAGGCGAAGGCCTTCACGGACGCCGTCGCCGCCGGTGACATCGAGGCCGCCAAGAAGGTCTACGCCGACTCCCGGCTCGGCTGGGAGCGCACGGAGCCGGTCGCCGAGTCCTTCGGCGACATCGACCCGAAGGTCGACATCCGCGAGGACGGCCTGGAGGACGGCCAGAAGTGGACCGGCTGGCACCGCCTGGAGAAGGCGCTGTGGCAGGACAAGAAGCTGGGCGCCGAGGAGAAGGCCCTCGCCCCGGTCCTCTACAAGGACCTGCTCGACTGGCAGAAGCGGGTCGGCACGGCGGAGATCACCCCGACCTCGATGGCCAACGGTGCCAAGGAACTCCTCGACGAGGTCGCGACCGGCAAGGTCACCGGCGAGGAGGAGCGCTACAGCCACACCGACCTCGTCGACTTCAAGGCCAACGTCGAGGGCGCGCAGCAGTCCTACGAGCTGCTGAAGCCGATCGCCTCGAAGAACGACCCGGCGCTGACGGCGTCCCTGGACAAGCAGTTCGCGGCGCTGAACACGCTGCTGGACAAGTACCGCACGGACAAGAGCTCGTACGAGTTCACCTCGTACGAGAAGGTCGGCAAGGCGGACCGCAAGGAGCTCTCGGACGCGGTCAACGCGCTGGCCGAGCCGCTGTCCAAGCTCGCCGCCGCGGTCACCAAGTAACGGACGGGGAGGCTCCGGTCATGTCCGAGCAGACACAGAGCACCACGGTGGACGACGCCGCCGGGGCCGGTGGCCGTGCCCCCTCCCGCCGGGCGCTGCTCGGCTGGGGCGGCGCCGGTCTCGCGCTGGGCGCGGTCGCGGCCGGTGGCGCGGTCGCCGCGGTGCGCACGGAGAGCGACGCGGTACCGACCGCGGACAGCGGTGCGGCCGTGCCGTTCCACGGCGCGCACCAGGCCGGTATCGCCACCGCCGTACAGGACAGGCTGCACTTCGCCGCGTTCGACGTGACGACGAAGGACCGCGCCGAGCTGATGGCGCTGCTCAAGGAGTGGACGCGGGCGGCCGAGCGGATGACGGCCGGTCACGCGGTGGGCGACGGTGCGTACGGCGGCCTCGCGGAGGCTCCGCCGGACGACACGGGCGAGGCGCTGGGCCTCAAACCGTCCCGGCTCACGCTCACCATCGGCTTCGGCCCCTCGCTGTTCGCCAAGGGCCGGTTCGGTCTGGAGGACAGGCGCCCCGAGGCGCTCGTCGATCTGCCGAAGTTCCCCGGCGACAACCTCGACACGGCCCGCAGCGGCGGCGACCTGTGCGTCCAGGCGTGTGCGGACGACCCGCAGGTCGCGGTGCACGCCATCCGCAACCTCGCCAGGATCGGCATGGGCCGCACCGCGATCCGCTGGTCCCAGCTGGGCTTCGGCAAGACGTCCTCGACGACGCCCGACGCCCAGACCCCGCGCAACATGATGGGCTTCAAGGACGGCACCCGGAACATCTCCGGCACCGACACCGCCGCCCTCGACAAGCACGTGTGGGTCGGAGAGAAGGACGAGGCGGGCTGGATGACCGGGGGTTCGTACCTGGTGGCCCGGCGCATCCGGATGCACATCGAGACCTGGGACCGCACCGGGCTCCAGGAGCAGGAGGACGTCTTCGGCCGGGACAAGGGCGAGGGCGCCCCGGTCGGCAGGTCCAAGGAGCGCGACGAGCCGTTCCTGAAGGCGATGCTGCCGACCGCGCATGTGCGGCTCGCCCACCCGGACAGCAACGACGGTGCGACGATCCTGCGCCGCGGCTACTCCTTCACCGACGGCACGGACGGCCTCGGCAGGCTCGACGCCGGGCTGTTCTTCCTCGCCTACCAGCGTGATGTGCGCAAGGCCTTCATTCCGCTGCAGCGCCGCCTCGCGGCGCACGACGCACTCAACGAGTACATCCAGCACGTTGGTTCGGCGCACTTCGCCGTCCCGCCGGGCGTCCGCGACAAGGACGACTGGTGGGGCCGGGCGCTGTTCTCGTAACGGGACTCGAAGCAGACAGAGGGAGAACCGAGACGTGTTCAGCAATTTCCTGATCGGCCTGCGCGAGGGCCTTGAGGCCAGCCTGGTCGTGTGCATTCTCATCGCCTACCTCGTGAAGACCGGCAACAGGAACAAGCTGGTGCCGATCTGGGTCGGGGTCGGGATCGCAGTCGTCGTCAGCCTGGCGTTCGGTGCCGGACTCGAATTCGGTTCGCAGGAGATGACGTTCAAGGCCCAGGAGGCGCTCGGCGGTTCGCTGTCGATCGTCTCGGTCGGCCTGGTCACCTGGATGGTCTTCTGGATGCGGCGCACCGCGCGGCATCTGAAGAAGGAGCTGCACGGCAAGCTCGACGCGGCGCTCGCGATGGGCACCGGCGCGCTGGTCGCCACGGCGCTCCTCGCGGTGGGCCGGGAGGGCCTGGAGACCTCGCTGTTCGTGTGGCGTGCGGTGCATGCCGCGGATGACGGCTGGCACCCGATGATCGGTGCGTTCCTCGGCATCGCGGCCGCCGTCGTGCTGGGCTGGCTGTTCTACCGCGGTGCGCTGAAAATCAACCTGGCGAAGTTCTTCACCTGGACGGGCGGCATGCTGGTGGTCGTCGCCGCGGGCGTGCTCGCGTACGGCGTCCACGACCTCCAGGAGGCCGAGTTCCTGGGCGGGCTCCACAACCGGGCGTTCGACATCAGCGCCACGATCCCGCCTGACAGCTGGTACGGCACGCTGCTGAAGGGCACGTTCAACTTCCAGCCCGACCCGACCGTTCTCCAGATCACGGTGTGGGCGCTGTATCTGATCCCCACTCTCGCGCTGTTCCTCGCCCCGGTAGGGTTCGGACGGTCAGTGGGGGCGACGGATCAGAAGGCGCGGAAAGCAACGGATGAGAAGCCTGAGGCCGGTTCGGCCGGCGACGGTGCTCGTGACGGCGACGGTGCTGTGCATGACGGCGAGCGGGTGCGTGACGGTGCACGGCGAGCTGGAAGTCGTACCGGCGTCGACGAAGTCTGAGGCCGCCAAGGCCCTTTCGGACTTCACCACCGCGTACAACGCCGCGGACAAGGCCTATGACCCGGCTCTGGACGCGGACCGGGTCACGGGCCCGCTCGGTGTGATCAACCAGGCCGGGCTGAAGGCCCGGCAGAAGAACAATCCGGACGGCAACGCGAACCACACGCCGCTGGAGCTGACCGACGCCAGATATCTCGTCCCGCAGAAGGCCGGCTGGCCACGGTGGTTCCTCGCGGACACCGACTCCAACCGTGACGAGGACGGCGGAAAGCTGGACACCCGCTGGCTGGTCGTCTTCGAGAAGTCCGGGCCCGGCGCGGGGTGGAAGGCCGCATATCTGTCGGTCGTCGCGCCGTCCGCACTGCCCGGTTTCGCGAAGGACGGCGAAGGCGGGGCCGTGCCGGTGGCCGTGGACAGCGCCGAACTGACCGTGGCGCCCGAGGACTTGGGCACCCAGTACACGCAGTACCTGCAGAAGGGCACCCCGGACGTCTTCGCTCCCGGCAGCGCGACGTCGGACTGGCGGGAGGCGCGCCGCACGACCCGGCGGGCGGGCTTCTCGTACCAGTACATCGACCAGCCCCTGGACAGCGGCACGTTCGCCCCGCTCGGCCTGGAGACGGACGACGGCGGAGCGCTGGTCTTCTTCAGCAGCAGGCACTACGAACGGCAGACCGCGGCGAAGGGGCTGCGTCCGCCGCTCAACGCGGACGTGGAGGCTCTGCTGACCGGTGAGGTGAAGTCGACCCTCACCAAGGAGCGGGTCTCCAGCCAGCTGGTGTACGTCCCGAAGAAGGGTGCGGGGAACGGCAGGGTGGTCATGCTGAACCGCCTGCCGGGCCTGACGGCGGCAAAGGGTTCCTGACCGGGTCGAGCCCGTCCGGGGATCAGGACTCAGCGGTCACCGGACGGGCCCGGTCACCTCGTCAGCGGCCAGGCCACCGGGCCGTGGCCGACCTCGTCCGCGTACTGCGCACACGCGTCGGTGAGCGTCTCCAGCAGCGTCAGCGGATCGGGCAGCAGGTGCTCCGGCCCCCGCACCCACTGCACATCCAGCTCACCGGGCAGTTCGGCAGGCGGCAGGAGTACGTAGCTGCCGCGGCAGTGCCACCGCAGTCCCGGATGCTCGTCCATGGTCTCGGGGTGGCAGTCCAGCTCGCAGGGCCACCACTCGTCCTCGTCCTCGGGCGTACCGCGGGTGGCGGTGAAGAAGAGCATCCGGTCGTCGCCGGAGCGGGCGACGGGGCCGACGTCGATGCCTGCGGCGAGGAGCCGCTCCAGGGCCTGGGTGCCCGCGGACAGCGGCACGTCGAGCACGTCGTGGATCATGCCGGTCGCGGTGATGAAGTTGGCCTGTGGCTGACTGCGGGCCCAGCGCTCGATCTGGGCGCGGTCGGTGGTGGACTGCGTCTGCCAGGCGAAGGAGACGGGGTGCCGGGCGGGGGTGGGACAGCCGATGCGTTCACACGAACATCGGTAGCCGATCGGGTGGGCGGCGGGCGCGATGGGCATTCCTGCCTCGGCGACAGCGAGAAGCAGCGCCTCCCGGGCTGTGCCGTCGGCCTCGCCCTGCTGCGGTTTGGGCCGGCGGCGAAGCCATTGGGAAAATTTGCTCTCTGAGCCGCGATAACGGCCGACATCGGCGCCCATCTATCCCCTTACCTCAGCGTTGCCCCTGCCCATCGTCCCACCATCCTGCGCCTCGGGTGGCCGGAGTCCCGAAGCGGGGTACGGGAGACGATGCCATGAGCTGGGCACTATGCCACTCGATGTCATGAAATGACGGGTGGGTCTTCGGGTGCTCCAAGGCGCTCCCAGGGCGCGTTCAGGGCGCTCTCAGGGGTGCGCAAGCCCGCGCAGGGTGTAGTCGACGACGGTGTCCGCGTACGCGTGGGTGAGCGGGAGGGTGCGCAGCAGCCAGCGGTGGGTGAGCGGGCCCACAAGGAGTTCCAGGGCGATCCGCGGGTCGATGTCGGCGCGCACCTGGCCCGCTTCCTGGGCGGCGCGCAGCCGTGCGACATACAGCTGGAGCGAGGGATCGAGCAGTTTCCGGACAAATTCCGCGCCGAGTTGCGGGTCGACGATCCCCTCGGCGGCCAGCGCCCTGGTCGGCGCCTCGAAGGCGGGGTCGGTCAGCTCGTCGACGGTGGCGCGCAGTACGGCCTTGAGGTCGGCCGCGAGGTCGCCGGTGTCCGGGATGCCCTGTGCGCCGCCTCCGCCGTTCTCCCCGGCCGCGCGGTCACCGAGAGCGACGAAGGCCTCCAGGAGGACGGCCGCCTTGGAGGGCCACCACCGGTAGATCGTCTGCTTCCCCACGCCGGCCCGGGCAGCGATGGCCTCGATGGTGGTCCTGGGGTAACCCACCTCGCCGACCAGCCCCAGCGCCGCGTCGTAGATCGCGCGGCGGGAGCGCTCGCTGCGCCGGCTGGCGTCGGGTGGCCGGTTCTCTACCATGCCGGTAAATCTAGCAGCGGCACGAGTCGATACGTGTCGTCTCATCACCGTGTGGAACCACCCGATCGGATCACTGCGCGCGGGCCCCGGAGAGTGGACCATGGGCTCACGCACACACCCGTGCGATGTCCCCCGGCAGGCGACCCCTGCTTTTCGTGAGGAGCCTTCATTGCCTCGTGAAGCCGTACCCCGCCGTTACCTGATGTGCGCTCCGGTCCACTTCAGGGTGACGTACTCCATCAACCCCTGGATGGACCCGAGCAAGCCCGTGGATCTGCCGCTGGCCCAGACCCAGTGGGAGGATCTGCGCGACCGCTATCGCGCTCTCGGGCACACCGTGGAACTGCTCACCCCCCGGCCCGGACTGCCCGACATGGTATTCGCCGCCAATGGCGCCACCGTCATCGACGGCCGGGTGCTCGGCGCCCGGTTCGCGTACCAGGAGCGGTACGAGGAGGCCGGGGCCCATCGCGAGTGGTTCCGCGACAACGGCTTCACCGAGATCCATGAACCGGCCCACGTCAACGAGGGCGAGGGCGACTTCGCCGTCACCTCGTCGTATGTCCTGGCCGGGCGGGGCTTCCGGTCCAGTCCGCTCTCGCACGACGAGGCGCAGGAGTTCTTCGGGCGCCCGGTGATCGGGCTCGATCTGGTCGACCCGCGCTACTACCACCTGGACACGGCCCTGTCCGTGCTCGACGACGCGGGCGACGAGATCATGTACTACCCGGGCGCGTTCTCGCCGGGCAGCCGGTCGGTGCTGGCACGGCTCTTCCCGGACGCGCTGATCGCCCGGGAGGCGGACGCGGCGGCGCTCGGTCTGAACGCGGTGAGCGACGGCCTCCATGTGCTGCTGCCGCAGGGCGCCACGGGGCTCTTCGATCCGTTGCGGGCGCGCGGCTTCGAGCCGGTGCCGATGGATCTGGGCGAGCTGCTGAAGGGCGGCGGCAGTGTGAAGTGCTGCACGCAGGAGCTGCGCGGGTAACCGCGGGCGCCGGACGCGCTCAAGCGCTCCCGGCCCTCCCGGCCCTCCCGTCCCTCAAGCGCTCCCGGCGCTCTCAGTCACCCGACGGACCCGTCCCGCGCGGCGGCCACTCCTCGCCCCACGCGATGTCCCGGGCGGCGCGGTACAGCTCGCCGTGCCGCTTGGTGACCGTGGAGCGCTTCAGCGCCTCCTCGCGGGTGCACAGGTCCAGCAGCACCTGTCCCTTGCGGATCTGCGGCTTGCGGGTGACGCGCGCCCGGGCGGGCTCCGTCCCGAAGCGGGTCGCCACGACGTAGCTGAACTTCTCGTCCTCGTACGGCAGTGAGCCGCCCTTGACCTGCCGGTGCAGCGAGGAGCGGCTGACCCGGGCCGAGAAGTGGCACCAGTCCGTGCCCGGCTCGATGGGGCAGGTGTCGTCGTGCGGGCAGGGCGCGGCGACCTTCAGCCCGGCCGCGATCAGCCGGTCGCGGGCCTCGATGATCCGGGCGTAGCCGTCGGGGGTGCCCGGTTCGACGACCACGACCGCCTGGGCGGCGGCCGCCGCGGTGTCGACGAGCGCGGTGCGGACGTCCGCGGTCAGCTCCTTGAGCACGTAGGAGACGGTGATCAGGTCCGTGGGGGCGAGTTCGAGGCCCGCGCCGATCCGGGCCCGGCGCCACTCGGCGGTGCGCAGGGCGGGGATGCCGGAGATCGCGGCCAGTTCGCGGCCGAGGGCGAGTGCGGGTTCCGCCCAGTCCAGGACGGTCGTCCTCGGCCCCTCCCAGGCCCCTGCCACGGCCCAGCTCGCCGCCCCGGTGCCGCCGCCGACGTCGGTGTGTGTGGCGGGCGCCCAGTCCGGGGCGGTCTCCTGGAACGCGGCGAGGGCGGACCGTACCGCTTCGAAGGTCGCGGGCATCCGGTACGCGGCGTACGCGGCGACGTCGGAGCGGTCACGGAGCACCGGGGCGTCCGTGGGGGTGGTGCCGCGGTAGTTGGCGATCAGCCGGTCGACGGCCTGGGCCGCCTGCTTGGGCGGCAGCCCGTCGAGCAGTGCGGCCAGCGCCGTGCGCAGGGCTTCCGCGGTGGGGAGGGTGGCATTCACCGACGAATTGTAGGCGGCGGCGAGCCGGCTGTTTCCGGCCTGCCACCGGCTCCGGACGGCGCCGGATCCGAACTGCCGTGGGAACTGCGCCAGTTGCTACGCTGACCGGCGCGAGGTCGGGATCGCCCATCGAGGGAAACCATGAGACAGAAGATCGTGCGCCTGGTTCTGGTCGGCGGAGTGCTCCTGCTCGCCCTGCTTCTTCTGCTGGCCACCTGCGGCAGTGGTGAGAAGGCCTCCGACAAGCCGGAGAAGCAGGTCGGGGCGAGTGCGGCCCCGGTGACACGGCTCACCGTCCCCTCCGTGTTCGCGACGGAGCACGGCTGGGAGCTCATCGGTACCTCGCCCGACTACGCGCTCTCCCGGACGACGGGGAGCCTCGCCTATCTCGTACGGATCTCGGACACCAAGTACCAGCTGCGGACCATCGACTCGGGGACCGGCGAGGCGGGCTGGCACGGCGAGAGCTGGCGGCCCCCGTCCCCTCAGCACTTCCCGAGACTCCTCCCGGTCACCGTGGACGAGCACGAGTACTTCGTGACGTGGTCGTACGGGAAGGTCGGGGAGAACGCGCTGACCCCCGCCGACACGATCGTCTCGCTGGATGTGTACGACGTGCAGGACGGCTCCCGGCGGCGCGTCGAGGTGCCGTGGAACTCCGTACCAACGGTCTCGGCCACCGGCCCCGGCATCCTCATCAGCGACGGCCGGACGAGCAGCGCGGTGGTCGACCCGGTGACCGGCCGGGTGACGGAGGTCACCGCCGCCGCGCTCAAATACCCCAAGGGCTGCACGACCTGCAAGCAGCTCACCGAGGTGCGCGGGCTGGCGAAGAGGGGCCTGCTGGTCAGCGGGGCCAAGGAGTTCTGGGTGCAGGGCGGGTGGTTCAGCCGCGACGTCGCCCCCAAGGGCACCGACCGGCTCAGCGGAATCCCGACGTCGGTGATCCCGGGCCTGGTGCTGGCGAAGTGGCAGCTCGCGAAGGGGGCGGCGCGCGCCGCCACCCACGACCTGTGGACGGTGCACGACCTGGAGACGGGCAAGCCCCTGGCTTCGGTGGAGTGCAGCAAGCCCGCGATAAAGCCGGGCCAGTATCCGCAGCTCGTCGCCGCGCCCTCCGGCAGCTTCCTGGTGGCCGGACCGCTCGCCTTCGACCTGTCGACGAAGCGGGCGTTCTGCTTCGAGGGCGCGGACGGCACGAAACCGCTGACGCTGGCGTCGGTGAACGACGAGGGCGTCGCGTACGGCGCGGCGAACGCACGCAACGCGACGGACGTACTGGCCGGCGGCGGCACCCCCGTCGCGGTCGCGGTCAGGAGCGGCACGACGGGCGCCCTGCCCGCCAACCAGCTGGTCCCGGGCGCGGTGACATCGGACGGCGTCGGCCTGTTCCGCTGGACGGACGAGAAGGACCGCCCGCACCTGATCGGCTACCCGAGCGCCCGCTAGGGCCGCCGCCCGGCCGCTCTTCTACGACGCCCGCTGCTGCCAGGGCCGGCACAGCGCCAGGAAGCAGGCCATCGCGCCCACCGCGCACACCAGCTGTACGAGCGCCATCGGAACGGCCGTCCCCTCGCCCGCGATCCCGACGAGCGGCGAGGCGATGGCGCCGATCAGGAACGACGACGTGCCGAGCAGCGCGGAGGCGGACCCGGCGGCGTGCTTCGTACGCATCAGGGCCTGCGCGTTCGTGTTCGGCATCGCGAGCCCCATCGCCGACATCAGCACGAAGAGCCCGGCCGCGACCGGGACCAGGCCCACGTGCCCGAAGACCCCGGACGTCATCAGCAGCAACGCGGCCGCCGCCAGCACGATGACCGCGAGCCCGAAGCCGAGCGCCTTGTCCAGACTGATCCGGCCGACCAGCACCTTGCCGTTGATCTGGCCCACGGCGATCAGGCCGACCGAGTTGATGCCGAAGAGCAGGCTGAACGTCTGCGGCGAGGCTCCGTAGATCTCCTGCACGACGAACGGCGAGGCGCTGACGTACGAGAAGAGGGCCGCGAAGGCGAGGCTGCCCGCGATCATGTAGCCGGTGAAGACGCGGTCGGCGAGCAGCCCGCGCATGGTGCGCAGCGCGTCGCCGATGCCGCCGGTGTGCCGGTCCTGCGGCGGCAGGGTCTCGTGCAGCCACTTCCAGACGATGAGGGTGAGCAGGACGCCGACGACGGTGAGGACGGCGAAGATCCCGCGCCAGTCGGTGAACCGCAGCACCTGTCCGCCGATGAGTGGCGCGACGACCGGTGCGACGCCGGAGATCAGCATCAGGGTGGAGAAGAACCTGGCCATCTCCACGCCGTCGTACATGTCGCGCACCACGGCACGGGAGATGACGATCCCCGCCGCACCGGCCAGTCCTTGCAGGAGGCGGAAGCCGATGAGGAGTTCGGTGGTGGGGGCGAAGACGCAGATCGCGGTGGCGACGACGTAGACGATCATGCCGAGGAGCAGCGGCCTGCGCCTGCCCCAGCGGTCGCTCATCGGCCCGACGACGACCTGCCCGAGCGCCATGCCGGTGAGGCAGGCGGTGAGGGTGAGCTGGACGGTCGCGGCGGGGGCGTGCAGGGAGTCGGTGACCGCGGGCAGGGCCGGGAGGTACATGTCCATGGAGAGCGGCGGCAGTGCGGTGAGGCCGCCGAGGACGAGGGTGACGAGGAGCCCGGTGCGCCGGGCCGCGCCGGTGGCGGCCGGATTCCCGTGAGGCGTGCCGGTGGCTTTCCCGGGAGGTGTGCCGGTGGCTGCGGGCCTCGCGGCCCGGGTCCCGGTGGTCGATATGTGTGTACGTTCCTGCTGGGCCCGGCTTGCGCCGCTCTCCGGCATTCTCATCTCCATGTCGTTGAATCCGCATCTATGCTCTCAGCTCAGCGGGGCTGGTCGAGACCTTTTTGGGAGCAGTCATGACAGGCATGAGCGGGACTGTGCGCTGGGGCGTACTGGCCACCGGCGGTATCGCCGCGACGTTCACCGAGGATCTGCGGTCGCTGCCGGGCGCGGAGGTGGTGGCCGTCGCGTCCCGTACGGACGCCTCGGCGAAGGCGTTCGCGCAGCGGTTCGGGATTCCCCGGGCGTACGGCAGCTGGGCCGAGCTCGCCGCCGACGACGAGGTCGATGTGGTGTACGTCGCGACGCCGCACTCGGCGCACCGGGAGGCGGCCGCGCTCTGTCTGGAGGCCGGAAAGCACGTGCTGTGCGAGAAGGCGTTCACGCTCAACGCGCGGGAGGTGGACGAGCTGGTGAAGCTCGCCAGGGACCGCGGCCTCTTCCTGATGGAGGCGATGTGGACGTACTGCAACCCGGTCATCCGGCGCATGACGGAGCTGGTCCGGGACGGCGCCATCGGTGACATCCGCACCGTGCAGGCCGACTTCGGGCTCGCGGGTTCCTTCGGTCCCGAGCACCGGCTGCGGAACCCGGCGCTGGGCGGCGGCGCGCTGCTGGACCTCGGCGTCTATCCGGTGTCGTTCGCGCATCTGCTGCTGGGCGAGCCGGACCGGGTGCAGGCCGACGCGCTGCTCTCCCCCGAGGGCGTCGACCTGAACACCGCGATGCTGCTGGGCTGGTCGGATGCGGGCGCCTCGGCGCTGCTGAACTGTTCGATCGTCGCGGACACCCCGCTGACCGCCTCGGTCACGGGCACGAAGGGGCGGATCGACTTCCCGCGCGGCTTCTTCTACCCGGAGCGGTTCGTGCTGCACCGGGAGGGCCACGAGCCGCAGGAGTTCACCGCGGGCGCCGCGGGCGAGGGGCTGCGCGGAATGCAGTTCGAGCAGGCCGAGGTGGCGCGGGCGCTGCGGGCGGGCGAGACGGAGTCGCCGCTGGTGCCGCTGGACGGCTCCCTCGCCGTGATGCGGACGCTCGACGCGGTACGTGACCGCATCGGCGTCCGCTACCCGGCCGACGGCCTCGGCTGACCGGGAGGGGGGCAGGGCTTCACGCGGGCGTGAGGCCCTGGTTGCCCACCTCCGTGACGAACGATCCGGCCGTCGCGACGGGCGCACCGGGCGTGGTGACGGCCGACACTGTGCGGTAGTCGGCGCGCGCCCGCTTCGTGTCCAGGGTGATCAGGGAGTATCCGCGGCGGCCGTTGAAGAACTTCATGTGCGGGTTGGCCTGCATCTGGTTGTTCCAGCTGGCCGGCTTGTCGGAGCCGTCCTTGCCGCTGGTGATGGACGTCGCGACGATCTCCGTGCCGAGCGTGCGGGACGAGGGATTGTCGAAGTCCTTCTTCAGGTCGAAGCCGTAGCCGACGTGGACGTCACCGGTCAGCACCATCAGGTTGTCGATCCCGGCGGCCTCGGCGCCCTTCAGGATCCGGTCGCGGGAGGCGGAGTAGCCGTCCCACGCGTCCATCGACAGTTTGAAGGCGTCGGTCGGCACATCGCGCCGCTGGGCGAAGGTGACCTGCTGCGGTACGACGTTCCAGGTGGCCCGCGAGGCCTTCCAGCCGTCGAGCAGCCAGCGCTCCTGGGTGGCGCCTGTCATGGTCCGCGAGGGGTCCTCGGACTCCGGTCCGGGCTTCTGCCAGCCGTCGCCGTACGCCTGGTCGCTGCGGTACTGGCGGGTGTCGAGGATGTCGAACTGGGCGAGCCGGCCGAACCGCAGGCGCCGGTAGAGCTTCATGTCCGGACCGGTCGGCCGCTGCGGGGTGCGCAGCGGCTGGTTCTCCCAGTACGCGCGGTAGGCGGCGGCGCGGCGCAGCAGGAATTCCTCCGGCGGCACGTCGTTCTCGGGGATGCCGCCCGCGTAGTTGTTCTCGGTCTCGTGGTCGTCCCAGGTGACGACGAAGGGGTGCGCGGCATGGGCGGCGCGCAGATCGGGGTCGGACTTGTAGAGGCCGTACCGCAGCCGGTAGTCCTCCAGTGTGACCGTCTCCTTGTTGAAGTGGGCGGGGAGTGTGCGGTCGGTGTAGTTACGGGCTCCGCCGGTCGCGGTCACGGCGTACTCGTAGAGGTAGTCGCCGAGGTGGAAGACGACGTCGACGTCCTCCTGGGCGAGGTGCTTGTACGCGGTGAAGTAGCCGTCGTGGTAGGCCTGGCAGGAGATGGCGGCCAGGCTCAGCGAGCTGTTGCGGGCCCCGGGGGCGGGCGCGGTGCGGGTCCGGCCGACGGGGCTGGTCCATGTGCCGGTGCGGAAGCGGTAGTAGAAGACGCGGTCCGCCTGGAGGCCCTTGATCTCGACGTGGACGCTGTGGTCGAACTCCGGGTGGGCGGTGGCCGATCCGCGCCTGACGATGCCGGCGAAGCGCTCGTCGCGGGCGAGTTCCCAGCGCACCTCGACGCGGGCCCGGGGCAGTCCGCTGCCGGCCTCGTACGGACGGGGAGCGAGTCTGGTCCACAACAGGACCGAATCGGGCAGCGGGTCGCCGGATGCGACACCGAGGGTGAACGGGTCCTCGCCGATCTTCCGGCCGTCCAGCTCGGCGGCGCTCGCGGTGCCCGCGGCCGGCATGTTGACCGAGAACGCGAGCGCGGCGGCGGCCCCCGTGACGGTGAGAAAGCGGCGGCGCCCGACGTGCCCGGCGGCGTCACGCAGCTCCTGCTGGTGCGATGAGTGCGTCATCTGTCCTCCCCTGGCTGGTGGCGTACTCGGCAAGTGCACCGGCCCAGGACATCGAGCGGTTGTCGTGTTCGCGTCGCTCGGGCGTCGCGCGGATGAGGAATGCGGCAGGAATGGGTTCACGGGGCAAAATGCGCATACGTGACGGAAGTCATGATCATAAGCGGTGACCGTCCACAGATCGAACCCGCCGCTCCACAGGCCTTCTTGACGCTGCGTGGCCCTGCACGGACCGCCCGACGGGAGGGCGTACGCTGCGGCGTCATGAGCGACGAACTGCTGGAATCCGGTCCGCAGAAGACGGCGGTCGTGACGGGTGCGGGCTCCGGAATCGGCCGCGCGGTGGCTCTCGCCCTGACCGGCGCCGGCTGGTCGGTGGCGCTCGCGGGCCGGCGTCCGCAGCCCCTCGCCGAGACCGCCGCACTGGCCGGCCAGGACGCCCGGGTGATCACCGTCCCCGCCGATGTGTCACGCCCCGAGGACGTGGCGGCGCTCTTCTCGTCCGTACGGGAGCGCTTCGGCCGCCTGGACCTGCTCTTCAACAACGCGGGTACGTTCGGCCCGCGTTCCGTCCCGGTCGAGGACCTCCCGGTGGAGGAGTGGCGCTCGGTGGTGGACGTGAATGTGACGGGCGCGTTCCTGTGCGCGCAGGCGGCGTACCGGCTGATGAAGGAGCAGGACCCGCAGGGTGGCCGGATCATCAACAACGGCTCCATCTCCGCCCACGCGCCACGCCCGCACTCGGTCGCCTACACCACGACCAAGCACGCCATGACGGGCCTGACGAAGTCGCTCTCGCTGGACGGCCGTCCGTACCGGATCGCCTGCGGGCAGATCGACATCGGCAACGCGGCCACGGACATGACCGAGCGGATGCAGACCGGCGTCCTTCAGGCCAATGGCGAACTGGCGGCGGAGCCGGTGATGGCGGCGGCGGACGTGGCCCGGACGGTGCTCCACATGGCGGAGCTGCCCCTGGAGGCGAACATGCAGTTCACCACGGTCCTGGCGACGGCGATGCCGTACATCGGACGCGGCTGACGGATCCGCCCGAACCGGCCGCCCGGCGTGGGCGGTTGCCACCCGGCCGATCACACAGACCCCATGCTTGCCGGAATGCACAGTTCTCACCCGAGTCGGCGCGTGCTGCCTCTATGCTCACAGCTCTTCACCAGAACTCCACACAAGGACCACAGCATGCGCATACGCACCGCCGCACCGCTCGCCCTGGCCGCCGCCACCGTCCTGGCCGGCTCGCTGCTCGTCACGGCCCCGGCCTCCGCCGCCTCGCACCAGGGCGGGCTGCACCTCGGCAGGATCCAGTACGACAGCCCCGGCAAGGACACCGGCTCCAAGACGTCCCTCAACGCCGAGTGGGTGGACATCCACAACAACGGCAAGTCGAAGCTGCAGCTCAAGGGCTACAAGCTGAAGGACAACACCGGGTACACCTACACCTTCGGCAGCTACACCATCGGCGCGGGCAAGACCGTCAAGGTCCACACAGGCAAGGGCAGGAACGCCTCGGGCCACGTCTACTGGAACCGTGGTTGGTACGTCTGGAACAACACCGGTGACAAGGCCCGGCTGATCAAGCCCAGCGGCAAGCTGCAGGACTCCTGCTCCTGGACGAAGTCGAGCACGGGCACCAAGAACTGCCACTGAGCGGTGCGTTCGCGGCCCGGGGCACCGGATTGCGGTCGGCCGGAGGCCGTACGCCCCGGACCGCGGCAGGGTTAGGCTGCGGCATGAGCCAGAATTCAGCTACCGAGATCCTGCGCTACACCGCCTTCTCCGCCGACCCGGAGGGCGGCAATCCGGCAGGTGTCGTCCTTGACGCGTCCGGTCTCGACGACACGGCGATGCTCGCCGTCGCGGCGGAGCTGGGTTACAGCGAATCGGCCTTTCTGACCGCGCGGGACGAGCCGGGCGACACAGACTCTCCGGCCGCTCGGGCGTACACGATCCGCTACTTCAGCCCGAAGGCCGAGGTCCCTTTCTGCGGCCACGCCACCGTGGCGACGGCCCTCGCACTCGCCGAGCGCGAGGGCCCCGGCGATCTGCTGTTCAGCACTCGCGCCGGTACGGTCCCGGTCACCGTCAACCGGGAGAACGGCGAGCTGCGCGCCACGCTCACCAGCGTCGAACCCGACGTCATGGACATCGCCCCGGACGACCTGGCGGAGGCGCTCGCCGCCCTGGACTGGCCGGCCGCCGATCTCGACCCGGCCCTGCCACCCCGGATCGCTTACGCGGGCGCCCGTCACCTGGTGCTGGCGGCGGCGACCCGTGAGCGGCTCGCCGACCTCGACTACGACTTCCCGCGCCTCGAAGCCCTCATGCGCCGACTGGACCTGACGACCCTGCAGCTGGCGTGGCGGGCGGCGCCGGACGTCTTCCACGTCCGCGACCCGTTCCCGGTCGGCGGCGTGGTGGAGGACCCCGCCACGGGCGCGGCGGCGGCCGCCTTCGGCGCCTGCCTGCGCGCCCTGGGCCTTGTCCCGGACACCGCGGTCCTCACCCTTCACCAGGGTGAGGACATGGGCCGCCCCGGCACGCTCACCGTCGAACTGCGGGCGGGCGACGCGCGGGTGCGGGTGAGCGGCACGGGTACCCGGATCGAGGCCTGACGGGGCGCAGGAGGGCGCCGGGGGACGCCGGGCGGATGCCGTAGGACCGTCAGCCGCCGAGGTGTCGGCGGTACCACGGCGCGTGCCGGGCGAAGGAGGCCGCGAACCCTTCGCCCGGCTCCCAGTCGAAGTCCTGGCCGACGCGTTCGTCGGTGAACCAGTGGTCCACGGCGAGCATCCCGAGGTGATGCAGCGCGTACGGGACGTCGGCGAGCCTCTTGCGCGCCTCGTCCACATCGACGCCGGTGGCCCACCGGGGCAGCCGCAGTTCGTCGACGACCGTGGACAGCAGCTGCGAACAGCTCACCGGTTCGGGGTGGTTGACGTGGTAGACCCCGGACGGCTCCTTCGGGGACAGCGCCGCACCCAGCAGGACCCGTCCCAGCGCCTCTACGTCGATCATCGAGTGCCGCGCCTCGCACCCGCTCAGCCCGGCCGAGAGCTGCCGGACCAGCCCGACCAGTCCGGGCACGGCCCACCGGTCCCCGGTCCCGTACACGATGTGCGGGCGCACGACGACACCGCCCGCCGCGAGGATGTGCTGTTCGGCGGCGGCACGGGTCAGGCTGGTGGCCGAGGCCGGATCGGGCTCGGCCTGCCCGGGCCGCAGCCGGACGAACGGGCCCCGGCCGTAGACGGATGCCGTGCTCAGATAGACGATCCGGGTGACCCCGCAGCGGGCCGCCTCTTCGGCCAGAGCCCGGGTTCCATGATCATTTACAGACCGTGCGGTCGGTTCGTCGCCGCCGATCTGCGAGGCGCAGTGGATCACCGCGTCGATCCCCTCGCAGCTGCCGCGCAGCGTCGCGGGGTCGGTGAGATCCCCGTACACCGTCTCGATGCCGGTCCCGGTGCCTGCGGTGCCGGAGGTGGCGGACGGGGCGAGCGCGGCCCGGTGGGTCATCAGCCGCAGCCGGAGGCCGGGGGTGGTCCGGGCCGCGGCCACCACATGGCTTCCGATGAAGCCGGCCGCTCCGGTGATGAGTATGCGCAGTGTCATGACAGTTCATTCTGCCGGTCGCCCGGCAGGCTCCCCCGGTTTCCCGCCACGCCCCCGGCCTGCTCCCCTGCCGCGTCGTGCCGCAGGTCCGGGGATTCGAGGACGCAGCTGAAGACCGGCTCGCCGTCCTGGGTCGCCGAGACGTGCACCCCGGTCGCCGTGCGGTCGGCGGCCGGGACGGACCGGGCCTCGATCCAGCAGGGGCGGTCGAGTTCCACGTACCGCAGGAAGTCGGTCTTCACGGACGCCGGGAGGAAGTCATGGCCGGGGGTGACGGCGACGGCCGCCTGACGGGCCGCCTCCAACAGCAAAATGCCCGGCACGTGGTCATTGGGCCGGGCGAACAGCGTCGGGTGTCCGGTGTCGAGCCGCAGCCGCCAGACGTTCCGCCGCGGCCCCGGCGACAGCACGACATCGCGTTCATCAATCCTGCCCACCTCGGCCGGTGCGACGGCGGGCAGGAGGGGTATCGGTGCGCCGATCACACCCTGCCGGTCGCCCCGCAGCCTGTCGTACACCTTGGCCGAGGTGCAGCTGATACGCCCTCCGCCTCTGGACAGGACGGTACCGAGGCGGTGCAGGAGCAGTTCGACGTGCATGGAGCCGATGCTCCGGCCGCGCCGCCGGATCCGGGAGCAGGACACATCCACGGTGATGTCCCAGGGCGCCTCGCCCAGGAGCAGCTGATCGGGCTCGCAGACGTACGCCAGCTCCCACATCACGAACTGGTCCCCGACCGGGACTCCGAACGCCGCGTGCCCCAGGAGCATCGTCGTCTGCCGCATGGTCTCCGCGATCAGCAGCGGATCCTGGTAGCGGCCCGACACGGGTGCGAAGAAGCGGTGCGCGTGCGGCCAACGGGCGGATACGGAGAACTGGGTGTCGGTCTGCGGAGTCCAGCCGGTGGGGAAGACGTCCTCGGCATCGGACCGGTGGACCAGATGTCTCGGGAAGTCCGAATCGGTCCGTCTGCCCCTCGGTGCCGTCTCGTCCTCCCGGCGAGCCGCGGCGAATTCGGCGGTGCCGCCGCCCTCGACGGACACCGAAGCGCTGTGCGAGGTGAGCTGAACCATGAATTTTCCTCCCAGAGGATCCATACCGGGAGGGCGGGCCGCCCCCGCAGTAAGATACTGACAGTCCGGTTTTCCTATCCAGCCATATCCCAGTGGCGCTGACCACGCCACGACTGAGAGAGACTCGTAGCTGATGGCCCAGCAGGCGCGCGCGATCCAGACTCGACGGTCAATCCTGGTGGCGGCGGCCGCCGTATTCGACGAACGGGGCTACAGCAGTGCCACCATCAGCGAGATCCTCACGCGGGCCGGGGTGACAAAGGGGGCGCTCTACTTCCATTTCACCTCGAAGGAAGACCTGGCGCTCGGGGTGATGGACGTACAGCTGGACAGCGATCCGCTCCCTCCCCAGCTGACGAAGCTTCAGGAACTGGTCGACCAGGGCATGCTGCTCGCCCACCGGCTCCGCCATGAGCCGCTGGTGCGTGCCAGCGTCGGACTGGCGATGGACCAGGCGGTGGAGGGCCTCGACCGGGGCACCCCGTTCCGCGCCTGGATAGACCGGCTCGAACACCTGCTGACCGCCGCGAGGAACCAGGGCGAACTCCTGCCGCACGTCAATCCCCGCGAGACCGCCGAGATGCTGGCGGGTTCCTTCTCCGGCATTCAGGTGATGTCCCAAGCCCTGTGCAAGCGCGAGGACTTGGGGCGACGGATCTCGGTCCTCCTGCACTACGTACTGCCGAGCATCTCGACCCCGGCCGTGCTGGCCACGCTCGACATGGCCGAGGACCGGGGCGAGCGCCTGTTCGGCACGCTCGGATCGGTCCCCAGCCAGGCGGGCGCACCCGGCTGACGGGACCGCGGCGGCTGACAGGGTGGACGCCATGGACCGACATGAACAGCGCAGGCGACCCGGCGGCCCCGACACCTGGAAGACGATCGACGAGCTGCACGACTGGCTCGACGCGGAGACCGGTGTGCCGCCCGAGCAGGATCTTCTGCTGCGGATGCTGAAACTGTCGG
This sequence comes from Streptomyces sp. NBC_01217, assembly GCF_035994185.1. Taxonomy (NCBI): domain Bacteria; kingdom Bacillati; phylum Actinomycetota; class Actinomycetes; order Kitasatosporales; family Streptomycetaceae; genus Streptomyces; species Streptomyces sp. NBC_01217. The sequence goes on from NZ_CP108538.1 coordinate 2,648,284, forward strand.
AGGAGGTCGGCGAGGTCGCCCAGGCCGTCATCGGGGCCACCGGCCAGAACCCGCGCAAGGGTGTCACCCATTCCTGGCAGGACGTGGAGGCCGAACTCTGCGACGTCATCGTGACGGCGATGGTCGCCCTGCGCACCCTCACCCCCGATGCGGCCGCCACCTTCGACGGGCATGTGCGGCGCATCGCGGCACGCTCGCACGGCCGGTCCGGCTCGGCACAAAACACCCCCGACACCTCACCCTGACGAAGAATCACAGGGCACGGCACGAAGACAACGGGTGGCTGAACAACAGGCGAAGAAGTCTTGCGGATACGATCGCGGGCACCCCAGCGAGACCAGGAGTGCCGACCGTGTCCCAACCGCGCATCGCCGTATCCATCGTCACCATGGGCGATCGCCCGCAGCAGGTCGAAGCCCTGCTGGCCTCGGTGGCCGGGCAGGACGTCCGGCCGGCCCGGCTGGTCGTCGTCGGCAACGGCTCACCGCTCCCTGACTTCACCGCGTTTCCCGGACTGTCCGGTCTCTCCGGCGGTGTGACGGCGATCGAGCTCGACGAGAACCTGGGCTGCCCCGGTGGCCGCAACGTCGCGCTGCGCAGGCTGGCGGAGTTCGGCGACGTCGATGTCGTCATCGAGCTCGACGACGACGGACTCCTGGTCGACGACGGGGTGTTCCGCAAGGTGCAGGAGCTGTACGCCGCCGACCCGCGGCTCGGCATCGTCGGCTTCCGGATCGCCGACGAGCACGGCGAGACCCAGCGCCGCCATGTCCCTCGCCTGCGCTCCACCGACCCGATGCGACGCGGCCCGGTCACCGCGTTCCTGGGCGGCGGCCACGCCCTCTCCATGAAGATGCTCGCCCAGACGGGGCCCTGGCCCGCGGAGTTCTTCTTCACGCACGAGGAGACGGACCTGTCCTGGCGGGCTCTCGACGCGGGCTGGAAGATCCTGTACGAGCCCGATCTGCTGCTCCAGCACCCCAAGACCTCCCCGGCCAGGCATTCCGTCTACTACCGGATGACGGCCCGCAACCGGGTCTGGCTGGCCCGCCGCAATCTGCCTCTCCCCCTTGTCCCGGCCTACCTGGGCATCTGGACCCTCCTGACCGTGGCCCGCACCCGGTCGGCGACGGGCCTGCGCGCCTGGGCCGGCGGCTTCGCCGAGGGGGTCCGCACACCGTGCGGGCCGCGGAAGCCCATGCGGTGGCGCACGGTGTGGCAGATGACGAAACTGGGACGGCCGCCGGTCATCTGACCCCGCGCCGAGGAATGGGGCCCCGACGGCCGTCCGATCAGCCCGCTGAGCCGTCGCCGTACGGAAGAACCCGCCGCAGGAGCCCCTTGGGATGGCCCCGCTTTCGCCATTCCCTGGGGTATCCGATGGAGACCTCCTCGAAGCGCACACCGTCGTACCAGGTCGTACGGGGGATGTGCAGATGGCCGTAGACCATGGCCGCCACATTGAAGCGCCGGTGCCAGTCGGCGGTGAGTTCCGTGCCGCACCACTGGGCGAACTCGGGGTACGTCAGGACGGCCATCGGTTCCCGGACCAGGGGCCAGTGACCGGCGATGACCAGTGGAATCTCCGGATCGTGTGCCGCGAGGCGGCGCTCGGTCCACGCCACCCGCGCCCGGCACCAGGCGTCACGGCCCGGGTGCGGGTCGGGGTGCAGCAGGAACTCGTCGGTGCACACCACCCCCGTCTCGTGCGCGTACGCGAGGGACTCCTCCTTGGTCGTCGTGCCCGGCGCCCGGAAGCTGTAGTCGTACAGCAGGAACACGGGCGCAATGGCCACCGGCCCCTCGGGGCCGGGCCACAGCGGATAAGGGTCCTGCGGAGTGGACACCCCGAGCCCCCGGCACAGCTCGACCAGATGCTCGTACCGCGCCTGGCCCCGCAGTTGGACCGGGTCGCTCTTGGTCGTCCACAGCTCATGGTTCCCGGGAGTCCAGATCACCTTGGCGAACCGGCCCGCGAGCAGCCCGAGCGCCCACTCCACGTCCTCGGCCCGCTCCGCGACATCACCGGCGACGATGAGCCAGTCCTCGTCCGAATCCGGCCGCAGGGACTCGATGATGGGACGGTTGTCCGCCATCCCGACATGCAGGTCGCTCACCGCGAGCAGAGACCCGCGGTTTCCGTGGGCGCGATCGGACATGGAGAACCTTTCCCGAGGAAGGACCGAACGAGATCGTCTCCCATGATGTGGCCCCGTCACATCACACCCCTCGGCTGTCGCGCGTCTGTCACAGGGGTTCCCTGCGACTGCATCGGCCGACGTGTGACCGCTGAGTGATCAGCGGGACGTTTCTCCCCTGGGCGCCAGGGCCGTTCTCATCAGTTCCCCTGCCCTGTTGACCAGGAGGTCGGGGACCTCTTCCTCGTAGAAGCGGATCTGCCCGATGACCCCCTCGGTGCGGGAATGCCACGCGAGCCGCTCTGCCAACGAGTCCAGCTCGGGCAGGAGCTCCGCATGCACCTCTTGACGTGCCGTCAGGGACCATCCGTCGGCCGTCCGGGCCAGTTCACCGACCAGGACCCCGCCGATGCGCATCGCGGGTCCACGCTCCGCGAGCAGGGGAGCCATGTCGCCGATCCCGTCGGCGGAACCCTCCGCCGCGTCCTCGGTGCCGAGATGCCATCGCAGATCGGCAAGCACGGCGCTCGATACGGAGGCCCTGAGGTCCAGGGCGAGATCCACGGCGTACACATCGCTCATGCCCGCAGCCTAGCCAGCCATCCAGCCATCCAGCCATCCAGCCATCCAGCCATCCAGCCATCCAGCCATCATGAGCATGACGCCTGGCGGAACCGGTGGAACGGCAGGCGAGCCGGGCCTCCGCCGTCTCCATCGGATCGGTCGGTGATCGACAAGGCCTGGGACCGCCCCATCCCGGGGGCCCTGTGCCGGGCCGCCCGGGTTCGTCGTTGCATTCGCGTCAGCTTTGGGACCCGATCCTCGCGGTCCTGCTGACCCATTGGGACAGGGTGAGGTGCGTGGCCCCGGCCGTGCGGGCCGGGCTGCGTCGGCAGGGTGCCCCACGGCTTTCGGCCCGGCCGTCCCCGGACGTCCGGCCGTTGCTGTCGGCCAGGGCGTCGTGGAGAAGGGAGAGGTGTACGGGCAGGGCTGCACGGCAGTCGTCCCCGTCCCGGCGCGTGGGGCAGGCTGCCGGTCGTTCACTGGTGGTGCGGATCCTCGCGGTTGCCGTGAGCATGGGAATGGGTCCTTCCTGTGCTGGGGTGCCGGTCGCGTGGTCGCCGCGGCCGCGTAGGGGGTGGTGAGCCGGGCCCAGTCGGTCCGGCGGTGTGGTCAGGTGCTGGGAGGAGAGGGCCGCTCGGCCGCCGAAGAGGGCGGCGACGCGGGCCGCGGTCATCGGTGCGAGCACGACGGCCGTGAAGACCACGCCCATGGTCACCGTGGCGGCGAGCAGTGTGATCGGCGCGCGTTGTGCGGCTTGATCGATTCGGCGTTGTACCGCTTGGTCGGGCTGTGGGCTTCGATCATGGCGAAACCTCCGTTCGCCCTCTCACCTTCGCCCAGGAACGGCCCCCAGCACATCGTCCCCTCGCAGCGATTCCCGGCTACCACGGCTGCGGTATCCGCCACGCCTGCCTACGACCGCGACGACATGCGCATACCGCGCCGACGACTACTCGGACGCCTGCGGACGCCCGGATTCCGTTGCCGGACTGACCAGGCCGCACTGATAGGCGATGACGACGAGCTGCGCCCGGTCACGAGCCGCCAGCTTGGTCATGGCCCGGTTGACATGAGTTTTGGCGGTCAAGGGGCTGACGAAGAAATGTTCTGCGATCTCGTCGTTCGACAGCCCCAGTGCCGCCAGCCCCACGACATCGCGTTCCCGCCGTGTCAGGCACTCCAGCCGCTCGTGCACGTCCCCCGCGCACGGGTCCGGCTGCGCAAGAAAGCGCTTGATCAGCGCACGCGTCGCTGACGGGGACAGCAGTGCCTCGCCGGCGGCGATCGTGCGGACGGCGTCGAGGAGCTCCTCGGGCCTGGCCCCCTTGCCGAGAAAACCGCTCGCACCGGCGCGCAGCGCGTCGGCGACGTGCTCGTCGTCCTCGAAGGTGGTCAGGATGAGCACCTTCACCCCCGTGAGGTCCTCGGACTCACTGATGAGCCGTGTGGCCTCAAGGCCGTCCATCTCCGGCATGCGGATGTCCATCAGGACCACATCGGGGCTCTCCGCACGGGCCAGATCCAGTGCTTCCTGCCCATTGGACGCCTCCCCCACCGTCTCCATGTCGTCCGTGGAGTCGAACAGCATCCTGAAGGTACCCCGCAGCAGGGCCTGGTCATCGGCAAGCAGTACGCGAATCGTCATGCCCATCCTTCTTCGGTGGTTTGCCCATCACCAGGCCCGGACGCAGCGGCAGTTCGGCCGTCACGGTGAAGCCGCCCTCCGGGCGCACCCCCGCGTACAGCCAGCCCCCGACCGTGGAAGCGCGCTCACGCATCCCGATCAGCCCGTGCCCCGTCCCCGGAAGGTCGTGGTTCCCTCCGGTCCGTCCGTCGTCCTCAACGGTGATCGTCAGCCGCTCAGGACGGTAGTGCAGGGACAATCGCGCATGGTCGGCGCCGGCGTGCTTGTGCACGTTGGTCAGGGCCTCCTGCACGATGCGGTACGCGGCCAGGTCGACCGTCGGCGCCAGCGGTTCGGCGATGCCCCGCCGGGTATGGCTCACGGTCAGGCCGGCGCGTTCGAGCGACGCCAGAAGCGCCGGTACGCGCGCAAGGCCCGGCATCGGATCACGCGGCGCCACCGGATCGCCGGACTGCCGCAGCAGCCCCACGGTCACCCGTAGCTCGTCCAGCGCGGACCGGCTGGTGTCCCGGATGTCCTCCAAAGCGGCCAGGATCTGTTCCGGCCGCCGTTCCACCAGATGGACGGCCACGCCTGCCTGGGCGTTGATCAAGGCGATGTGGTGCGCGACGATGTCGTGCAGCTCGCGCGCGATCCGCACCCGCTCGGCCGCCACCCGCTGCTGCGCCTCCTGCTCACGCGTGCGCTCCGCGTGTTCTGCCCGCTCCTCCACCGCCACCACGTATGCGCGACGTGAGCGCACCCCGTCCCCGACAGCAGCCGGCAGCGCCGTCCACGCCAGCATCGCCGCATTATCGGGCGCCAGCCATGAGTGCGGGTCGGACATCACGGCGGAGCCCACCAGAACGACAGCCGAAAACGATGCCGCGGCCCAGGTGGCCCGCCGGTCGGTCAGCGCGGCCACGTTGTAGACCGACACCAGGACCGGGCTGATCACCAGCGGACTCTCCCGAATCCCGAGCACCTGGAAGGCCACACCGCAGGCAACCGCGACCGTCAGTACGCCGAAAGGGTGAGCGCGCCGCCACAACAACGCAACGCAACCGACACCCGCCAGCGCCACGACAGGCCACCGCAGGGAGAACTGGTGCCCGTGCCGTACGACCGAGGCGGCCGCGGCCGACGACACGAACAGCAGCGCCACGCCCAATGCGTCCAGCACACCGATCCGGGGCCGCGTCCCCCGCCTCAAACCGCTGATCTCCGCCATGTCACCCACGGTAGGGTCGACGGCCGCATCGGGCATCGTCTCGCGTGACACTCGCGTGAAGGCGTGCCTCGACCGGCGGTATCCGCCCGTTCGAGGAACGTCCGGCCGCGAACAGCGAATCCCCGGTGTTCGGTCGGCCCGGTCGTGGTCCACGACCGAAATCTACGGTTCTACGGGGTGTCAGTTTCCCGTACTCGCCAGGCACTGGATGACGAGCTGTCGACAGCCGCTGTGATCGACTGGTCATCGGGCGTAGATCGGCGATCATCCAGCCCTGCTCGGCCATCCAGTGAGGCTTGCGAAGGTAATTGCATCACCCGGCTTCACCGTAGAAAGAAGACCTCGCAATGATCCTTTCACTCTACAGTCTTCGCTCCGTCGTCAAGGGCGCCACCGCCCTCCTCTCCGCAGGCCTGCTGTCACTCGTCGGCTTCGCGGGCCACGGCACCTCCGGCTCCGTACCGTCCGCCGGGTTCCAGGCCGGTTCCACTGTCTCGGTGTCCGTTGCGTCCGACACCGCGCCCACCACGGTCGACGACGGCGAGGACTGGAACAGTGAGGGTGGCCGCACGGTCCAGGGCTGACGGGCCTGGTGCGGCATCGCCCGACCGACGCTTCGCCGCGCGGACGGCCAGCCCTTGGTCGTGCGCGGGCAGCTCGCACAGCCGCGTCAACCGGCCGGTAACCGCATCCAGCAGCATTTCCCCGCGCTGCTCCGTCCACGCCTCCGGCAACAGCGCCATGGGGATGCCCAATTCCCGGCAGAGAGCGGCGGAGTGCGACAGCGCGTTGCCGCGGCGCAGGAGAAGCCCGCCCACGTTGCGCAGGGACTCAAGCTCCGCGGCGGTCGGCATCGAATCGAGGACAACGATCTCCCCGGGGCCGATGGCATGCTTGCCGGCCGCGGCCACGGACCCGACCGCGTATCCCCGGGACAGGGGCGACACCGGCACCCCGCCGGGATGCGGCGCGGGCCGCAGGTGAGGCGGTGGAAGCGGGGCCGGGAACCCAACGATGTCACGCGACTGGAACACTCGCAGAGCACCGTTCTCCAGCCCCCACTCCACGTCCTGCGGCCGGTGGAACAGTTGCTCCACCGTGGAGGCCAGACAGGTCAATAGGTCGGACAGAGTGCCCTCCTCCGGCATTTCCCATCCCTCTGGCCCCCACGCTGCATGTTGCCCTGGGCGGGGGATCACCCACGAGTGATCGCAGCCCAGCCCGGCGACGACTGGCGTACCGAGGCCCTCGGACGATTCCACACGCATGGCGGGTTCGTCGGAGAGCGGGTCCCGGGTATACAGGACCCCGGAAGTGGCACATGCCGCCATTCGCTGCACGACGACGTTCATCTCAGGCTGCCGGGTGTCTCTCCGCAAGCGTCGGTACGCCTCGGCGTCAGCCGCGTGCAGCCCCTTTCGCACCCGGCGCACCGCTTCGACGACCTCGCGAGGTGTGCGGCGGTTCAGGTAGGAGTCGTACACCCCCGGCGCGGCGGCCAGGGGGCCGTCCTCACCCGTCGCAGAACTGCGGACAACCACCGCAGACCCCCTGGGGAACCCGGTGAGCAGCAGGTTTCGTGTCTCGGCCAGGAATTCTCCCGGATCCAGTGCATCAAGGGTTTCGTGGCTGAGTACGAACGCCTTGGGCACCGGCAGAGCGGCTCGCAGCAGCGTCCGCAATCGCTCGGCCTTTCCGCCCAGCGGGCCTTCGCAGTGCTCCAGCGGCCGGTAGTGCCGTAACCCGTCGCCGTGACCGTCCATGGTTCTGCCCTCTCCATCGTCCGCTCGGTGGGATCCGAATCCAAGGGCTCGACCAGCCCCGTCGGTCCGATGAGCGACGAGGCCGGCCCGTCGCAGCGGTACAGGTGCTGCGCGGCGGGGAGCCGGAGGCTCAGCAGGCGTCGTGCGCCGGTGCGAGGGCCTCCACCCGCCGGGCGAGCTCCAAGTCCCTCTCGGTCACCTTGCTGCCGGCGCAGTGCGTGGTGATCTTCAGGGCGACGGTGTCGTAGCCGAGGGTGAGGTCGGAGTGGTGGTTGAGCTCATCCTGGACCCGGGCGATGTGAACGACCAGGGCCGTTGCCGCGGGATGCGAGGCGAGCCGGTAGGAACGGGTGAGCCGGTCGCCGTCGGGGGACCAGCCGGGTAGCTCGGCCAGCCGGTCCTCGATCTCCTTCTGCGACAGCTCGGCGGCCTTCTCACGCTCAGACATGGAGGGTCTGCAGCGCATTCACGGCCTCCTCGAGTTCGTCGAGCAGACCCTCCAGGCCCTCGTAGGACGGGGCGACAAAGTATTTCTGCTGGAGGTCGAAGATGTCGTAGTCCGTGGCGAAGACCTCGGAAACGGTCAAGGGGGTCTGGAGCGCGGGGTTATCCATGGCATTGGCCGCTTCCGCACTTGAGGTGAGGGTGGCTCCGCCGAAGATTTTGACACCGCTCGCTTCCTTGACGAGGCCGGTCTCGGTGGTGAACCAGTAGAAACGGGCCAGGGCCTTCATGACCGGTTCGTTGTCGAGGTGCCTCAGGGCGATTTCCGCGAGGCCGGTGAGGAAGTCGCCATAGGTGCGGTCGACGAGGATCGGCAGGTGACCGACCACGTCGTGGAAGAGATCGGGAAATTCCGCGAACCTCAGTTCGGACCGCTTGCGCATGGCGGGTGCGGTGGGGAAACGCTTGTCGTGCAGCATCCCGTAGAAGTGCGAGCCCGACAGCAGCCCCTCCACCGGATGCATGTGCCAGCCGGACAGATCGTAGAACCGCTTGTCCACGGCATGCATGCTCTCGATGTGCTCGCTCAGATCCAGTGCTTCGAACCCGGCTTGTGCCTGGGCGCAGCCATGCTGACGCAGTCGGGTGCGGAAGTCCTCCATGAGCAGGCTCCACGTGCCGCGGTCCTCATCATCGAAGCTGTCGGGCAGTTGGGCGTCGATCACTGGTCTCTCCTTGTGGTGTGCGCGAGTATCTCGACGACCAGGTCTCAGAGGCCGCCGAGAGAACGGGAACCCAGCACTGCCCGTCTGCCTTGTTGCGCAGAGGAACAGCGGTGTCTGCCGGGGATTCGGTGAACCTCACGAAGAAGGTGAGGCGGGGAGCGACGCACGCTCCTCGGCTGTGAGAGCGGTGACCTCGCCGGCGATCGCCGCGGGAGGGGCAGCCGTGGGCACAGCGCGTTCGTGAAGCCATCGTGTCAGCCGCCCGATGGTCTTCTTCCTCAGCACGTCCTGGTTCCGCAACAGGTGTCGCAGGGCGGCACCGTCCGTCTTGCCGTGCACGGTGAGCGGCCAGTCGGGGACCGCGACGACCCTGTGCGGCAGCATGTATTCGGCGATCGCGGACGCCAGGTGTTCTCGGACGCCCTCCTCGTCAAGGGTGTCGCTTCGAAAGAAGACGGCGATCTCGTCCGTGCCATGGGAGGTGGTGAACGTTGTGGCGAAGCTGCTGATGACCTCGGGGTGGGCCCGAAGAGCGTCCTCCAGCTCCTTCAGGTCGATCCGGTAACCGTTGACCTTGACCTGGTTGTCCGACCGCCCCCGGAACAGCAGCTCGCCCTCCGGCGTCCAGGCCCCGTAGTCGCCGGTCCGGTAGAGCCGCGGACCGCCCGAGAAGGGATTCGGCACGAACTTTTCGCTCGTGAGACCCTCGTCGCCCACGTACCCGGCGGCGAGTCCCACGCCTGCGATGCAGATCTCCCCGACGACCCCCACGGGCTGCTGTCGCAGCCCGTTGTCCACCACGTAGATCTTCTTGTTGGCACTGGGTCCACCGATTGGCACGGATGTCTCGCCCCGGTGCGGATCGATGCGGTGCAGGGTCGAGTTGATCGTCGCCTCGGTGGGGCCGTATCCGTTGTAGAGCGTCGTGTGCCGTGCGAGACGGGCGGCCAGCTCGGGGCTGATCGCCTCACCCGCGGAGACCAGAATGCGCAGACCGGCAAGCCGGGCGGGGTCGAGGAGCCTCAGATAGGACGGGGTGATCGTGGAGACCGTGGCCTGGTGTTTGTCACTCCACGCCATGAGGGCGCCCGGATCACGGATCGTGTCCTCGTCGGCGATGACAAGTGCAGCGCCGGCGCACAGTGTTGAGAAGATGTCGAGCAGGAATCCGTCGAAGGAGGCTGCCATGAACTGTAGATAGCGGTCGGTGGGGACCATCGCGAAGCGCTCGATGTGATCGAGCACGGTGTTGCTCAAGCCCCGGTGCGCGACCGCCACACCTTTCGGCACACCCGTAGTTCCGGAAGTGAACACTATGTACGCGATGTCATCGGGTCCTGGGGCGTCGGGATCCCGCAGCCCCGGCATGCCGGTGTGTGCGTTTCCTGCCTTCTCGTGCGCGGCTTCCGCCTCCGGCGCCCCTGGGCCGGCATCCGGTGCGAGCACCAGCGACGGTAGCCCCAGGGCGGCTGTGGCGGGACCGGCAAGGCGCTCATGCACGAGGAGCGCCCGGGCGCCGACTTGCGCGAGGATGTGCCGCGTCTTGTCCTGTGGCCACTCCGGGTGGAGCGGAAGGTAGCGGGCCCCGGCTTCCATGATGCCGAGCACCGCCGTGACCGCGCAGTGGTCCCTGGCCGTCAGGACCGCGACGACGTCGCCCTCCGACACCCCAAGGCGCCTCCGCAGGTCCCGTGCGATGTCAAGGGAGTGACGACGGAGGTCGGCGAAGGACAGAATGCGTGACGCACTGATGACCGCCTCGGCCTCGGGGGCAAGGCGCACTCGTTCCCGGAACAGTTCCAGGACGGTGCGATCCGTTGAGAAGTCCTGCTCCGTGGCGTTGAAGCCGCGGACGGCCTCCTCCACGTGCTCGCGCACCACCTCCTCCACGGACGAGGCCGGTCGACCGCTGTCCTCGAACAGGCCGATCAGGCTCATCAAGTGGGCGCCGATGCTGCTCCGGAACCACCCCGGAACCCGTCCACTGGGACTGCTGATCCGCAGTGTGTCCGTATCACGGCCGCCAAGGGTGATGGTCACGTCGTGGTCGACCGTCGTGGGCTCGGGGGAGCCGAGGCTCACGAGCACGTCGGCTCGCAGGGGCCGGTCCTTCAGGGTGGGCGGCCCGGGGAGGGATGAACCCTTGGCACCGTCGCGCAGGGCGGCCACGAGGTCCCGCACCTCCAGCAGTACGTCCCGGAGGGTGTTCCCGCGGGCGAACCGGACTACCAGGGAGGCCGTGCCGGTGTGTCCGGGCATTCCTATGTCCGCAGCCGGCACGTCCAAGGCGACGGGACCGTCACCGTGGTAGCGACGCAGCAGGATGGCCACCACTGCGAGAAGGACATCGAGTGCTGTGTCGTCGTCACCGCGGGAGTACCGGGCGAGCACAGCGCCGGCCTCGGGGGACAGCGGAAGGTCGACACCGTCCTGGCCGGCGTGGCTGTCGTCCACCGCTCCTGAGAATACGCAGACGTCAAGAAGCCGAGGGACGTCTGATCCAGCGGGCTCGAATGTCTCCGCTGGGGTGCCGTATGGCGGTCGGTCTTCGGAGACCAGGGCCATGACAGTGGCTCCCTTTCAGGCTATGTGGATGGCGAGGGTGCGGGCGAGGCCTTCGGCCACTCGCGAGAACGCTTCTGGGCGGCGGTGATCACGTACCGGGAGACCGAGGGTCCGAGACGTCCAGGGAGCACCGGATGAGATGGCACAGTGTTCACGGCTGTTCACGACAGGGGGCGTCATCGCAGTACCTGCATGGCCGCGGCGACGCCGCTGCCGGGCGCGACCGTGTGACCGAGCTCGGCCAGCCCCAGTTCGATCGCCGCTAGCGCGGTGAGGACGTCGAAGGCGTCGACGAACCCGCAGTGCCCCAATCGCAGCACCGTCCCCTGCAACGGGCCCTGCGATCCGGTGAGCTGGATGCCGTACCGCTCCAGCAGCAGGTTCACGAATGCGTCGCCATCGATGTCGGCGGGTAGTTTCACGGCGGTCACCGCCGCGTGCCGGTCCTCATCCGGGGAGAACAGCCGCAGCCCGAGGCCATGGACTCCGGCCCGGGCCAGACGGCCGAGCCGGACATGGCGGTCGAGCACGTTGTCCATGCCTTCCTCGTGGATCTGCCGCAGTGCCACGTCCAGCTGGTTGATCAGTGAGATGGCAGGCGTCCACGGGGTGCGCGGCACCTCGGCCTGCAAGGCCTCGCGGGCTTCGGTCCAGTCGAAATAGAAGCGGGGCAGCCGGGCCTGCCGGTGGAGTGCCCAGGCCCGCTCGCTGATGCTGGTGAAGGCCAGTCCCGGCGGTGTCATCAGGGCCTTCTGGCATCCTCCGACGACAACGTCGATTCCCCACTGGTCGGTACGCAGCTCGCAGGCACCAGCCCCGGAGGCGGAGTCGACCACGGTCACCAGCGGCGCGGTCGCGGCGGCGAAGCCGCGGATGTCGTTGACCATGCCGGTGGACGTCTCGCAGTGGACGCCGACGGCCACGCGCAGGCCAGGTGTGTCGGAGGCGGCCGCGGCGATGCGCTCCAGATCCCAGGGGTGGCCCCATTCATGCCGGACTGCGGTGACTTTGAGCCCGTAGGCCTCGGCCATGGCTGCCCAGCGTTCCCCGAACGCACCGTTGCTGACGACCAGCACACCGTCGCCAGAGGAGAGGAGGTTTTGCAGCGCGCCCTCGAAGGCTCCGGTCATGCTTGAGGTGAAGAGGAGCACGTCGTTGTCGGTGGCCAGGAGCCGCCGCAGATTCTCCAGCACCCGAGTGAACACCTCGGCGTACGCCTGGGTGCGTTCGTCCTCAAGGGGCAGCATCGCAGCCGCCGCAACGGGCGGGGGCAGAGGGGTTGGTCCCGGTACCATCAGCCGGTACTTCTTCATATCCGGTCGTGTGCCTTTCCGTTGGTGGACGCCTTCTCGCAGCGCGCGGTGACAGGCGAAAGAGGAGACGGGGCCGTGTGGGCTTCAGAAGATGACGCGGGAGCCCGAGGCGGTCCGGGCGCCGCGGGACTTACGCAAGTCGCGGCTGACGTTCGTCCTGCGCAGCCACCGGTCGCGGCCGTCGAAGCGCGCTGTGAATGGCTTCCTGCCATGCACAGCCTTGTAGTTGTCGATGAAGAGCACGTCACCGGGGCTGAGTACGATTTCGCTCAGCTTGTCGTCGATCTCCGCTGTCAGGGCGTCGAAGGCTGCCACTGCTGCGGGATCCCCGTCGACGCGGTCCATGAAGTACGGGTCGAGCCGTCCGTACGGCTGGTTCGGGTCGCCGAAGAGCACAGGAACCTTCTCCGGCGCCGTGGCCATCCGCTCGACCCAGGCGAAGCTGCGCTGCAGCAGTTCCGCGGGGGCGTCCAGCCGGCTGTTGGTGTCCCGGTTCTTGGGCAGGTGTGACTCGTCCGGCCGGATGACATACCTCGGCTCGAAGAGGGTCGCGCGGATCTCCGAGGGGAGGTTCAGGTCGTCGAAGACCGCGTACGTTGTCTCCACCGCGTCCGGGTTCCGCAGGCACATGAGTCCCACGTACTCCGCGCGGAACGGGTGGAAGGCGTCCTCCGTGTGCCACCACAGGGGTGCCGAGGTCGAGGAGTTGATCTGCTCAAGCTCGTGCCCAGCGATGGGGATCACGTCGTGGATGAGCCGGCCGTGCTGTTGGGTCGCCCAACTGATGGGATCGCCCAGCAAGGAAGCGCACATCAGCAGGAATGCGTCCTCGCGGCGCGTGGCCCCTTGGCCCTCCGCCTGTCCTCCCCACTGCGCGGGAGTGTCCCCGATCTGCTGATCGTTCACCGGTAGGCCGGTGAACAGGCAGCCTCCGGCCGGCTCGTGGAGCCGGAATTCATTGGCTTGGCGACGTATGGTCCGCGGCATCTCCTGCGCACAGAGCACGACGTCCTCAAGGAAACCGTCGCTCTTGATCGTCGGATGGGCCGTCAGGAGCTGTCGAATCAGGGTTTCGACCTGCCCGATTTCATCGCCCGTCAGCTCAATGGTCCAGATACCGCCTCTGGTCCGTGTCTCGGCTGTTGCACGGTCCGGCCCGCTCTCACGGTGGACGGAAGCGTGGTGCACGACAGTCGCCGAGGACGGGTGGGACGGTCCGGTTGCCGGGTCCGCTGCTTCCATGCCGGAGTCCGGCCCCAGCAGGGCGAGGACGTCCTCCTCGGAGAGCTGGCCGATCTCGTCGAGAAGTTCGTCCATGCTCGGCGGCGCCGCATCCAGGGGTGGGGACGCCGCGGCAGACGCGCCTCGGGCGACAAGGTGTTCAGCCACATCCAGCACGGTGGGCAGATCGAAGAAGTCCGCGAGCGGCAGGTCGATGCCGTACCTCTCCCGTATCAGGACGGTGAGCCGAACGGCGAGGAGCGAGTATCCGCCGAGCTCGAAGAACTCGTCGTGCAGAGTGACATGGGCATCGGTGAATTCCCGCCCCCAGAGGGCGAGCAGGTCCGTGGCAACGACGTACGCCGGCAGTGCCGCCGAGTCCACTCCACCGTGTTCGTCCTGCGGGAGCTCGGCCAACTCGACGAAGGCGTCCGGGCTGTGCGGTGTGCCGGCGAGGTGTTTCCCGAGCTCCGCCTCATCGATCGACTGGCCCGGCCCAGCCGGAACCACATAGGCCACCAGACGTCGGTCCAGGGGCTCCTCCTCCCAGACCGCAAGGGCCCGAGCTATGTCCGGGTGCATCTGGAGGAGACTTTCGACGGCGCAGGTGGAACCATCCGTACGGTAATTCATCCGACCCAACCATCCGTAGAGAGATTCATGACGCAATGCCATCGTAGGAATCTGCCGGAGAAGGCGTCAATCAGCCTTTCCGGGAATTACCTATCAGCGTTACGTGGAGGGTCTTAAACGTTTCTCTGAGACAGTCGTGCGCACTACGCCGTCGACAATCGGAATGCTGTCCGTAGTCTGGTGAACGGTGTCTGGAGTTGGCCGGCGCCATGTGCGAAGAAGAACTGAAGGAGAGGAATTCCCATGGATCGTTCCACTGCACCTGCGGATTCAGAACGCTTCCTCGTGGTGCTCAACAGCGAGGAGCAGTACTCGATCTGGCCCGCCCTGCGGCAGCCGCCGGCGGGCTGGCGGCCGGAGGGAAAGGAGGGCAGCCGTGAGGAGTGTCTGGAGCACATCGGCACGGTGTGGACCGATATGCGTCCCCGAAGTGTCCGACTGCACGACGAAGCAAGCCGCTAGGTGGCTGGCGAGCACGTAGGGGTGCGCCTGTTCGGAGCGCCGCAGGCCATCGCGGACAGCATCGCCGCCTCCTGGCCGGAGGCCGTACTCCACGGGGAGGACACTGCGGCCGATTGTCGAGCTGCGATCGCGTGGCAGGCGGCTGAAGACGCACTGGTCGCGTTCCTGTCGGCGCACCCGGAGTGCCGCTGGTTGCACAGCACCGCGGCAGGCGTGCCCCCACGCGTGCTGCGGTGGGCGGAAGGGCGGTCCGTGGTGCTGACCAACGGGAGCGGTGCGCATGGTCGTGCGGTCGCTGAGCATGTACTGGCACTGCTGCTCGCCCACTACAAGCGGCTCCCCGCGCTGCTGAGCGATCAGCGGTCCCGGCGCTGGCAGCCCGCTGCGGCCGGGGAACTGTACGGCCGTCGGGCGGGCGTGGTCGGCCTGGGCGACTTGGGCCGTACCACCGCGGCGTTGCTGTCGGCCTTCGGTGTCCGTGTCACGGGATACCGGCGCTCCGGCGCGGCGGTGCCCGAGGTCGACGCGGTCTTCGGCCCGGGCCGTCTGGCGGAGTTCCTCAGTGGCCTCGACATCCTGGTCCTGGCGGCACCGCTGACCCCGTCGACCAAGGGCCTCATCGGGGCTCAGCAGATGGCGCTGCTCAGCCCCGGCGCAGTGCTGGTCAACGTTGGCCGGGGGCCGGTGGTGGACGAGGCCGCGCTGCTGGCGGCCCTGCGCTCGGGGCAGTTGTCAGGTGCCGCACTTGATGTGTTCGACACGGAGCCACCTCCTCCGCTCTCGGAGCTCTGGTCGGAGCCCGGTGTCATAATCAGCCCACACAGCGCAGACGCCACTGCGGGGACGGACACCCGGTCGCTTGAACTGATCATCGACAACGTCGGTCGGTTCCGATCCGATGCCGACCTGCATAACGTCGTAGATGCGGCGCGTGGTTACTGACGGACCCATGGCAGCAGGGTCATCGGCCGAGCGGTGGCCGTCCGGTGTCGGACGGCCACCGCTGCCGGCCTCGGTGCCGGGAGTTGAGCAGTCAAGTCATCTCATTTGGCGAGTCGGCGGTAGCGGACGAGGGCGCACGCGACGCTGGTGAAGGCCGGGAAGTGGTCGGCCGTACCTCGTAGCCGCGGTGGAGCCGGCGGCATCCGGCGAGCTGGGCGGTGATCCGTTCGATCTTCCAGCGCTGCCGGCCAGCCGGGCGGAGGACTCGACGCCCTTGGGGGCGATGCCACGCTGCCGCCGACATCGCCGCATGTGAGCGTAGTCGTAGGTCCTGTCCGCGTAGAGTTTCGCGGACTTGCGTCGGCGCGGTCCGTGACGTGAGCGGGTCCGCGGCATGCCGCGGACCTTGGGTATCAGGATCTGACTGTCGTGGACTCGGAGTTCCCGGCCACGAACTCTTACGCCGCCGGCCCTCCCCGATCCCTGTGCCGCCGTCGGCCACCGCCCTGCGGCTTCATCGGCGCAGGCGACACCACCCCGCTGGAACAGCTCCCCCGACTCGTCCTGCACCAGCCGCTCAACGCTCCCCACTGCCGATCCGGCCGAATGAGATGTTCTCTCAGGCCCCTCTGCGGGTCGGTGCCCGGTACGGGTCGACCTGGACCTGGTCGTAGCCGTGCTCGTTCTGCTCGCTCGCCGGCCGTCGCCGACCGGAGCGCACGAGTATCCGCTTGAGCCAGCGGTCGGTGCCGTCGTAGCGCGGCCGGAAGGCCACGCGGCCGTGTACAGAGGTGTCGTTGTCGATGATCAGCAGATCCCCGGGATCCAGCGGAACGACGAAGCCGGCGTCTTCAAAACGCTGGCCGAGCCGACCGTAGGCCTGATGGAAACGCCCGTCGTCGGTGAGCCAGCGGGAGTACGAGGGGTCGTACCGCACACGGAGTCCCTTGTCGTCTCCCCGCCACACCGTCGGCGCCCCCACAAGCCCGGGCCGGTCCCCCGCCGCCTCCCCGTAACTGGCGTCCGGCATCACCGCAGCCAGCGGCCGCGCCAGTTGATCGACGTCTTCCTCGGAGGGTGCGGCGCCGGAGATCGTGGACAGTCGGCTGCCGATTCCGTCCGGGTTGCGCACACAGGCCAGCAGCAGAAAGTCGGCGCGCTGCGGGTGGAAGGCATCCTCACTGTGCCAGGCCAGAGGGACCACGCTGCTGGCGCCGACTTGGAGGTGCTCCTGCCCAGGGCTGGGCAGGATGTTGTGCACGATGCGGCCGTCTTGCTGGCCGGTCCAGCCGAAGACCCGGCCGAGCCGCGACGCAGTGAGCGCCAGGCCGATATCGAAAGCGGCGTTGATCCCGGGATCCGCCAGCGACCAGCGCAGCGGGGTCGGCCCTGGCTCGTCGTATTCCGCCAGCAAGCCCTTGACCACCCGGTACCCGACCGCGGGACTGGGAGGCCGGACCATCTCGTCCAGGGCAGCTCCCAGTTCGGCGGGAACCGCACCCATGGACAGGACGGTGTTCCCGGTTGCGCCTTCGGCGGCCAGAGCCCGCGAGACCCGCGCCAGCTCCACCTGAAGGACCCTTGACGTACGACTTATCTCTGACACCGGCATGGGAATGCCTTTCGAGATGAACACCAAAACCAATGGATTCGACCCCGCCGGTGCGCCAACACCCGACTGTCAGCCGACTGCCAGTATTTGGAATACAGAGTGGACCGATCAAGGGATTCCATGAGGGTTCCACGGACTCATTGCTACACCTTCCACTGATCGCCGGCGGACATCAACAGAACGCGCAGAGCGACTCAACAGGGCGCACAGTTCGGATTGACTCTATTGCAAATTCACAGCTCCAGCGGGGTGCCGTTACTGTCTTCCTGGAAGGCAGAGCCGGGGTCGTACCCGGACGGCGAAGTGCCCCTGGCGAGAGGTGCCCGGACGTGATTGACGGCAATTCAGTCGAAAAAAGCGGCGGAATATCCCCGACCGGGACCGGACTACTGGTGCCCGAAATCGACACTTCTTTGATACACGAACTGATTGCTGACCGCGCAGCGCGTCACCCGGAAGCTTGCGCGGTGACCTATGAGGGCCGCGGCATGACCTACCGAGAGCTCGATCGGCGGGCCGACGCGCTGGGCCGTGAGTTGCGGGTCCGCGGGGCCGGCGGACGGCCCCCGGTGGCTTTGCTGATGGAGAGGTCGCCGGAACTGATTGTGGCCATGCTGGCCGTGCTCAAGGCAGGCAGTGCCTACCTCGTGCTCAATCCGGGCGATCCGGACCAGCGGCTGGCCGAGCTGGCGCTCGACGCGAACCTGAGCCTGACCCTCACGAGTGAGCAGCTCTCCGGCCGAGTCCCGGCCGGCCTCGACAGCGTGGTTCTCGACGGCCTGCCGCTGTCGAACACCAGCACGCCGTCGACGCCGCGGGCGCGGCTCACCCCCGACCACCTGGCGTACGTCTGCTACACGTCGGGCTCAACGGGCGCCCCCAAGGGTGTCGGCGTGACCCATCGCGGCGTGGTGCGGCTGGTCCGCGAGGCCGGCTGGATGAGCTTCGGTCCCGAGGATGTCGTGCTGCACGCCGCGTCCCCGTCGTTCGACGCCTGCACGCTGGAGATCTTCGGAGCCCTGTGCAACGGCGGCCGACTGGTGATCCACCCGCCGGGCCGGATTGATCTTGAGGCGCTGTCCCGGACCATCATCGACGAGGGGGTCACCGTGGTGAACCTCCCCACCGGCGTGCTCCACCAGCTGGTTCAGTCCCGGCTCCCGGCCTTCGCCGGCCTGCGGCACGTCGTCACCGGTGGAGACGTGGCCTCGCCGGCCCTGGTCACCCGACTTCTGGAGGCCCATCCGCATCTGCTCTTCACCAACGGGTACGGCCCGACCGAGAACACGACGTTCACCACCTGCTGGACCAGCCGGACGCCGCCCACGACCGACGATGTGCCGATCGGGCAGGCCGTGGACGGCACGCGGGTCACCCTGCTCGATGCCGGTCTGCGCCCGGTAACGGACGGGACCGTGGCCGAACTCTACGCTTCGGGGGCGGGGTTGGCCTGGGGGTACCTTGGCCGTCCGGAGGCAACCGCGGAGCGCTTCCTGCCCGATCCGGCCGGCCCTCCCGGTACCCGCATGTACCGCACCGGGGATCTGGTCCGGCAGCTGCCGGACGGTGGTCTGGGCTTCGTCGGGCGCGCTGACCGCCAGGTGAAGGTCCAGGGCTTCCGAATCGAGCCCGGATCGGTCGAAGCCGCGCTCGCGCAGCAGCCGGAGGTGGTCCAGGCCGCCGTGGTCGCCGAGCCGGGCCCTGACGGGCATCCACAGCTCATTGCGCACGTGGTGGCCGTCCCGGGCGCCGCCGACGACCTGGGCGCCGTGCTGCGCCGCAGGCTGCGGGACCGGCTGCCCGCGTACGGCGTTCCTCACGTCGTCCTGGTGCGTTCCGAGCTGCCCCTGGACCGCAACGGCAAGGTGGACCACGCGGCGCTGGCGACGCATAGACGTACGGTCCGCAACATCGGCACCGTGTACGTGCCGCCGTCGGACGAACTCCAGCGCGATCTGACGGAGTTGTGGGCGGAACTCCTGGACACCGAGCCGATCGGCATCGAGGACGACTTCTTCGACCTCGGTGGCCACTCGCTGCTCGCCGCCGAGCTGCTGGAGGCCCTTCACGCACGGTTCGACGCGGACATCCCCGCGGCCACGCTGTATCTCCACTCGACCGTCGCAGAACTCAGCCTCGCAGTGCGCACGGCACAGCACAGGGAGGTGGCCTGATCATGACGGTCTCCGACGATTACCAGGCCACCGCAGTGGTCGGCGGCGGCTGCCCGTACCAGCGCGGGGGTGCGGACCTTGCTGACCCTGCCCTGTACAGCGGGCAGGATCCGCACGCCGTGTGGACCGCGCTGCGTCAGCACGACCCGGTGAGCCGGCATGTCCTGGATGGGACGCCTTACTGGTCGGTCACCCGTTACGCGGACGCCGACGCAGTCCTGCGCAACCACGCGACGTTCACCTCCGAGCAGGGAACGCTGCTCTATCTGCTCGGCCGCGGTGACCCGGCAGGTGGCCACCAGATGGCAGCCACGGATCCGCCGCGTCACACGGCGCTGCGGGAGCCCCTTCAAAGGGCCCTGGCGGTCAAGCCGACCCTGGCTCGGCGTGAGCAGATCAGGCAGGTGGTCGTCGACCTGCTCGCGCCGCTGGCCGACGGAGGCGAGTACGACCTGGCCGCGGCCATGACCAGGCTCCCGATGGCCGTGGCCGGTGTGCTCATGGGATTGCCGACGGCGGACTGGCCACGACTGATCGAACTGACCACGGCGTCGGTAGCGCCCGAGGACCCTCGATTCCACCAGGGCCGCGATCAGCGAGCGGTGCTCAACGCCTCCCACCGCGAGCTGTTCGCCTATTTCCACGACGTGGTCCGGCACCGCCGCGCCGCAGAACCGGGCGACGACCTGGTCAGCCTGTTGCTCGGCATGGAGCTCGATGGTCGTCGGCTGACGGTTGGTGAGGTGACGTCGAACTGCTACAGCCTGCTCCTCGGCGCCAATGTGACCACAGCGCAGGTGCCGGTGAGCGCGCTGGCCGAACTGATGGGGACTCCCGCACTCGACGACTGGGCGGACCACCCGGAGCTGCTTCAGAGCGGGGTCGACGAAGCACTGCGCTGGGCGACGCCGACGACCCACTTCGTCCGCTACGCGACAACGGACGTGCTGCTGCGGGGGCGGCGGATCGAGGCGGGCGATGCGGTGGCGGTCTGGCTCGGCTCGGCCAACCGTGACGAGGAGACCTTCAAAGATCCCTTCACCTTCGATGTGCGCCGCAGGCCGAACAAGCACCTTGCCTTCGGTATCGGTCCGCACTACTGCGTGGGCCACACCGTGGCAAAAGTGACCCTACGGCTCCTGTTTGCCGAGCTGTTCAGTCGGTTCACCGACCTGGCGCCTTCCGGACCCGGCGAACGACTGCACTCCAACACTATCTACGGATGGACCAGCATGCCTATCACCGCGAAGCTCCGCAGCCACCGCCGACCTGCGGCCTACTGAAACCAGGCGGAGGACATGAAGCCGATGCCGACTACCGGCCGACGCGCCCGTTGGTTCCCGAAGGAACCGCTTCCTGACGCACCCGCGCGCGTATTCCTGCTGCCCTACTCGGGCTGCGGCGCCTCGATGTACCGCCACTGGCCGACCGAGTACGGCGGTGTCAACTTCGTCCCGGTGCAGCTGCCGGGCCGGGAGAACCGCCTCAGAGAACAGCCCTTCAAGAGCTACCAGGAACTCGGGAGCGTGCTCTCCGAAGTCCTCTCTCCCTACCTGGACCGACCGTACGCCCTGTTCGGCCACTGCAGCGCGGCGCTCGCCGCCTACGAGGTCGCGCGGCAGACCATCGACCGGGGCGGGCCCGCACCGACACGGCTGTACGTCTCCTCCGAGGTCGCCCCGCAGGACGGCCCCCACGGACGGCACCTCCAGATGAACGACGACGAACTCGCAGAGGAGTTGCGCACGCTTGTGGTGCAGCTCGGCGGTACGCCAGTGCCGACGCTCATCGACATGACGCTCGGCGTGCTGCGGGGAGACATCGAGGTCAACCGGCGTTACCACGTGGCCGATCCGGTCAAGCTGCCTTGTCCCATCACGGCCATCGGCTGGAGTGGCGACATCGGCATGGAGCCCGAGCTGATGGGCGGCTGGTCCGCCTGCGGAAACAGTGAGCAGGTTGTCTTCGAGGGGGGCCACTACAGCTTCATGGAGGGCCCTGAGACCTTGCTGCGGCTCATGGTGGACGGGCTCGGGATGGGCCTGTCAGAACTCGACACTGCCGCCATGAGCGGCACCGAACGGGCTGTAGTAAGGGGTGGACTGGGATGCTGATTCTTTCGTTCAAAGAAGGTCACGACGGGGCGGTCTCGGCGATTGAGGACGGGCGGCTGCTCTTCTCGCTGGAGGCCGAGAAGGACTCGTTTCCGCGCTATTCCTCGCTCACCGCTGATGTGTTGCTCAACGCGGTGGAACGGCTCGATCGGCTGCCGGACATCGTGGCAGTCGGCGGTTGGGTGAAGGGCGACCGTGCCTCCAACCCACCTTCCCGGACTGGATACTTCGGCGTGGGTGAGGGCTCGGTCTCAGATGTGGCCGGCCGGTTCCTCGGTCGCGACGTACGCATCTTCTCGTCCTCGCACGAGCGGTCACACATCATGGCGGCCTACGGCATGTCGCCGATCCCGGCCGGCCAGCCCGCCTACTGCCTGGTCTGGGAGGGGAACATCGGTTCCTTCTACCGCATCGACGAGGCCGGCAGGGTGACGCACCTGCAACAGGTGATGTCGGATCCGGGCAACAAGTACGCCTTCCTGTTCGGCCTGGCCGACCGCGGTCTGGCCAAGAGCAAGGGCACGCTGCGTCTCCAGGACGCCGGCAAGCAGATGGCCCTGACCGGTTTCGCCAACCCTGCGGCCATGACAGACAGCGAGCGCGAGGTCATCGAGTTCATCCTTGCGCAGGGCGAGATCGTGGCCGAACTGGGTAAGGAGGACATGACCTGGTCGCCCTTCCACAACATCGGCCTTGAGTCACAGGAATACAAGAACCTGGCCGCCAAGTTCTCCGACGCGATCTTCGACCGGTTCCACTCGTATGCGAAGCAGCATCTCACCGAGGGGCTTCCGCTCCTGATCTCGGGCGGCTGCGGCCTCAATTGCGAGTGGAACCGGCGTTGGAGCGAGAGCGGCCTCTTCTCCAGCGTCTTCGTACCGCCGTGCCCCAACGACAGCGGCTCGTCGCTGGGGACGGCCATCGACGCCCAGCACCACTACACCGGTACCGCGGCGGTGGAATGGGACGTCTACGCCGGCGCCCCCTTCGTCGAGGACACGCCCTTCGACCCGGCCCAGTACGACACCCGACCGCTCGACTACGCGGAGGTGGCGAAGTTCATCGCTGACGGCAACATCATCGGCTGGGCCCGCGAACGTTGGGAGGTGGGCCCCCGGGCGCTGGGAAACCGATCCATCCTGGCCGCTCCGTTCACCGCGGATACGACCGCGCGGCTCAACAAGATCAAGCAGCGGGAGGGCTACCGGCCCATCGCCCCCATATGCCTGGAAGAGGACGCCCCGCGCTGGTTCCGCGGCCCGATGCCCGACCCCTACATGCTCTACTTCAGCAGCGTTCTGTCCGAGGACCTCAAGGCCGTGACACATGTGGACGGAACGGCCCGTACGCAGACCGTCACAGCGGAGCAGAACCCGGGGATCGCCGCACTCCTCACCGCGTTCCGCGACATCACCGGATTCAGCGTGCTGTGCAACACATCGTTGAACTTCTCCGGTACGGGGTTCATCAACCGGACGAGTGACCTGATCCGGTACGGCGAAGAGCACGGGCTCGACGGCTATGTGGTCGGAGAGACGTTCGTGACTCGGCGCATACCAAAGATCTGAGCACTTGATCCCTCGGGCCGAAAACCCGATTCCCCCGACCCGTCGTAGGAGCACAGAAATGCAGCAGCAGACAATGAACAAAGTATCCGGCCTCCAGGCGGACAGCGAGTTCTTCCGCTTCGAGGAACGGGACGAGCTCGACTACCAACTGGTGCTTGACGTCCTGCACGGCAGGCGGCTGGGAGTCATCTTCCGCAATGTCATACCGTCGCCCGCGCGGAAGGAGCTGACCGACCGGTTCTGGCGCAGTCCGGCGCTGGAGCACCGGGAGGGCGAGCCCTCGCACTACGTGGGCGCTTACCACTGGAACAAGTCGACTACGGCCTACCTGGATGAGGCGGCCGAGGTCATCAAGGACGTCAAGGCAGTGATCGACACGCCGGACTCGCCCTATACGACCTTCCGTCAGGGCGTGGCGCAGGCTCTGGCGCAGGAAGGCGCAACCCTTCGGGTGGCAGAGAAGGACGGACGCTCGGCGTGCCCGGCACTGATCCGGGCCTGGGACCAGCCGGGGGAGTTCTCGCTGGATCCGCACGAGGACTCGGCCCAATGCCAGGATCCGCGACAGGTGGGCTTCGAGATCCAGAACGTCATCCAACACAGCATCTGTGCTGTGAACATGTGCATCGAGCACACGGCGGGTGGGCGTCTGGTCGTCTGGAACATCCGCCCGGACAACGAGGCCCGGCGGGCCCTGGGGATCGAACTGACCGGCATTCCTTATCCGTCGGAATCGCTCGCGGAGTTCGACGAAATCCGCCTGGACATACGTGAGGGCGATATCTACGCCTTCAATGGGGCCTTCGTGCACGCGGTCGACGCCAACACGGGGAACCGGTCCACGGTGTCGTACATCATGGGCTTCACCGGCGCGCACTCGGTCGTGAGCTGGACGTAGTCGACGACACGAGACCAATGAGGTAGCCAGCGCAAGCGGCGCCCGGCACCCAGAACGCACCCGGCATTCGCCGTCCGGTTCCCCCTGCTGTCCGGCGTGCCCGCACCAGCGTCGAACGCGGGCGGGCACGGCGGACAGCGCATCCTCCGCCACACGGTCCGACACGAGGAAGAAAAACATGCAGCAGCGAGCCGACACGCTCGGGGAACGGCCGGGACGTCCCCCGGAGGCGCCTGCGGTCTGCGTCCACGACGTTTTCTCCGCACAGGCACGCCGGAACCCGGGTGCCACAGCCGTCCTTTCGAGTTCCGCCGCAGGACCCACAGCAGACCATGCCGAGCAGCTGACCTTTGCCGAGCTTGACGCACTGTCGAACCAGCTCGCGCACCGGCTGTCAAACCTTGGTCTGCGCCCCGAAGACCGGGTCGCCGTCTGCCTGGAACCCTCTCCAGCGCTGGCCGTGGCCCTCCTCGGAATCATAAAGGCGGGTGCCGCATACGTACCGCTGGACTCCGGTTATCCGGCCGAGCGGCTGCGCTACCTCCTGGACGACTCCGGGGCCAAGGCCGTCGTCGCCGACGCGGGCACCGTGGCCGTTCTGCCGGCGACCGACGCACCCACGATTCTGCTGGACGAGCGGTTCGAGAGACTGGCGGCCCTGCCGTCCACACCTCCAGCCTCGGCAGCCTGCCCCGACGGCGCGGTCTGCATCATCTACACATCCGGCTCGACCGGCGCCCCCAAGGGGGTGACGATCACTCACCGGGGGCTGGTGAACCTGGCCCGGGCCGCCGCTGCCGAGTTCGGCCTCGGCCCAGGGGACCGCTTCCTCCAACTGGCCTCGATCAGTTTCTCCGCAGCGCTGGAGGAGATCTTCCCGGCGCTGCTGAACGGTGCCACCGTCATCCTGGCCGGGTATCGGCGCGCGCTGCCCAGCGTGCCGCACTTCCTGGAGGTCCTGGAGCGGCACCAGGTGACAGGCTTCGAAATCACCACGGCCTACTGGCACCAGCTGGTTGACGAGTTGGAGGAGGACAAGAGCTTCCTGCCCAGCTCGCTACGGTTCGTCGTCATGGGCGGCGACCGTGTCCGCCCGGACCGCGTGCTGGCATGGCGCCGACAGGGCGTACCACTGGTCCACGTATACGGACCGACCGAGTCCACGGCCACGGCGACTTACCACCACAGCGCCAAGGTCGCGGAGCGCTGCGACGGCCTGCTCCCCATCGGGACCGCGATCGACGGCGCGACGGTCCACGTGCTCGACCCGGCGATGGCCACGGTGCTGCCCGGCGAGGCCGGTGAGGTGTACGTCGGCGGCGCGGCATTGGCGCGCGGTTATCTGGGGTCGCCGGCGAAAACGGCCGAGCGCTTCGTCCCCGATCCGTTCGGGCAGCCGGGTTCCCGGCTCTACCGCACCGGCGACCTGGCGCGGCGCCTTGCCGACGGGCAGTTGCAGTTCCTGGGGCGCACGGACAACCAGATCAAGATCCGCGGAGTTCGCATAGAGCCCGGTGAGGTGGAGGCGGCCCTGCGTCAGCATCCACAGGTGGGGCAGGCCGTGGTCACCCTGCGCCGTGACCCCGCAGGTGCGGACAGTGACCGGCTCATGGCCCACCTCGTGCCGGCGGTGGAGCTTGTCCAGGACGAGGCCGACACCCTGCCCGACAGGGTTCGGCGATATCTGAGCGAACGGCTGCCTGCGCACCTGGTACCCACCGAGTACCTGCTGATAGACGCGCTGCCGCTCACCGCCCACGGCAAAATCGACTATGCGGTGCTGCCCGTGGTCCCCGCGCAGCGTGACGACAAGGCCGCAGCGACTGCTGATCCGCTCACGGGCGCGGCCGCCGAGCTCGCCGACATCTGGGCGGCGGTTCTCCGGATCGAAACGGTGCACGGCGACGACTCGTTTACGAGCCTGGGCGGCAATTCGCTTCAGGCTGCAAGGGTCATCGCCAAGGTCAGGCGCCGTTACGGCGTGCCCGTATCGCCCGCCGACCTGCTCAATGGGGCTACATTGCGCAGCTTCGCCGCGCTGGTCGACGAGCGGCTGCGCACAGCCGATGCCTCCGGCCCGGACCGGGCCGGAACAGTCGGCTCCTGGTCGCAACGGCGCGCCATGGTCGAACGCTCCCTCGCCGCACGCACCGGCGGCCGTCGCGCGTCTCCGATTTCCGTGTCGCAGCAAGGCCTGTGGGTGCTCAGCAGACTGGCCCCCGACGTTCCGCTCTACAACGAGGCCTGGCAGTGCCGGCTGTCCGGTCCGCTCGCCCATGACATCTTCGCGCGTGCGCTGACAGCCGTCGCCGAACACCACGAGGCCCTTCGCACGACCTTCGGGGACCTGGCAGGTGAGCCGGTCCAGTACGTCTCCGCTGTGCCTGCACACACCTTGCGGTTCGTCGACGTCAGTCAGGAGCCGGACCGGGGCGAATCCCTGTGCGCGACGGAAGTCCGTACACCGTTGGACCCAGTCGAAGGACCGGTCCTGCGTGTGCTGGTCCTCTCTCACTCCCCGACTGAGCACACCCTCGTCTTCACCGTCCACCACCTGATCTTCGACGGGATCTCGAAGCAGATACTCATCGACGAACTCGGAAGGCTTTACGCCGCGTTCCGGAGCGGCGCCGCCGATCCGCTGCCCGAACCACCTTGCCATTACGGGGACTTCGCACTGTGGCAGCGCGCGCATCTGCAGGGGGCGGAGCTCGACCGGCTGCTCGCCCACTGGCGCGCCCGGCTGACCGAGTCGCCGGCGCCGTCAGCCTCATTGCCCACCGACCGGCCAGTCCCGCCGACGGCCCGCCACGACGGAGCGCGCCTTGAGCGGCAGCTGCCGGCTTCGGTGCAGACCGCAGTGGCCCGCCTGGCTCGCCGGCAGGGCGTGACGCCCTTCATGGTTCTGCTCAGCGCCTTCTACTGCCTGCTCCACCAACGCACTGGCAAGGACGACCTGACCGTCGGCACGCCCATGGCCAACCGTGCGGCCCCTGACGCCGAGAACATCGTCGGATACGTCAGCAACACAGTCGTCCTGCGGACCACTCTCAGCGGCGACAACAGCTTCCAGGAGCTGCTCACACGCGTCCGCGAAGTGTCTCTCGATGCATACGCCCACCAAGCGCTGCCCTTCGACACACTGGTCGAACGGTTGCGTCCACCCCGCGAACGCGGACGCACTCCCTTGTTCCAAATCCTCTTCGCCTTCGAGGACGAGTCCGCGCTGGACCGCACGGTCGGCGACCTCCGCCTGACCGATTTCCGTTCGCTGCCCACGGGAAGCGCCAAATTCGAACTCGGCTGGGTCGTCACCCAACGCAACGGCATGCTCCAGATTGCCGCCACATACCGCGAAGACCTATTCGACACATCCACCGTGCACGGACTGCTCGAACAGTACGAGCAGCTACTCATGCACTTCCTCGCCCACCCCGACCACGCGGTCGGCTCTCCGGTGGAGCCCCTGGCCGCAACCAAGCTGCTCCTCACCGACGAATGCCGACTGAGCGACACACCCACGGCACAGCAGACGGAGCCCTCATGACGACCGCGTCACCGCACGAGACCACGGCCCCTGCGCAGAACACGATCCGACCGGTCATCGAGCTGTGCAGGCAAGGCCCTTACTGGTGCTGGGCCGTGGCAACCACCCTGCTGCGCCTGCCGCCGATCATGGCACCGATGGCCCTGGTCCTCGCCAGCATGCACTACAACGGCGGCCCCGGCCTGGGCGGCATGCTCGTCGGCGTCTCCCTGGTGCCAAGCGTACTGTCGGCCCCGGTGTTCGGCCGGCTGCTCGACCGGCTCGGCCCCGAGGTCTGGACGTTCAGGCTGCTGCTGTTCGGCGCCGCAGCACGTGTAGCCCTCGCACCGGCTTTCGCACTCGGCGCTCCGACCTGGCTACTGATCCTGCTCACCCTCGTCGGCCAAGTAATGACCTTCGGGACGGGTGGTGCGACCCGTGCCCTGCTGGACAGGGTCGTCCCGCAGAGGCTGATCTCGCCGGCACTCTCCATCGACTCGGTCCTGATCGAGATCGTCGTGGTCACGGCGCCGTTCCTGGTCGTACTGACCTCGCTGGCCAGTCCCGCCTATGCACTACTCGCCATGGGCCTGTCCATGGCGGCCGGCGCGGTCCTGCTCCACCCGAAGGCGCTCCTTCGGCGCAGCTCGGAAAGCGCCTCCGACCGAACCACGAGCGGTGAGGACCTGACACAGGAGGGCACGGACTCGGCGGTCACCACCCCACCGGAGCCGAACGGCGTGTGGCGCAACCCGAGGTTCCTCTTCTGGGCCCTCGTCTCCTTCTCCTTCGGACATCTGATCGGCACGGCCGATCTGGGCGTTCTGCCCCGCGCGGTGCAACAGGGCGGTGGCACAGCGCAGGCCGCCGTACTCACCGCCGTGCTCGGCTTCGCCAGCGCGGGAGCGGGACTGCTCTACGCCTGGTACGGCCCGAGGATCAAGACGAGTGCAGTCACGCAGGCCTTCGTCCTGCTGCTGCTGATGACAGCCTCCAGTGTTGCCTTCGCCAACGCGGGGTCGTGGTGGGCCCTGGGTCTTGCGTTCGCCGTTCTCGGCCTCGGCACCGCCCCGCTGAACACGGTGATGTTCGCAGCCCCGCCCGGGATCGTCCGGGCTGAGCGGACCTCGGAAGCGTTCAGTGTCCTCGTCGCAGCCAATGGCGTAGGTATGGCGCTGGCCGGCGCACTGCTCGGCGCCATTCCGCTGCACACCATGCTGCTCCTGGGTTCGGGGTCCGCACTGGTCACGCTGCTGGTCGGCCCGATTCTCCTCCGCCGGGGGGCGCGGACCACCCGCATGCACCCCCCGTCCCCGAACAGCCCGGGGAGGGCCACGTCCCCCCGAAGGGCCTCATCACAGGGAGAGAAATAGTGGACCAGCCCATTACTTCGGTCGAGGACCGCACCATCGCCGCCTTCGACAGCCACGATCCCGCGCTGTCGCGGAACCCCTACCCCACGTACGAGCAGCTGCGTTCGCGATGCCCTGTCACCTGGAGCCCGTCCTGGGGTGGCTTCTGGATGGCCTCCGGACACGCGGAGGTCGCGTCAGCCGGCCGGGACAAGGCGTTCTCCACCGGCCAGGTCCTTCCCGACGGAACCCTCCAAGGCGTCACCATTCCTCCGCTGGGTCAGACCGGACGGCTCGTCCCGCTCGAACAGGACGCGCCGGAGAGCATCAAGTACCGCAGGCTGCTGGCCTCGTTCTACTCGGCCGGCCGGGTCAGGGAACGGCTGCCGGAGCTGCGTCGGCTCGCACGGGAGAGCGTCGACGCGGTCATCAGTGACGGCTCGTGCGACATCGTGCAGGCTCTCACCCTGCGCGTGCCGGCCATTGTCACCATGCGCGACATCGGGCTGCCGGATGAGCGGTGGGCGGAGGTCGACGCGCTCCTACACAAAGCGCTACTGGCCGCACCACACGACATGGCCGCCGCCCGGGCCCATGGACAGGAGATCACCCTGGAGATCCTTGAGCAGGTCGAGCAGCACCGTGAGGACGGCACCGGCGGCGGACTGATCCCGCATCTGCTGGCTGCCACCGTTGACGGCCGGCCGGTTGACGACGGGGACATTTTGTCGATCCTGTATCTGCTCCTGCTCGGTATCGACCCCACGTCCACGCTGACCGCGACGGCGCTGCTCCACCTCACACAAGACCAGAAACTCAGAAAACGGCTCACCTCCGATCCGTCCCTGATTCCGCAGGCCGCCGACGAATTTCTACGCTGGATGTCCCCTGTCCAAGGCACCAGCCGCACAGTCACCACCGACACCTCGCTCGGCGGGACCACTCTGCGCCCCGGAGAGCGGGTGTTTCTGTCCTGGGCGGCGGCGAACCGCGACCCGTCCGCCTTCGCGGAGCCCGACGCCGTCCTCATCGACCGCGAGAACCGCGATCACCTGGCCTTCGGCGCAGGCCCGCACTACTGCCTGGGTGCCGCGCTGGTGCGCGCCATGTTCAGCGCCATGTTGGAACAGGTCCTCACCCGGATGCCCGACTACGTCGTCGCCGATCCGGATGGCATCAGCTACTTCCCCGACCTGAGTTCGGTCTACGGCGTCACCGCCCTGCCCCTCACCTACACGCCAGGTGAGCCGACCCGCATCACGGATCCGGAGTAAAACAGATGAGCCAGCATGGCCCGTCCATGTCCCCCCTATCGCCGGAGAAACTTCGGCTGCTGAGGCGGCAGCGCGGAGCTCGCGACACCGACCCGGCCCTGTTGCGGGCAGGACTCTCCGGTGCTGCACACGTGCCGGCGTCCATGGCACAACGTGCGCTGTGGTTCCTGGACCGGGTCATGGAGCCGAGTGACCGGTCCGCCTACAATCTCGGGAAGGCGATGGTGCTGCGCGGCCCCCTCGAACCGAAGTTGTTCGAGCGTTGCCTGACGGAGATCGTCCGCAGGCACCAGGTGCTGCGGACTACCTTCACCGCCGAAGACGGCACTCCCATGCAGGTGGTCCACGACTCATGCCCGGTCCGGCTGCCGGTGCGAGACCTCAGCGCGCTCCCGCAGGCGGAGCGGGCCGCGGCGGTGCGCCTGCTCGCCGAGGAGGAGCTGTCCCGCCCGTTCGACCTGGCCCAGGACCCACTCTTCCGCGCGCTGCTGGTGCGCTCGGCCCCGGCTGAGCACACCCTGGTCCTGGTCTTCCACCACGCGGTCTTCGACGGCTGGTCGTTCGGGATCTTTTTCGACGAACTGATCGTGCTGTACGAGGCGTTCGGGGCGGGCTGCCCCTCGCCGCTCGCCGAACCGACGTTGCAATACACCGACTACTCCGTATGGCAGCAGACGCGGTTCGACCAAGGTGCCCTGGCAGAAGGGCTCGCCTACTGGCGACGTGCCCTGGCCGGCGCCCCTGGGCTGCTTGCCCTGCCGACGGACCGGCCCCGGCCGGCTACGGCTTCCTACACCGGTGCGCAGTTCGCCTTCATTCTGCCTCCCGAATTGACGGCCGCCGTCCGTTCACGGGCAGCCGCGGAGGGCTGCACCCTTTACATGGTGCTGCTCGCTGCCTACCAGGTGCTGCTGGCCCGCCTGTCGGGCCAGCAGGATGTCCTGGTGGGATCCCCCATTGCCGGTCGTTCGCGCCCCGCGTTGGAAGGGCTGGTCGGATTCTTCGTCAACACCGTGGTGCTCCGCGGGGAAGTCGCGGACGAGCTCACTTTCCGGGAGTACCTGGGCCGGACCCGGCAGACGGTGCTTGAGGCATTCGAACACCAGGACGTGCCCTTCGAGCTTGTCGTCGAGGAGCTCAAGCCGGAGCGGACTCTGAGCCACAACCCGCTGTTCCAGGCTGTGTTCACCCTCCAGAACACCGCCGCCGAGAGCTCTGTGCAGCTTCCCGGCATCGAGGTCGCC
Organism: Streptomyces sp. NBC_01217; assembly: GCF_035994185.1. Taxonomy (NCBI): domain Bacteria; kingdom Bacillati; phylum Actinomycetota; class Actinomycetes; order Kitasatosporales; family Streptomycetaceae; genus Streptomyces; species Streptomyces sp. NBC_01217. The sequence continues at coordinate 2,679,671 of NZ_CP108538.1, forward strand.
CCCTGCGCGGTGACCACCCGCGACGCCAAGTTCGACCTGGTCCTGGACGTTGTGGAGGACGGCGACACGCTGCGGTGCGAGATCGGCTACCGCACCGACATGTTCGATCCGGAGACCGTGGAGCGGTTGAGTCACCGCTATGCGCAGCTCCTCGCACAGGTCCTCGCTGACCCGGAGCGGGCTTTGGGAAACGTGGACCTGCTACTGCCCGGGGAGGTGTCGGAGCTGATGCGGTACGGCCGGGGACCGGCCGTACCGGGCGCGCCCGCCACGCTGCACGGCCTGATCGAGGAGCAGGTGCACCGGACACCGGACGCCCCAGCCGTGCTCTGCGACGGCATCGAGACGACCTATGCGGAACTGAACACCCGGGCGGAGCGGCTGGCCCGGTTCCTCCGAGCACGCGGCGTCGGACCCGAACGCGTAGTTGCCGTGCAGCTGCCCCGCTCGGTAGACGCCGTCATCGCCTTCCTGGCGGTACTCAAGGCCGGCGGCGCGTACCTGCCGCTGGACCCCTCCCACCCGGCACAACGCATTGCGTTCATGCTGCAGGATGCCCAGCCCGTCTGCGTGCTCACCGACCGCGACCTGGCAACGGCGGACGACCTGTGCGAGCCGGAGGTGCCATCGGCCGAGGCCGCCATCGCGCACCCGGCGTACGTTCTCTACACTTCCGGCTCCACGGGGCAGCCCAAGGGTGTCGTCGTCCCGCACTCGGCTGCCGTCAATCTGGTGCGCTGGACCGTGTCCGAGTTCGGGGAAGACCAGTTGTCGCGGGTACTGTGCGCCGCCTCATTCTCCTTCGACGCCTCGGTCTTCGAGCTATTCGCTCCCCTGGCCTGCGGCGGCCGCGTGGAGATCGTGCGGGATGTCCTCGCGCTTGCCGAACGCGACCCGCAGGCCGGGGGAACGACGCTGATCAGCGGGGCGCCGTCGGCAATGACGGTACTCGCAGCACAGCGCCGGCTGCCGGCCGGCACCACCACCGTGGTGAACATCGGCGAGGCCCTTCCAGGAGCGCTGATCGAGGAGGTTCTCCAAGTCCTGCCGAAAGCACGGGTCTTCAACGGCTACGGGCCCACCGAGACCACGGTGTGGGCAGCACACTGGTCCACCGACGCCCCCGTGAGCGGGCTCCCGCCAATCGGTCAGCCGGTGGGCGGAGACCGCCTCTACGTCCTGGACCCCGGCCTCGACCAGGTGCCGACCGGAGTAGCGGGAGAGCTCCACGTGGCGGGCGCAGGACTGGCACGTGGCTATTTGAACCGCCCAGAGCTCACCGCCGAACGTTTCCTCCCGGACCCGTACGCCGGTCCGGGCGAACGGATGTACCGAACTGGCGACCTGGCCCGCTGGCGGTCGGACGGCCTGCTCGAATACCTCGGCCGCACCGACCATCAGGTGAAGATCCGGGGATACCGCGTCGAGCTCGGAGAGGTCGAGGGGACGCTGCGCAGCCACCCGGCGATACGGCAGGCCGCGGTCCTCGCACGTGGGGACGTACCCGGGGAACTCCAGCTGGTGGCCTATATCGTCCCCGGCACCCCGGCCGGGCCTCCGCCCGTGTCCGAGCTGCGCGGCTGGCTCAGCCGGACACTGCCCGCGTACATGGTGCCGGCCGCCTTCGTGACACTGGCCGAGCTGCCCCTCACCGATAATGGGAAGCTCGACCGTGCGAGGCTGCCTGCGCCGACGGCCGACCGGCCGGCGAGGAAGACCGCCGAACGGCCAAGCACCCCGCACGAGCGGCAGGTCGCGGACGTCTGGGCAGAGATCCTGCACCGGGACGACATCGGCCTGCACGACAATTTCTTCGACCTCGGCGGCAACTCCCTGGCAGCCATGCGGATGGTGGCCCGCATCGAGCAGGCGGGCGGCCGGGCCATCCGGCCCGCCTCCGTCTTCCAGGCACCCACGGTCGAGCAACTGGCCGCTCTGCTGAGTGAAGAGGACAAGGGCGCCACAGGCAGCGCTTCACCTCTCGTGACGTTGTGCGGCAGCGGTGCGGGGGCTCCCGTCTTCCTCGTCCACCCCCTGGGCGGCAACATCCTGTGCTACGCCGGGCTGGGCGACGAACTGGGTCCGGACCGGCCCGTCCACGGTCTGGTCGCACGTGGTCTCAGCCACGACGAAGTGCCACGCGAGCGCGTCGAGGCCATGGCAGCCGCCTACCTGGCCGCGCTGCCGAAAGCCGCGACCGACCGTCATTTCCTCCTCGCGGGATGGTCGATGGGTGGTGTCGTCGCCCTGGAGATGGCCCGGCAGTTCCTCCAGTCGACGGGTCGGCCCCTCCCGGTGGTGATGATGGACAGCTACCCGCCGCAGCCAACGGCCCACCTCCATGGCAGCACCGGCAGCCGGCAGGACGAGGTCGCGCTGCTGGCCGACTTCGCCGCGGACTGGGGACGCAGCCTCGACCTCGACCTTTCACATACCGACCTTGCGGAGATCGGGGTGCGCGCCGGCCTGGAGTGGTTGCTGGCACGTGCCAAAGCCGCCGGTGTGCTCTCACCCGACGACGACCTGGTCCTCCTGCACCGCCTGTTCCGAACCCACGCGGCGCATGCCGTCGCGCTGGACCACTACCGGCCCGCCACCCCCTACCCGGGACCGGTCACCTTGCTCTCCGCACGCTCCGGGCGGGTGGGCGACGCCGTGGATCACGGTTGGTCCCGGCTGGTGACCGGGCCACTCGGCGTCGTGGAGGTGCCAGGAGACCACTACAGCATCCTGCGCGAACCCCAACTCCCCGACACTGCCGCAGTCCTGCGGGCACAACTGAAGGCGAGCGACCCCTCATGAGGCTTCCACACGCGCCACTCGAAGACTGGATGCGCGACTTCTACTTCGACACGAAGATCGATCTGGGCAGCAGCGGCGTTCAACCGTGGAGTCTGTCGGAGCTCCGCCGACTGCTGGGCATCCACCCCGCAGAACTGGACGCGCTCACCTTTGACGACAGCGAATCGTACGGGGGCCGTGAGCTGCGCGAGGCGTTGGCGGTCCGGTTCGGCGTCGGCGACACGGACCGCATCATGGCCACTCACGGATCCACCGAAGCAATCTTCGTAGCCATGAACGCCCTGCTCACGTCCGGCGACGAGGTCGTGGTCGTGGACCCTGCCTATCATTCGCTGCGCTCAGTCGCCGAGGCCATCGGCTGTCGGCTCAAGCGCTGGCAGCTCCGTCCGGAGGACGGCTTCCGGCCCAGCCTGGACAACCTGCGCCCACTGCTCACCAGCCGCACCCGCATGGTGGTCGTCAACTTCCCCCACAATCCGACCGGCGCGACCCTCACCCGCGACCAGTTCGACGAATTTCTCGACCTGGTTGCCGACCACGGTGCCTATCTCCTCTGGGACGGCGCCTTCACCGAGTTGGTCTACGAGACGCCGCCGTTGCCCGACCCTGCACTGCGTTACGAACGGTGCGTGTCGATCGGCACAATGTCCAAGGCCTACGGGCTGCCCGGGACACGTATCGGCTGGTGCTTCGCCGCACCGGAGATCCTGGAGACATTTGTTCCGCTGCGCGACGCCATCAGCATCTGCCTGTCCCCGCTGACCGAGTTCTTCGCCGCCCGAGCCGTCTCACAGGCCGACCGGATCCTTGACGTGCGGAAGGCCCAGGCAGCCCGCAACCGACAACAACTGGCCGACTGGGTCCAGCGCGATTCCGACCTGGTGTCATGGACCCAGCCCGCCGGCGGCTGCACGGCCTTCCCCGCCTTCGCCGGCATCGAGGACACCGAGGACCTCTGCCGCGAGCTGGGCATCCACCACGACGTCCTGCTCGTTCCGGGATCCGGCTTCGGCCATCCCGATCGGGTGCGCCTGGGGTTCGGCGGCGACGAGGTCACATTCGTGGAGGGACTGGAGCGGTTGCGTCTGGTGCTGCGAGCACGCCGAGGTGCCTGGTCATGACTGAAACAAACGCGGCCGAGCCGCTGGACACCGGGATGACACAGACGGGCACCGAGCGGCTGCAGGCCCGGCTGGAAGACCTGTCCGAGGAACAGCGCACCCTGCTCAAACGCCGCCTTCGGGAGCGACGGCAGCAGCTGCGCGCCCAAGAGCCACAGATCTGCGAAACCTCAGTGGCCCAACAGGGTCTGTGGTTCCTGGACCAGGTCAAGCAGAACGACCCGTTCTACACACTTGCCTGGCGCATCGACCTGGCAGGCCCGTTGGACATCAGTGCCCTGACAGCGGCCGTCAACGACGTCGTGTCGCGTCACGGCGCCCTGCGCACCCGGTTCGGCGACCGGGACGGCAAGCCCGTGCAGATTGTGGAGCCCGTCTCCGCGATGCGTGTTCCGGTGACCGATCTGCGCCGGTCGCACGAGCCCGCACGAGAGGCTGTCGTAGGCGCCGCCTGTGCCCGGCTGGTCTCCGAGCCGTTCGACCTGGCCAAGGGCCCCATTTTCCGCGCCGAGGTCCTGCGGGTCGCGGACGACCGCCACGTGCTCGTGCTGCTGGTGCACCACATCGTCTTCGACGGACGGTCCATGGACATCGTGATGCGAGAACTGGCCAACGCCTACAACACCGCGCGAGCCGGTCGGCCGCTGCCGGTACGCCCAGCCGAGCAGTACGCGGACTTTGCCGCCTGGCAGGATCGCCACCTCAGCAGTGGGCGGACGGACCAACTGCTCAGCTTCTGGCGCGATCAACTGCTCGACGCCCCTGAGCTGCTGCCGTTGCCGATCAGCCGGCCGCGTCCGGCCGAGCAGTCCTACGCGGGCGCGGAACAGCGCATGCGGCTGTCGGTCCCGCTCAGCGCCGGCCTGCACGCCCTCGCCCGCTCCGAACGCAGCACGCTGTTCATGACGATGCTCGCCGCCCTCCAGCTTCTCCTCATGCGCTACTCGGGACGGCCCGACGTCAGCATCGGCACACCTGTAGGCGGCAGGTTCCACAGTGCGTTCGAGGAGTCAGTGGGGTACTTCGTGAACACTCTGGTGCTGCGGGGTCAGCTGGAGGGCGACCCGACCTTCCGCGCATTCCTGCAGCAGACCAGGCGTTCCTGCCTGAGCGCCTATGACCACCAGGACCTGCCGTTCGACCGGCTGGTAGAGGAGCTGCGCCCGCAGCGCTCGCTGAGCCACAACCCTCTGTACCAGGTCACGCTGGAGTCCCACGGAGAGGACCGCTCCGGGCAGCGCCCGCAGTTCGCGGGGCTGAAGACGACCCACATGGACAACATCGACGTGGCTCGGTCGAAGTTCGACCTGTCCTTCACCGCCGCCCAGGCGGGCGACGAGGTCGAGATCGCCGTGGAGTACGCCACCGACCTCTTCGACACGGACACCATCGAAAGGCTGATGGGGCACTTCCACCGCCTCCTCGAAGCAGTGGCCGCGGATCCGGACGAGCCTGTCAGCCGGATCACGGCTCGCATGGTGTCCGAGGCAGAGCGCAGGCAGCTCGACCGGTGGGCCCGCCCCGCCGCCACTCACGCGGACGAGGCCGGCGGCGGCACAGTGCTCGACCTCATCGCCGGCCAGGTGGCAGCAGTTCCCCAGGCTGTTGCACTCGTGTCGGGCGACCGCACGGTGAGCTATGCGGAACTGGACCGAATGTCCGGCCGGATCGCCGCCGGGCTCGCAGACGCGCACGTGCGACCGGGCTCTCTCGTGGCCGTGGCGGCAGGCCGGTCGGCCGAGCTGGTAGCAGCGCTGCTCGGTGTGTGGAAGCACGGTTGCGCGTACCTCTCACTGGACGCCGCCGGACCGGCGGCAAGGGCCGCCGCCATAGTGGCGGACGCACGTGCCGACGTGGTTCTGACCACGGAGCTGGACGGGTCGTCCCATTGGCCCGTTGGCATCCGGGTGCTCCCGCTGGCCGCCCTGGCAGCGGCAGCCGATGACCCGAGCGCACGGACTGCCCCGCCAAATGCCTCGGTCGGGCAGAGCAACCTTGCGTACGTCCTCTACACCTCGGGATCGACAGGAGCCCCGAAGGGAGTGGAGGTCTCCCATGGTGGACTCGCCGGCTATGTCGGCTGGGCCGCGGCCGAGTACTGCCCAGTGGCACCGCCGACAGCCCCACTGCACACTGCCGTCGGCCTCGACCAGACGGTGACCAGCCTGTGGCTGCCCCTCGCCAAGGGTGGCACGCTGCACCTCATCGACGAGTCCGGGTCCGTGTCCCGGATGGCAGGCACGCTCGCGGGCCAGGCGGCCTGCAACTTGGTGCGGCTGACCCCGGCACAGCTCGACGAGCTCTGCCGGCATCTGCCCTCCGGGTCTCTGGCAGGTCGGGACATCTGCTTCGTCATCGGCGGCGAAGTGCTGGAGGCCGACCTCGAACGGCGGCTCTTCGATCTCGCACCGGACGCCAGGGCCGTCAGCGAGTACGGGCCGACCGAGGCGGTCGTCGGCTGCTGCACGCTGACCGGGACAGTCGGTGACGCTCCGGAGGACCGGTCGACCATGCTGATCGGACGTCCCATCGCAGGGGCCGAGTTGCGCGTCCTGGACGCACACGGCTGGCCGGTGCCGACCGGTACGCCTGGCGAACTCCACATCGGCGGCAGCGTCCTCGCCCGCGGATACCTACGTGACCCGGTACGTACAGCGGCCGCCTTCGTGCCCGATCCCTATGCCGCGCGCGCCGGATCCAGGCTGTACCGAACAGGGGACCTCGTGCGTCATCTGGCTGACGGACGCCTTGAGTTCCTCGGACGAAGTGACCGCAAGTTGAAGGTCGGCCACCAGCTGATCGAGCCGGCGGAGACAGAGGCGGCGCTGCGCGCGGTGCAGGGCGTGCAGACGGCCGCAGTCGAATCCCAGCGGGACGACCGGGGCCAGGATCACCTCGTGGGATATGTCACCGGCGAGGTGATGGCAACCGCCGTGCGCGACGCGGTCGCCGAGTTGCTGCCTGAGGCCATGGTGCCGACTGTGATCTTGGTGCTGGACACCCTGCCACTCACCCGGCACGGCACAGTGGACCGGACCGCGCTGCCCGTACCGGAGAGCCTGCGGCCGTCAGGCACCGTCGCCGGTGCGGCCGCTGATCCGGTCGTGCAACAGGTCGTCGCCACGCTGTGGTCGTTGATCCTCGCTTGCGACGCCATGGGCCCTGACGACAACTTCTTCATCGAGGGCGGGCATTCACTGTCCGCCGTCCGCGCGGTTGGGCTGATCAGGGAGGTGTTCCAGATCGAGGTGCCGGTCGCTGCGCTGTTTCACGCGCCCACACCGGCGCTGTTCGCCGCCCAGCTGCAAGAACTCGCCGGTGACGAAGTCGACGTCGCGGAGGCGGCGGCAGAGGTGCAGGCAGTGCTCGAACTCTCCGACCAGGAAACCGCGGTCCAGCTCAGCGCGCTGGGATGACAGTACGCCCACGTAGGGCCGGGCCGGTGCGGCTTGAGTGGCTGTTGTCCTTCCGATCCTGAGGAAATGCGCGTCGAGGGAAACGCGTCCGCCCCGCACCGGTCGGTGTGGGGCGGACGCGTTCAGCGGGTCAGCTGCAGAGATGGCCCCACGCGTTGTTGGGACGCCAGGTCTTCTCGCCGGAGGACGCACCCTTCCAAGTCCCACCAGACGGTGGCGCAGTGCTTGACCGCGGTGCCATATCACCACCAGTCGCTTGCTGCGGATGCCGACGCCGGGGTGAAGACGATCGACGCGCCGAGCGACGCGGCGACCAGCGCGCCGGTGATGCCGAACCGGCCCACACGGCCCAGCCTCATGAAAACCCTCCTGATTTGCCAGTGCGGCGAGAACGGCTCCAGAATCCACCTGAGCGTCGACCGCAACGGCCTGTCGAGCTGCAGCGCTTCCACAGCAGTTCGGGAGGCACTTCGGCGGTCGGCACCGAGCCGTTGTTCACGACAGAACACCGACCTCGCTCCGCGCGTGTCATCGCCTTCCAGGGCGCAGCGCCGCTCGGCAGGCCGCACCTATCCGGCAGAGGGGTCCGGGCGAAGATGATAGGCCTCGCTCAGGCGATCCGCCGTCGGACAGGGGCGACAACCCTTGAGGCATGCCGGCTATGGGGAGACCGCCCCGGCCGCACCGGACTTCAGGCGTCGCGGAGTACGGAGGAGACTGCGCGGCGCGACCGGACTGCCGGGCCGAAGGGCTCCTATCCGTCCGCCGCGCCGAAGCGCATCCCCGGCGTGGCTCGGCCAGGGGCGGCTATGCCGAGTAGCGGGCCCCCCTGCCGGGCTTCTGCGCGCCGTCCTCGTGCTCCCTGGCATGAAGCGTGTGGACATAGCTATGACCTGCAAGGGCCGCCTCGGTCCGGGTACTCAGGTTCAGCTTGTTGAGAATGTGGTAGGTGTGGCTGCGCACGGTGGCCTCCTGAATGTTCAGCCGCCGGGCGATCGCTGTGTTCGTCATCCCGTCGCCGAGCGCCTCCAGGATTTGGAGCTCCCGCTCGGTCAGGGCGGCCTCGATCTTCGGTACCGGCAGCTGTTCGCGGTGCGCCCACCGGGCCGCCCAGCTGACCAGCGTCGCAGCGATGGACGACGACAAGTAGGTACGCCCTTCGTACACCTCGCGCACGGCAGGCCCGATGTCCTTGTGGCTGGTTCCGCGGTCGACAAAGCCACGTGCGGAAGACATCACCGCGCTTCGGAGCGTCGCCGTGTCGTTGGCCTGCAGTACCGCCACCAGCCCCACCTCGGCATCCGGTCTGTCGCAGTTGCCTTGGGCAAGGGCCTGTATGAAGGCGTCACTGAGGAGTTCCCCGCCGACCAACAGGACGTCCACGTCAGCCCTTGGCGCGGTCATCGCCCTCCACGACAGGTCGACGTCGTCGACCACCTCGATCCCGGTGTGAGACCGAACTATCGAGGACACGCCGGCCCGGATGAGGGGGTCTTCTTCCATGATGGCCAGTCGAATAGTGCCTCTGGCCGTAGGCAACGCGGCGTACATCGCTTCCGGTCGAATCCCGGTTTCAGTCACGGACACAACAAGGTACCTCCAGTACGTAGATCGCACAGTCGTGCTACGACACTCGGTGCCAGCTATGCGGGGACGGCAAGCTGGGCCCCATTGCCTTCAGCCCGTCCAGTGCCTGCCGCCAAAGTCCACCCGAGGGGAACTCGACGCCGACGAGCAGGCCGGCGAGTTGACCACGCAGTTGTATCGCGCGCTTACACAGCCAGGTACGGCTTCCACGGCCCACTGTGTCACCACTCTCCCCCTATCAATTCCCGGTTCGAGACTGTTCGCACCGCGACTATCAGGCCTGGGCACTCGCCCGTACGAAGACGACTCAACCACGCCTCGATCAACACGGAATCAGCTGTACTCGCTGCGCGATAGACGATCGATCACCTGAATGGCGTTGGTCAGGGTGCGGTGTGATGTGTCGGTACCAGCCGTGCCAGTTGCGGACTTCGTAGTCGGCCGGGCCGCACGCACGCCGGAGCACATTTACCGGCGGACCTCACCGAAGCGACCGGGCTGACGGCGGCGAGGCAATCGTGGAGCTGGCCGTCCTGCGGGACCAGCGCGAGGTGTTCGGCCCGGTGACCTCCACGCCGACGGCCTGGCGGCTGCTGGCCGCCGTCGACGAACGCATACTGCCCGGCCTGGTCCTGGACCTCGACGCCACGCCGGTCACCCGCCACTCCGAGAAGGGCCAGGCCGCACCCACCTGCAAAGGCGGCTTCGGGTTCCACCCGTTGCTGTGTTTCCTGGCCAACGCCGCCGCCGATCCATCACCGCGCTCGACCGGGCCCTCGCGCAGATCCCCAGACCGAGGTTGGAGAAGTCTCGCGGTCGCCCACCGGGCGGTGGAACAAGGCTGGTCAGCCTTCGGACTGCTGGATGCGTGATGCCACGACGAAGAGATTGGCCCCCCGCGACCCCGCATCGGGATCGATCAGCAGTTCCGTCTCCATGGCGAGTACCTCGCGGAAAAACGTCTCATCGCGCAGGCGTTCCTCGGCAGACCTCGTCGATGGCGGAGCAGCGCCCAGGGGATCGGGATAGATGAGGCACGGGAAGCCGGTCAGCAGATCGACGGCGAGTTTCGAAGAGGTGTGCAACATGCGCACTTCACCGGGCGTGAACAGGTGCCCGTAGGGTGCCTCGCTGGCCTCCCACGAAAGGCCGGACAGGCTCCTGCGGGCCCGTTCGGCGTCTCCGACGCTCAGGTCCCCGAAGGCAGCGTGCCAGCGACTGGGCAGAAAAGACACCATCAAGCCGTGGTCCGACAGAAAGGGAACGAGTGCACCGAGGACGAGTTCCGGGGAGTGGAAGAAGCCCAGCAGGTGGTGGGTGTTGATAATCAGGTCGAACGTCATCCCGGCCAGCAGCTCGCCTGCTTCGTCGGCGTCGCCTCTGATATGGCTGACCCGATGGGCGTAACCGCGGCGGCGTGCGCGCTTTTCGGCATGTCTCACCATGCCCGGGCTCACGTCGAGCAGGACGCCGGAGCTCTGCGGATGCATCGTGGCAATCCGTTCCGTCCAACGCCCGGTCCCGCCGCCGACGTCCAGAAACGTGAACCTGTCCGGCAGTCGCGAAAACACCGACAGGTCCAACGCTTCCGAGAGCAGAGCATCCGTCAGCCTTCCGTATGCTCCGCGCGCATTTTCGTCGTAGGCGGCGGCTTTTGCTTCAAAATATGTTCTAGAATGTGCCAACTGATTGAATGCCACGTTCTTCATCATTCTCAAGCGCATCGGAATAAGGTAGGGAAGCCCATAGCTGCGCCCTCAGCGTATCTCAGCTCCACCGTACTCACAACTGAATTTCCGATATCAGCAACACGTCTGCCTGATAGCAGGCCAGTGGGCTGTCAGGCTTCCCTGGCGCTGGTACGGTTCCGCACATTCTCACTGCACCATGGGGGATCTCTTTGCCGCGCTGTCAACTTACGAGTGCACCGGGTTCCGCCATTCAATAGCCAGTCGAAGGGTGAAGAATTCATGATGGAACGCGTCGTCATCGTATCGGATTGCACGGATGTTGCCTTTCTGGAGCTGCGATCCGCGATATTCTCGGCCACGAGGGCTGTGGAGCCACCGGTCTCCGTCGAGATTGAGCCGCTTGTGGCAGTCGAACCCTTCTCTGTTTTGAACGCGGCCTTCCTGACTCGCCTGGTCGCAGAACTCGCCTGGCCGGGCACTTTGATTATGTGTGTCGTCAACAGCCTCCGGGAGCGTACAGAGCGGCTCATCGTCAGAACCGAGAAGCACGGACTCCTCCTTGTCGGGGCGAACACCGGAGCCCTGGGGTGGCTGACGTCTGACTTCGGAGTCGCTGAATGCGTGGAAATGGAGGGCCCGGATTTTGTCCCCTTCGGCGGGAAGTACATTCACGCCCCGGCCGTGGGTGCATTGGTACGTGGGGTTCCGCCCGCCGACCTCGGGATGCCCTTTTCGGAGGGCTCGATTCGCTCCGCTCCCCTGTCGGACGGGCTGATCGTCCACGTGGACAACTTCGGCAACGCCAAATTCCTCTGCGCAGTGAACGACCTGCGCCCGGGTGAGCGACTCCGGGTCGAGGTGGATGGGCGATACATCGAGGCGACCTACGGGAGGCGGATGATGGACTTCGACGACGGATCCTGGGTCGTCTACCCAGGCAGCTCGCTCGGCCTGCATGAACTCGGTCAGGTGAGACGTCAAGGGGCGCAGGCCATCGGGTGGAGGGTCGGCGATTCGATACACCTGCAGCGGATCTGATCCGATCGGGGCACTTGCGGTTTCGATGCCGTGCAGCCGCCAGGTCCCTGCCGACCGGCCGGCAGGTGAGCCATATGTGATCCGGCGGTGATCGGGCCTTGCGACACTTTCCCCGTCAGCACCTTTCCGAGCAGACGAGGACCGGCGCATGGCGCTTCACCCACCACTCCAGGCCGGAGCAACCAAGGCACCGGCTCGCACGGCCGACGGCAGTCCGCAAGGCGGGCCGATGGGCACGCGTGCCAAGCAGTCACCTGTGAACGAGCACGACTCCGGTCTGCTGCTCGACCACAGAGAGCACAAGCTGATCTCGCTGTTGTGGGCCGGACACACCGACGCCAGCGCCGCCCAGCGGATCGGCGTCAGCCCTCGGACGGTTACCAACATTCTGCGCTCGCTGATGGACCGCTTGGGGGCGGACAACCGCTTCCAGCTCGGCGTCGTCCTCGGTATCCACTTCGCGCCGAGGCGCACATCCGACATGCGGACACCCGCCGTCGGCCCCGCACGTACCGAACGCCTCGCAAAACTCCCTCAGTGACGGCCGGGGCGGGGTGTGTCAATTTAACGGCTGATCTTGGTTGTTGAGGTTCAGTTGTTGGCTGGGGTGAGCCGGCCTTCGAAGGCGATCTGGAAGGCGTTCAGGGGTGCCTTCCAGCGCATAGTCCACTTCTTGCGGCCTTTACCGGTCGGGTCCAGGCTCATCAGTGCCATGTAGACACACTTCAAGGCTGCGGCTTCGTTGGGGAAGTGCCCGCGGGCTCGGACAGCTTTGCGTATCCGCGCGTTGACGGACTCGATGGCGTTCGTCGAGCAGATGACCGTGCGGATCTCGACGTCGAAGGAGAGGAAGGGCACGAACTCGGCCCAGGCGTTCTCCCACAGTTGGACGATCGCCGGGTACTTTCTGCCCCAGGCGTCCTGAAACTCTCCGAAGCGTTCCGTTGCCGCGCTCTCGCTCGGCGCCGTGTAGACGGGCTTCAGCGCCTTGGCGATCTTGGCCCAGTCCTGGCGGGCCGCGTATCGGAAGCTGTTGCACAGGAGGTGCACGATGCACGTCTAAACAATTGTTCGGGGCCAGACCGCCTCGACCGCGTCAGGAAGGCCCTTCAGGCCGTCGCAGACCAGCATCAGCACGTCCTCCAGGCCGCGGTTCTTCAGCTCGGTGAACACCTGCAGCCAGTACTTCGCACCCTCGCCACCGTCGCCGGCCCAGATTCCGAGGATGTCGCGGTGGCTCTCGGTCGTAACAGCCATGACTACGTAGATGGGCCGGTTCGCGACCTTGCCGTCTCTGACCTTGACGTTGATGGCGTCCACGAACAAGACCGGATAGACGCGATCGAGCGGCGGGTTGGACCATTCGGCCATGCCCTCCATCACCTGGTCGGTGATCGTGGAGATCGTCTGCTTGGAGACCTCGGCGCCGTAGACCTCGACCAGGTGCGCGGAGATCTCCCCGTAGGTGAGGCCTTTCGCCGACAGCGACAACACCATCTCGTCCACACCGGTCAGCCGCCGCTGCCGCTTGCGCACGATCTGCGGCTCGAAGCTGCCCTCCACGTCACGGGGCACTCTGACCTCGACCGGCCCGACATCGGTCAGCACGGTCTTGGACCGGGTCCCGTTGCGGCTGTTGCCGGTGTTCCGGCCGGCCGCGTCGTGCTTCTCGTAACCGAGGTGGTCCGTGATCTCGCCCTCCAGGGCAGACTCCAGCACCCTCTTGGTCAACTGCTGCAGCAGTCCGCCCTCGCCCGTCAGCTGCAGGCCCTCGCTCCGGGCCCGGTCGACCAGCATCGCGATCAACTGCTCGTCCGACGTGGCCGGATCAGCCACGGACTCATGCTCGATCGTCATCTCACTCACTTGGCGTCTCCATGATCAACAGATCCGCCGTTTATTAGACACTCCCTCGCGCGGATACCAGTCGGCGAAATCCTCGTCACGCCACAGCCCGTCCAGCCGGTCTCGCACCCATATCGCTGTCGTACCGCCCGGGTTGCTCGCCCGCGCGATCTGCACGGTCAGAGACGGGACTGCTCACCGGAACGGGGACGGAGCGACAACGGACACCTCTACGACTTCATCGGTACTCGTAACAGCCCCGAGCATGCCCGCTGGTCATGCTGCCACACCGTGAAACTCCAAGATCACCGACAGAGTCGAGCTGAGAAGCTGTCAGTTTGCCGGCGGGGCCCTTTCTGCTTGTTCGAGGTGGGGCTTTCCGCGGGTGGGCATGCTGGTGGCCCGTCCGTCGTGCCGGGACTCCACCATGCCCGGACAGCAAAAGTGCCTTGATCACCGCACAGTTGGTGATCAACGACACCGTCTCAACCCAGCCGAAACGGCGAGGCCGGCAGTCGATCAGGTTGGAAATGGCTCAGCGCCACGCCACCATGATGGTCACCGGCCGGAACCTGTAACGGGGATACCAATTCGGGCGAGCAGCGCCGCGGCCCGTTCGGCTTCGGGGACGCCCAGCGCGGCCAGCGATTTGTGAGCTCGGGTGAGATTCGTCCGGGCCTCGGCCAGTTGGTCGAGAGCCAACTGAACATGGCCGAGCACCATGAGGGCGAGATTGTGGTGGCGACGGTTCCCTGACTGCTCGCAGAGGACAACACTGCGTTCGGCTTCCTCCGCCGCACGGTCCAGCTCCCCCAATTCCCTGAGTGTGTCGGCCAGCCGGAAGCGCACCTGTTCCTCTCGTCCACGCAGTCGGGACGCGATGCACAACACCAGTGCCTTTTCATACCATTTGGCAGCATCCCGGTGGTTGCCGCCCACGTGGTGAGCAAGGCCATGAATGTGATAGGCGTACGCAGTCGCAGAGTCAGTCAGGTCCGTACTTCCGGACAGGATTTCCTCGCAAATCATCACTGCCTGACTGGGCTCACCCTTGTTTACATACAGAAGCGCGCTGTTCAATATGGTGGTGATTTCACCGGCCCGATGCCCCAGACGCCGGGAGAGGACAATCGCCTCCTCGTAATACTGGAGAGCGTCCTCAAGTCTTCCCCTCATGTGCATTTCCAAGGCCAGGTCGTTGAGGACCTGCCGGAGAATCACCACGTCACCCGATGCCCGGCAGAGTCGGATGGCGATAGCCGCCTGCTCGCGCACCCGTGTGAACCGGCCCATGGCGAGCGCCGTGGTGCCCTCCAGGAAGCGGGCACGCCCCTCCGCCTTCCCGTCCGACCAGTGTTTCGCAGTGGCGGTGAGCAGTTCGGTGACCTCCGCCCAGGGAGCGGCCCCGACATCGGCCTGGAAGGCGCTGAACGCGATGAGCATGTCGATGGCCGAGCGAAGCAGGATGTCGGGAGTTTCGTCCTCGGCACCCCTCAGAGAGCCGCTCTCCACCCCACGCGCCACCTGCGCGGCCAGTGAGAGCACGGTCTCCGCCTCGGCCACGGCCCAAGCACGGGCCTCGGCCACAGTGGCGAAACGAATACCGGCAACGGGGCTCCGCGTCAGAGCATCATGTATGGGATCGCCGATGACGACCTGCTCGAACGCGTTTACCGTTGTGGCCAGCAGGAAATCCAGAAGCCTCCGAACCGCTGTCTGCTCCGTGCCTGGCGGCCTCCTGTGATGGGCGAACGAGCGCAACAGACTGTGGAAGCCGTATCTGCCTGCTGAAGGTGACTCCAGCATGGCGGCGTCCACCAGGGACTCCAGCAGTTCCTCGGCCGCCACTTCGTCGACGCCGAGTGCGGCTACCGCGGAGGACAACGACAGCTCAGGGGTGGCGACGGAGGACACCAGACACAGTCCGCGCGCCTGCGGCTCCGTGAGCTGGCGGAATGTGAGATCTAAAGCGGTGGCGACGGCCATGTCGCCGACCCTGAGTTCGCTGATCCGTTTTCGCTCGTCGGCCAGCCGGACGGCGAGCGACTCGATGGACCAAGACGGGCGGGCAGCGAGCCGAGCCGCCGCGATGCGAACGGCAAGCGGCAGAAACGCGCATGATTCCAAGAGCTTCAGGGTGGCTTCAGGCTCTGCCTCCACTCGTTCCTTGCCGATGGTGCGAGCCATCAGGTCCAGTGCCTCCGACGGGTGGAACCCGGTGAGCTCTGCCTGGAAAGCCGCGGGCAGACCGCCCAGGCGGAAACGGCTGGTGATGAGTACCCCGCAGCGGGCCTCGCCCGGCAGCAGGGGGGTGACCTGGCCTGCTTGCTGAGCGTCGTCCAAGACGATCAGCATGCGTCGGTGGCCGACCACGGTCCGGAACAGTGTGCTCCGCTCCTGCAATGTCTCTGGGATCTGGTCCTGCCGTAGGCCGAGCGCCGTGAGGAAGGCAGCAAGCACGATCTCGGGATTCACGGCGCCACCGTCGGCGGACCGCAGTTCCGCGTGCAACTGGCCATCTGGGTACGCGTGGCTGATGTGGTGAGCCACATGAAGGGCCAGAGCAGATTTGCCGACACCCCCTATGCCCACAAGAACCACAACCGGCAGGGCGGAGCGCTTCTCCACAGTCAGCGCGGAGGCGAGCGTCACCGCCAGATGGGACCGGCCGAGGAAGTCGCTCGGCTGGGGCGGGAGTTGCCTGGGCGGCTCAGAGGCAGGTGGGTCGTCGACGGCCGCTTTCCTGGGCAAGGCGGAGTCAGACGCGCCCGGCGAGGTGACCGCGGAGGGTGCCGGCTTCGTGGCACTCTCGACCCGGCGCTCGGACGCGAGTACTTCTCCGCTCAATATGCGCTGATGCAGGCCCGCCAACTCAGGTCCGGCTTCGATCCCGAGTTCATCGATGAGCACCTTTCGCGCGTCCCGGTAGGTCGCCAGCGCTTCAGCCCGCCGCCCGGCCAGGGACTGTGCACGCATCAGCAGGTAGTAGAGGCGTTCTCTCAGGGGATGCTGGTCGATCAGCGAGTGGAGTTCGGCGACATATCCGCTACTGAGTCCAAGCTCGAGCCCCAGGTCGAGACGTTCCTCCATCAGCATCAGCCGCAGTTCGTTGAACCGGTGGCGCTGGCTGGCAGCAAACGGCCCGGGCATCGCCGCCAGGGGTTCTCCCTGCCACAGCGACAGCGCTGACTCGATCGCTTCGTAGGCACGGGCGGGTTCATCTGCGCGGCGAGCCCGTTGGGCCGCATGGGCATACTCTTCCACCTGGCGGTAGTCGAGATGGTAGTCGGGCAAGGCAAGCCGGTAGCCGTCACCGACCGACTGCAGGAGGCGAGGGAAGGTGCCATTCGCCTCCAACGCCTTGCGCAGCCGCCAGGCGTACGTGCGCAGCGTGGTTATGGCAGAGGCCGGCCCGTCCTCGCCCCACAGCGCCTCAACGAGGCTCGCCGCCGTTGCCGACCGGCCTGGCCTCATGAGCAACGTGGCGAACATGGCTTGCTGCTGCGGACTGCCCAGGTTGACTTCCGTCTCGCCGCGGCTCACGCGCAGCGGACCCAGTACAGACACCCTGATGTGTGCCACGATTCCCCCATCGGCGTGCCATGTCTCGGGATGACCGTTCTTCGCAGTGCCACCATGTTGCTTCCCAGCTGCGCGAGTCTCAGCAGCGCGGAGGTCCTGAGGAGCCCTGCGGGTATACAACTGTGTCATGTGTACGACGGTTCCCCTCAGCACAATCGCATTGATATCGCTGAACAACTTGATGTCACTGAACAGCCCTACCCCCAATGTCCTGTTTTGGAAGTGCTGTTCGGTGGTACCGGCGGCTCGGGCATCGAGAGGCGGGCCACGATCAGCACGGTGTCCTTCGCGAACCGCTTGCGGGGCTGGAGGGCGAGCATCGGCCCGAGGTGATCGATGATCCGGTCCACCGCGGATTTGGAAACCCCGAACGGCGGGGCCAGTTGGCGCATGGTCAGGTTCGTTCGCCAGTAGGCCGCGACCAGAAGTGCCCGGTCTTCCAGCGCCAGGCTCCACGGTCGGCCCCTGCGGACCGCTTCCGCACCCTTGCGCCGCAGAACCGCCACCAGCTTCCCGAACTGCCGCAGGCTCAGCCCCAGTGAACGGGGCTATCCATGACGGCTCCGACGCCGCGATCACACCAGCCACCGCAAGATCGTTCCATGACGTCCGGCACAACGTCGAGAATGCCCATGCGGAAGCGCCTCATTCAATTGCAGGCTGCCCGAACGGGCAGCGCCCCATCCGCTTCTTTGATCGACACGTCAAGAGCCTGGACATCGGAATATTGAATGCGCAGGCCGCTCGCTTCCACTCATTTGATCTCGACGTCGAGCCCATCCTTGACTTCGCGGACGGCCGTGCCGGGCAGGGAGTCGGTGAGGTCCATGCCTCCTGCTGGCAGTGCCCATAGGTCGTTGTCTCGCCGGCGTTGGAGAAGGATGCGTCCGTGGCCGTCGGTGACGACGGCGGATGCAGCGACGACCATGCTGTTCGGCTTGGGCGCATGGGGGTCGTCGTAGTAACTCGGTGCGGGCCACGGTCAGCCTTCCTCTCGTACGGGCGTCGCCGTCGCCCACACCGCCTCGAAGCTCTCGGCGTAGGTAAGGTGGAGCGCCAGGCGAGGAGGCCATTCCTGTTCCTTCCGCACGGACTGTCCGTTGTCGGCGGTTCGTGGAAGTCGCACGAGCAGGTCATGGCCCAGCCGGTACATGGTGTTGTCCGTGCCCGCGCCTGCGGACGACAACGGTAGGCCAGCCCACTCCGGGCGCTGTGCCTTCAGCAGTGCTCGGACCAGCATCTCGTCGACGGGGATCTCGTTCTCATGAAGCGTCACGTCGGAAGTCTCCTCGCCTGATGGAACGGGAAGCCAGTCCGTAGCGTGTGCCCCATGACGACTTCCGTTCTGGTGATGGGCGGTTCCCACTTCCTCGGTCGAGCCGTTGCGGCTGAGGCCCTGCGGCGCAGCTGGTCCGTGACCGTGTTCAACCGCGGCAAGACCGGCAGGAACCCCGTGGGCGTCCGCGCCCTCCAGGGTGGCCGGACGAATCAGGCGGACCTTTCCCACCTGGCCGGCCTCGGTCCTTGGGATGCGATCATCGACACGTCAGGTGCTTCGGCGGACGTGGTGGACCGCGCGACGCAGACGCTCGCCCTGGCGACGAGCCGGTACGTCTACGTATCTACGGTCTCGGTGTACGCGGGTTGGCCGCTACTGCCTCTCACCGAGGATCTTCCGACCCTGTCCGAGGCCGAGCCGATGGCGGATGTTCCGAGCGACGCGAACGTGGCCTACGGCCTGGACAAGGCCGATTCCGAGAAAGCAGCCCTGACGAATCTCGAGGATTTCCTCACGATCCTGCGCCCAGGTGTGATCTTGGGGCCCGAGGAGTACGTCGGCCGACTCCCCTGGTGGCTGAAGCGCGTAGAGCGCGGTGGGCGCGTCCTGGCTCCCGGCGATCCGGACCAGCCCATTGCCCCGGTGGATGCGCGCGACGTGGCGACGTTCGCGTGCGACCGCACGGTGGCCGCCCGAGAAGCCGAGGTATTCAATCTGACCGCCCCTAAGAATCACGCGACGATGGAACGCTTCCTCAGAGCCTGCATCGAGGTCACCGGTTCCGACGCCGCCTTGGAGTGGGTTGATGGCGGCTTCTTGCTCGACCACGGGGCGAAGCAGTGGACCGAGCTGCCGCTGTGGAGGACGCACCCGGGGACGTGGGCGGTTTCAGGCGTGCGCGCTCAGGAGGCAGGCTTTGAGTGCCGGCCGCTGTCGGAAACCGTCACTGACACCAGGTCGTGGCTGACCTCGGGGGGAGACTGCCGTCGACAACGAGCGGGCGGCCCATCACGGCCTGGCCGAAGAGAAGGAGGCCGCCCTGCTCGCTGCTTGGGATGCTCGCTAGGTACTGATTTCGTAGCGCGGGGTTCCAGGCAGGGTGGACCTGGCGGAGTCCCGCCCGAAGCCTTCGAGCTGACGCCCCAGCTCCGTCGCCTCGCGGTGCCTGTGCAACGCGGGGACCGTGAGCTGTGTGCGCACACCCTGGAGACGGGACAGGAGGCCGTCCACTCGCTTCTCGGGTGGCAGCTCGAACACCGGGCCCAGAGTCGTTACCGCGGATTCCAGATCGCCGTTCAGGAGCTGGCCGGGCGCGAGGTCTGCGGAGCAGCGGGGGGTACTTGACGTGGCTGGCGCGCGACACTCGCTACGCCCCAGCAGCTCTGAGCGCCCTGATCGACTTTGCGCAGAACACTCCGGTCCCGCCGACTGGATCTGCGTTTGATGGCTGACGAACTGCAGCACTCCCGAGCAGAGGTCGGCCGATTCACCTCCACGGGATCGCCACACAGCGCCTGAAATCAGCGAACAATAGTCACAAAGAGTGAGCAAGCCACGCCGCCCACCCGGAACACGAAAGAACCTCTGGCTTACGGGCAGACGAGTCGGGCTGTACGCCGGGTTCTGTCGCCCGGTCGCCTCGCGGCGGCCGGGGAGACGGCCATCCATCTAGGGCCGGCATTGCTGCCGGCCTCGTGCGGTCTACCCGCGAACTCGGGCGGGCAGCCCTCGATCATTCGCGCAGGGCCGTCTTGCGACGGCCCCTCTTGACCTTGCTCCGGGTGGGGTTTACCTAGCCGCCTGAGTCACCTCAGGCGCTGGTGGTCTCTTACACCACCGTTTCACCCTTACCGAGGACCGAGGTCCCCGGCGGTCTGTTTTCTGTGGCACTGTCCCGCGGGTCACCCCGGGTGGCCGTTAGCCATCACCCTGCCCTGTGGAGCCCGGACGTTCCTCGGGGGGATCCGAGGATCCCCACGCGGCCGTCCGCCCGGCTCGTCTGCCGTGCCGACCATGCTACCCGCCTGGTGGAGGCCGTCGTGGCTACGGTCATGCGGGGGCGAAGAGGACCTTTGCCGAGCCGGGGTCCGCCCGGGCGAGTCTGACCCGCAGCCGCTCGCCCAGGGGGAGCTTCTCCGTGCCGCCCTCGACCCGGGCGACGACGGCCGGGTTGTCGATGTGGATGGTGCCCGTGGTGGGTTCCTCCTCCAACACGTCGACCACGTACGCGTCGAAGATCTCGCCGATCCGGTCCTTGAGCAGCGCGGCCTCGACCACGTCGACGCACTCGCGCTCCACCGTGTTGGCGCGCCTGGTTCCGTCCGCCATCTCCTTGGGCAGGCCGGGCAGCGCGGCGAGGACCCACTCGGGCGGGTTCTGTTCCGCGACGGCGGCGAGGCAGAGCTCGGACGCGTACCGGTCGACGAGGCGGCGCAGCGGGGCGGTGCAGTGCGTGTAGAGGTCGGCGACGGCGGCGTGGACGGCGGGGGTGGGGAGTTCGCCGTGCTCGAAGACGCTGTAGCCGGCGCCGCGCAGCAGGGTGGTGCACTCCTGGAGGAACGCGGCGTGGTCGGTCCTCCTCGGATCGAGGGAGCGCACGACCTGGGCGTACGGGACATGGTGCGGCCAGTCGATGTGCAGCGCCTCGGCCGAGCGCCGGAGTCGGGCCACGGCGCCGTCGGGGGCGACCGGCAGGGTGCGCAGGATGCCGGTGCCGGTCTGGGCCATGAGGTGGGCGGCGGCCGTACCGGTCAGGAGGGAGATCTGGGCGTTCCAGCCGTCGGCGGGCAGCGGGGCGCGGTATTCCAGGCCGTAGGTGCCGTCGCGTTCGATGATCTCCTGCTCGGGCACGTTGAGGGAGATGCCGCCGCGGGCGACCTCCTGTTCCTCGCGGAGCCGTCCGATGTTCCGGAGCAGGGCCAGGGGCTCTTCGGCGGTGCCGGTGTCGATCTGACGCTGGACGCCTGCGTAGTCGAGTTTGGCCCGGCTCCGGATGAGGGCTCGGCGTACATGGGTGGCTACGGCGCCGCCCTCGGCGTCCAGGTCGATCTGCCAGAGCAGGGCGGGGCGGGTCTGTCCGGGCAGGAGGCTGGCGGCGCCCTCGGCGAGCGGGGTGGGGTGGAGCGGCACCCTGCCGTCGGGGAAGTAGAGGGTCGTCACCCGGCGGTGGGCCTCGGTGTCGAGCGCGCCGCCGGGGCGTACGAAGGCGGCGACATCGGCGATGGCGTAGTGCACGCGGTAGCCGTGGCGGCGGCGTTCGAGGTGCATGGCCTGGTCGAGGTCGGTCGATGTGGGCGGGTCGATGGTGAAGAACGGCAGGTCCGTCGCGTCCTCGTGAGCCGGCACCGCCGGGGCCCTCGCCGCCTGTGCCGCCTCGGCGAGGACGTCGGGCGGGAAGCCGTCGGGCAGTTCGAGCTCGGTGCGCAGTTTGCACAGGGCCGCCCTCAGCGGGGTCTCGGCCGGCCCGGTCATATGGAGATGGCGGCGGGGCATGGACCGAGCGTATGGCGGGGTGGTCCCGGCGGCATCCCGGGCGGCGGCGAGTGCGGCAGTGGTGTCCCCGTACGCTGGTTCGCGGGCCTCCGCGCCCCGTTTACCTGTGCCTACGTACGAAGGAGAACCGCCGTGCTCGTGCTGTTGCCGCCCTCCGAAGGAAAGGCCGCGTCGGGGCGCGGAGCACCCCTGAAGCCGGAGTCGCTGTCGCTGCCGGGGCTGGCCGCGGCGCGGGCGGCGGTCCTCGACGAGCTGGTCGAGCTGTGTGCGGCGGACGAGGAGAAGGCCCGTGCGGTGCTAGGGCTGAGCGAGGGGCTGCGCGGCGAGATCGCGAAGAACGTGGAGCTGCGGACGGCGGGGACGCGTCCGGCCGGGGAGATCTACACGGGGGTGCTGTACGACGCCCTGGGCCTGGCCTCCCTGGACACGGCGGCCAGGCGGCGGGCCGGAAGGTCGTTGCTGGTCTTCTCCGGGCTGTGGGGCGCCGTGCGGGTGGGCGACCGGATTCCTTCGTACCGCTGCTCGATGGGTGTGAAGCTGCCGGGGCTGGGTGCGCTCGGGGCGTACTGGCGCGACCCGATGGCGCAGGTCATGCCGGAGGCGGCCGGGGACGGCCTCGTGCTGGACCTGCGGTCCTCGGCGTACACGGCGGCCTGGAAGCCGAAGGGGGCGATGGCGGAGCGCACGGCGAGCGTGCGGGTGCTGCACTCCCAGATGGTGGACGGGGTCGAGAAGCGGTCCGTGGTCAGCCACTTCAACAAGGCGACGAAGGGTCGGATGGTCCGCGATCTGCTGGTGGCCGGTGCCCGGCCGAAGGGGCCCGCGGAGCTGGTGAAGACCTTGCGGGAGCTGGGGTACGTGGTGGAGGCCGAGGCCCCCGCGCGGGCCGGGCGGACGTGGTCGCTCGATGTCGTGGTGACCGAGATCCACTGAGCGGGGGCTCACCGCGTTGCAACATGCGCAACGTTCGTTGCGTATTATGCCGTGGGCGCGGCAAGATGAGCGCATGACCTCCTCCGTGCTGGACCTTGCCCCCGTCGTCCCCGTTGTCGTCCTGGAGGACGCCGCCGACGCGGTGCCGCTCGCCCGGGCGCTGGTCGCGGGCGGGCTCCCGGCCATCGAGGTGACGCTGCGCACCGCCGCCGCGCTGGACACGATCAGGGCGATCTCGGCCGAGGTGCCGGGCGCGGTGGTCGGGGCCGGCACGGTGATCTCCGTACGCAACGTCTCCGAGACCGTTGCCGCGGGGGCCCGCTTCCTGGTCAGCCCCGGCTGGACACAGACGCTGCTGGACGCGATGAAGGCGTCGGGGGTGCCGTTCCTGCCGGGTGTCTCGACGACGTCCGAGGTGGTCGCGCTGCTGGAGCGCGGGGTGACCGAGATGAAGTTCTTCCCGGCCGAGGCGGCGGGCGGCACGGCGTATCTGAAGGCGCTCTCCTCGCCGCTGCCACAGGCCCGGTTCTGCCCGACGGGCGGTATAGCGCTCGCCTCCGCGCCGTCCTATCTGGCGCTGCCCAACGTCGGCTGCGTGGGCGGCAGTTGGATGGTCCCGGCGGATGCGGTGGCGGCGCGGGACTGGGCGCGGGTGGAACGGCTGGCGAGCGAGGCGGCGGCGCTGCGCGGCTGATTTCCCCCTACCCGCCCCTCCCCCGGAACCGGGGCCGGGGGCCCGGAAGCGGCAGCCTCGCGCCTCGCGGGGGCTTTCGTGTCGCTACCTCAGGTGTGACGTGTCGTTCAGCAGCCTGACTGATGCGTTCCCGTCCGCGTAGTACGCCACCGCGGACACCGAGGCCGCCGAGAGTTCCATGCGGAACAGGGCTTCCGGCGGGGCGCCCAGTGCCAGGCGGACCAGGGTTTTGATCGGTGTCACGTGGGTGACCAGGAGGACCGTGCGGCCCGTGTAGCGGGCGGTGAGGTGGTCGCGGGTGGTTGCGACGCGGCGGGCCACCTCGGCGAAGCTCTCGCCGCCGCCGGTGGGGGCGGCCTTCGCGGAGGCCAGCCAGGCGTCCAGGTCGGGGCCGTAGCGCTCGCGTACCTCGGCGAACGTCAGGCCCTCCCAGGCGCCGAAGTCCGTCTCGCGCAGGCCGTCCTCGATCCGGACCTCCAGGCCGAGCCGGGCCGCCACCGCGGCCGCCGTTTCGCGGCAGCGGCGCAGTGGGGAGCTGACGATCTCCTCGATCGTGCCGCGGGCGGCCAGCGACTGGGCGATGCGTTCGGCCTGGTCGCGGCCGGTCGTCGAGAGTTCGGGGTCGCTGCCGCCGCTGCCCGAGAACCGCTTCTCGGGGGTGAGGGCCGTCTCGCCGTGCCTCAGCAGTACGAAGGTGGCGGGCGCGCCGAGGTCGGGCGCAGCGCCCCAGCCCACCTGGGGGGTGGCGGAGGGTGCCGCTCCCGGGCGGGAGGCCAGGGCCGCGCGGGCCCTGGCCGCGCCCGCCGCCGCGTCGCCGGGCGGGCCCGAGACGGGCGGCAGGTCGGCGGTCGTCGTGAGCCGGGGCGTGTCGAGCGCGGCCGTCGACGAGGACGGCTCCCACTGCTTGCCGCGCTTGCCCGCGTCCATCGCCTCGTTGGCGAGCCGGTCCGCGTGCTTGTTCTGCTCGCGCGGGATCCACTCGTACGTGACGGCGGAGGCCGGCAGGATTCGCGCCGCCTGTGCCGCGAGCGGCTTCATGTCGGGGTGCTTGATCTTCCAGCGGCCCGACATCTGTTCCACGACCAGCTTGGAGTCCATCCGGACCCGCACCTGGAGCGCACCGTCCGCCGAGGCGTCCGGCACCAGCGCCTTCGCCGCCTTCAGGCCCGCGATGAGGCCCTTGTACTCGGCGACGTTGTTCGTCGCGACGCCGATGTACTCGGCGGCCTCGGCGAGAGTCTCCCCCGTCAACGGGTCGATGACGACCGCACCGTAACCGGCGGGCCCGGGATTGCCCCGGGAACCGCCGTCGGCCTCGATGACGAACTGGCGCGGCTGGGTCATTACAGGCCCGACTCCGACGTACGGACCAGGATGCGACGGCAGTTCTCGCAGCGCAGGACGGTGTCCGGGGAGGCCGCCTTCACATCGTTGACCTCGGTGATGTTCAGTTCCAGGCGGCAGCCCTCGCAACGGCGCTGGTAGAGGCGGGCGGCGCCCACCCCGCCCTGCTGGACGCGGAGCTTGTCGTACAGCTTCAGCAGGTCCGCGGGGACGGAACCGGCGACGAGCCCGCGCTCCTTGGTGACGGTCGCGACCTCCTCGTCCAGCTCCTTCGTCGCGGCGTCACGGCGGGCGGTCGCGTCGTCGACCTTGGCCTGGACGGCGGAGACCCGGTCGGACAGCTCGGTGACGCGCTCCTGGGCGGACTCGCGGCGCTCCATCACTTCGAGGACGACGTCCTCCAGGTCGCCCTGACGCTTGGCCAGCGAGGCGATCTCGCGCTGGAGGCTCTCCAGGTCCTTGGGCGAGGTGACCGCACCGGAGTCGAGGCGCTGCTGGTCGCGGGCGGCGCGCTGGCGCACCTGGTCGACGTCCTGCTCCGCCTTGGTCTGCTCGCGGGCGGTGTCGCTCTCCTCGGTCTGCGAGGCGACCAGCAGGTCACGCAGTTGCGCGAGGTCGCTGGTGAGCGACTCGATCTCGGCGTGCTCGGGCAGCGACTTGCGCCGGTGCGCGAGCTGCGACAGGCGTACGTCGAGGGCCTGGACGTCGAGGAGTCGGATCTGGTCGGCGGGCGCGGCGTTCAGTTGGGGGCTCCAGAAGAGTGGTGGGTGGTGGTGGTCCAGGGGTCGGTGACCTGCTTCGAGACATGGACCCGCAGGTCCCATCCGTGGCGGTCGGAAATCGCGTCGAGCTGCGCTGCGGCCTGTTCGCACCAGGGCCATTCGGTGGCCCAGTGGGCGGCGTCGAGCAGGCCCAGCGGGGAGCGCTGGACGGCCTCGGAGGCCGGGTGGTGGCGCAGGTCGGCGGTGAGGAAGGCATCGACACCGGCGGCGCGCACCGCGTCGAAGAGGCCGTCGCCGGAGCCGCCGCTGACCGCGACGGTGCGTACCGTCGCCGACGGGTCGCCCGCGAGCCGGATGCCCTGCGCGGTGGCGGGCAGCCGGGCTGCGGCGCGGGCGGCGAGGTCGGCCAGGCTCTCGGGGTGGTCGAGCACACAGATCCGGCCGAGGCCGCGATGGCCCTTGGGGTCGGAGGGGTCCGGCACGAGGGGGCCGTCGACACGCAGGTCGAGCGCACCGGCGAGGGCGTCGGAGACGCCCGGGTCGGCGGTGTCGGCGTTGGTGTGGGCGACGTGCAGCGCGATGTCGTGCTTGATGAGGGTGTGCACGACCCGGCCCTTGAAGGTGTCGGCCGCGACCGTCGTCGTACCCCGCAGATAGAGCGGGTGGTGGGTGACGATCAGCTGGGCGCCGAGCCCGATCGCCTCGTCGACGATCTCGTGGACGGGGTCGACGGCGAAGAGCACCCGGTCGACCTGTGCGCCGGGATCTCCGCAGACGGTACCGACCGCGTCCCAGTCTTCGGCCCACTCGGGCGGCCAGAGAGCGTCGAGCTCGGCGAGGACTTCAGACAGACGGGGCACAAGGAAAGGCTACCTGCCCTGCGTGCCCCGTCGCCCATGGCTTCGATGACCCGTGCGCACGGGCCACAGCCTGCTAAGAAATCGTTACTTCACGAGGTCGGCGCGGAGGTCGTCGAGGACCAGGTTCGCGGCCGTGACACCGAGGCCGAGGTACCAGGTCTCGTCGGAGACGTCCTTGGCCCGGCCGTCCTTGACCGCCTTGAGGTTCTTCCACAGCGGGTTGGACTGGGTGGTGTCGCGCTTGGTGGCCTTCACGTCGCCGTAGACGCCGGTGAAGATCCAGTCGGCGTCGGCCTCGTCGATCCTCTCCGGGCTGACCTCCACGGCGAGGTCCTCGATCTGCTGGTTCTTCGGCCGGGGCAGACCCGCGTCGCCGAGGATGGTGCCGATGAAGGACGCCTTGGCGTAGAGGCGGATCCGGTCCGGCATGTAGCGGACCATGGAGATGGTCGGCTTGTCCGGGCCGACGTCCTCGCCGAGCTTCTTCGCCTTCGCCTCGTACGCGTCCAGCTCGCTCTGTGCCTTGGCGGTCCTGTCCAGCGCCGCCGCGTTGAGGAGGTAGTTCTGCTTCCAGGTGAAGCCCGGGCGGATGGAGAACACGGTCGGCGCGATCTTGGAGAGCGCGTCGTACTTGTCGGCGGCGCGCAGCTGGCTGCCGAGGATCAGGTCGGGCTTCAGACCGGCGATCGCCTCAAGGTTGAGGTTGTTGATCGTGCCGACATTCTTCGGGTTGCCCGCGTTCTTCTTCAGGTACGAGGGGATGGCCGCGTCGCCCTCGGAGGGGGCGTAGCCGACCGGCTTCACACCCAGCGAGACGACGTTGTCGAACTCGCCGACGTCCAGCACGACGACGCGCTTGGGCGCGGACTTCAGCTCGGTCCTGCCCATGGCGTGGGTGAGGGTCCGGGGGAACTGGCCTGGCTCGGCGTCCGTGCCGTACTCCGCCGTCTTCTTCGCGGCGTCGGCGAAGTCCTTGCCGCCCGTCGCGACGGCCGCCTTCTTGTCACCGCCGTTCCCTGACTTGGCCGAGGCGTCCGAGCCTCCGTCGCCGCCCCCGCAGGCCGAGAGGGAAAGGGCGGCAGCCACTGCCAGGCCGACTGCGGCAGTGCCGCGGTGACGAAGGGACATCACTTGCTCCAGTCGAGGGTCACACAGGTATTGCTTAGGGCTGCCTAACCTTATGCACCCGTCCCGTGGCAAGCACAGGCGCCCCCTGCCCCTCAGGCGAATCCGGGCATCACCACCCTTATGTGTGAAGTGGCGGGTCTCGTGTTGTTCGGCAGGAAGTGCGAAAACTAGCTTCGGTTGCCGGAGGTGACCAGTCCATGACTGCCTGTGCCATCGAGAACGAGACCGCGGGGGCGACCGGGGCCGCCGCAGACTCCGCGAGCGCCGGAGACACCGGGGATGCCGGAGACGCGGTGCTGGAGAACGACGAGCCGGACACACCGGGGGCGCCGCCCGCGTTCACGATCGCCGCGGACGGTTCGTACGCGGCCCGGCTCGCCCTCCGCGACGTCGGCGCGGAGCCGTCCGAAGAGGCCGCGCAGGCGTGGTTCGTGGAGCGCTGGACGCTCGACGGGCACGAGCCGTACGCCGTGCCGCTCCCCCTCGATCAGCCGGAGGAGCCGGACTCGGACGTGTTGCCGCTGGCCGACGGGCGGGTGCTGATCCGGCGCCGGGTCGCGGACCGGCATGCGTTCTCGCTGCTCTATCCGACCGGCCCCGGCACCGGTGAATTGCCGCTGGGCGCCGTCGGATGCGCGGATCTGACGCTGCTGCCGCCGTCGCCGGACGGTGCGAGCGCGTACGCCCTGTCGGTCGGTGCGCACTCCACCGCCGTCTGGCTGGTGGCGGGCGGCGCGTTCGGTCCCGAACGGGTCGCGGAGGTCCAGGGGCGCTGCTCGGGCGGGGTCTGGCTGGACCGGGCGGGGCGGATGCTGGCCCTGGACCGGGAGATGCCGGGCGGCGGGCCGGTCAAGGCCGTTGCCGTGGACCTGGAGCGGGGAGGCGAGGTGACGCCGCTGCTGCAGATCGCGCCGGAGAGCAACGACCGGCTGCTGCTCGCCGACGCGGACAGCGGGCTGCTGCTGATCCGCTCGGACGCGCCGGGGCACGACCGGCTCGGGTGGGGGGTGCTGGGCAGCTGCCTGCCGGTGCGTTTCCCGGAGTGTCTGCGCCCGGCCGATGTGGCGGTGACGCCGTTCGCCGTACAGCCGGGGCAGATGCTGATGCCGGAGAGCTGTGCGGTGGCCCTGCGGATCGACGGGGCGGTGGGCAGCTGGCTCGGGGTATGGCGCCCGGCGGGGCGCCGGCTGCATCAACTCGCCGCCCCCGAGGGGTGGCAGGCCGGTCGCGGGGTATGGACCCGGGAGGGCGTGCTCAGACTTCCGTACGCCAATGAGAACGTGGCGTGCGGGGTGGCACTGCTGGAGGCACCGGTGGACGGGGAACGCGGCGCGGAACCGGCGGCGTGGGCGGGAGCGGAAACGGGCACGGGAGCGGGCATGGAAGCGGGTATGGAAGCAGCTGCGGAAAGCGGTATGCAACCGTCCGCCGCCGCTGCGCCTCTTCCGATGTGCAAGCCGGTTCCGCTGGGGCAGGCGCCTCTCATGGGGCGCATGGTGCCTGGTTAAAATCCGGACCTGGGCTACGCAGCCGTATCCGACGGTCGCCGACGGTGACCGTGCCGTGTTGCGGTGGCGCGATCGGCCCTGGTGACACACACGTAAGCGATCACAACGGGGTGACTTCCCACATGTCTGAAGCCCGAACCGACACGACCCAGACGCGCCCGCCGGGGGCGGACGCGGAACGGGCCGAAGCCGGCGGCTCCGGAAAGCACCGAGGGGGCGTATCGATGGACGACGCGTCGGCGCAGCCGCACGGCCGCCACCGCCGCGCCTGCGAGGGGGACAACGGCGGAGGCAGCCGGGCGGCCTGACCGCACGGAAGATCGACGAGGGACGGGTGGGCCCCGGCAGCCGATGACCGGTTGCCGGGGCCCACCCCTTTCCGTTGCGGTCAGTCCCGTTTCAGGCCGAGCACCTCGGCCGCGGCGAAGGTCTCACCCGTCGGGCGGTCCTCGTAGTACGGGGAGAGCAGCTCGTCCAGCTCGTCGAAGGAGAACGTCTCCTTCGAGGAGTCGAACTTCGCCGCCACCCTTGGGCGTTCGACGATCGCGACCATCCCGCCGTGCACCACGAAGAGCTGCCCGTTGACCTTGGCGGCCGCCGGGGAGGCCAGATAGCCGACCAGTGGCGAGACGTGCTCGGGGGCGAGCGCGTCGAGCCGGCCGTCCGCCGGTTCCTGGAGGCCCGCGAAGACGTCCTCGGTCATCCGGGTGCGGGCCCGCGGGCAGATGGCGTTGGCGGTGACGCCGTACCTGGCCAGGGCCAGGGCCGTGGAGGTGGTGAGGCCGACGATGCCGCCCTTGGCCGCCGCGTAGTTCGGCTGGCCCGCCGAACCGGCCAGGAACGCCTCCGACGAGGTGTTGACGATCCGCCCGTGGACCGGGCCGCCGGACTCCTTGGAGCGGGCGCGCCAGTGGGACGCGGCGAAGTGCGTGGTGTTGAAGTGGCCCTTGAGGTGGACCCTGATGACGGAGTCCCACTCGTCCTCCGTCATCGAGAAGACCATCCGGTCGCGCAGGATGCCCGCGTTGTTGACCAGGACGTCCAGCTTTCCGTACGTGTCGACGGCCAGCTCCACCAGGGCGCGGGCCTGCTCGTGGTCGGAGACGTCGCCGAGGTGCGCGACGGCGCGGCCGCCCGCCGCCCGGATCTCCTCGGCGACCTCCTCCGCGGGGGTCGCGGACGCCTCACCGGAGCCGTCACGGCCCGGCTGCCCGTAGTCGTTGACGACGACGGACGCGCCGAGCCTCGCCAGTTCCAGCGCTTCGGCGCGGCCGAGGCCGCGGCCCGCACCCGTGACGATCACGGACAGGCCGTTCAGGGGAAGGGGTTGTGACATCGAAACCTCTGGAGTCCTCTCGGAGCATGCGGGTCGGCCTGCGGTCAGAGCTCGACGCAGGTACGCAGCGACTCACCGGTCCTCATCTGGTCGAGGGCGTCGTTGATGCCGTCGAGCCGCACCCGGTGGGTGATCATCGAGGCGAGGTCGATCCGGCCGGCCCGCCAGAGCGCGATGGCCCGTTCGTACGAGCGGAGCACGTCCCCTCCCCCGTACATGGAGGGCAGGATCCGCTTCTCGTCGAAGAACAGCTCGAACATGTTGACCTGGAAGTTGTCGTCCATCGCGCCCGCGCCGACGATGCAGAGGGTGCCGCCGCGCCGGGTGTGCTCGTACGCCGTGCGGGCGGTGGCCGAGTTGCCGACGACCTCGAAGACGTAGTCGAAGCCCTCGCCCGCGGTGATCCGCTGTTTGGCGTCGGTGAGTCCGTCCGGGGAGACCGCCTCGGTCGCGCCGAACCGGAGGGCCGCCTCGCGCCGGGACGCGACCGGGTCCACGGCCACGATCTGGGCGGCGCCCTGCACCCTGGCGCCCTGGATCGTGGAGATGCCGACCCCGCCGCAGCCGATCACGGCGACCGACGAACCGGCCTCCACCCGTGCGGTGTTGATGGCCGCGCCCAGCCCCGTGGTCACCCCGCAGCCGATCAGCGCGGCGATCTCGAACGGCACGTCGTCGGGGATCGGCACCGCGCAGCCCGCGCCGACGACGACCTCCTCGGTGAAGGTGCCGGTGCCCGCGAAGCCGAAGACATCGGTGCCGGGGCGCTTGAAGTTGGGGGTGCCCGCGTTCATGAAACCGGCCAGGCACAGCTGCGTCTGGCCGCGCCTGCAGGACGGACACGCCCCGCACGCGGGCAGCCAGCAGACCAGCACCCGGTCCCCCGCGCTCAGCCCGGTGACGCCGTCGCCGACGTCGACGACCTCGCCCGCGCCCTCGTGGCCCGGGATGAAGGGGGCGGGCTGCGGTAGCACGCCACTCATCGCGGAGACATCGGAGTGGCACAGTCCGGTGGCCCGGATGCGGAGCCTGACCTTGCCGGGGCCGAAGCCCACCGCCTCGACGTCGTCGAAAACCTCCAGTTTGTCCTGACCTGTCTCGTGCAGTACGGCTGCGCGCATGGTGCGGCTCCCCTCGTGGGCCTGTGGATCACGGGCCTGTGCATCGCTGGTCTGTGCATCGTCGGCCTGTGGATCGCCGGCCTGTGGACCTCTTGGAGTTGGTTCAGGAGTGTTCGACGAAGGTGTCGCCGAGGACCGGGGCACCGTCCCGCTCGACGGCCCGTGCCTCGACCCGGACGTGGTCCTTCCCGGTCCACATCCGGATGCGGAGGGTCTCGCCGGGGAAGACGACCCCGACGAAACGGGTGCGGTAGGAGCGGATACGGGTCACATCGCCGCCGAGCACCGTGTCGGTGACGGCCTTGAGCGTCATGCCGTAGGTGCACAGACCGTGCAGGATCGGCCGGTCGAAGCCTGCCTTCGCGGCGAAATCGGGGTCGGCGTGGAGCGGGTTCCAGTCCCCGGAAAGGCGGTACAGCAGCGCCTGGTCGGGGCGGATCGGGCGCTCCACCTCGTGGCCGGGGGCGACGGCGGGGTACGCGATCCGTTCGGACGGGCCGCGTTCGCCGCCGAAGCCGCCCTCGCCCCGGACGAAGATCTGGGCGTCGTTGGTCCACAGCGGTCCCTCGCCGTCGGCGGCCTCGGTACGCAGGACGAGGACGGCCGCCTTGCCCTTGTCGTACACCGCGGCGACCTTCGAGGTCTGTACGGCGCTGCCCTTCACGGGGATCGGCCGGTGCACCCGTACGCTCTGCCCGCCGTGCAGGACGGCGGCGAGGTCGATGTCGACGCCGCGCGAGGAGAGTGCGCCGCCGACGACCGTGCCCGCTCCCGCTCCCGCTCCCGCTCCCGCTCCCGCGACGGTGGCGAAGGAGGGCAGGACATGGAGCCGGGACTCCAGGGTGTAGCGCAGTTCGCCGGGGTCGGTGGCGGGGACGCCCGCGCCGATTCCCAGGTGGTAGAGCTGAACGTCCTTGTGACCCCAGGAGATCTCGGCGGTCCGGGGCTCGGCGGCGACAGCCTTTTCGGCATCAATGGGCATGGGGAAGCTGCTCCTTGATGGTGGGAAGACCTCGGTGCGGCCGTCCGCACCGTCGGCCGCACCGAGGTCGTGCGGGACCGGCAGCCACGCCTGTTCTAGAACGCGTTCTAGCCGATGACTCCCATGTATAACGCAGCGCCCAGCAGTTGTGAAGACCGATGCTGACGCTGCGTCAGACATGGCTCCTCCGGTCGGCCGGCACCATGACATATGTCATCGCGAAGTCCGTACACACACCTCTGCCGGGGCCCCGGGCGCCCTCCGTAACGTCGTGGTCATGAAGCAGACAACGGGGAGCGGAGCCGCGGTGGTTCTCACCGGGGTGATCAGGACATTCGGCCGGGCGGGGCGGACCGTACGGGCCGTGGACGGGATCGATCTGTCCATCGGCCGCGGCGAGACCGTCGCCCTGCTCGGCCGCAACGGTGCGGGCAAGTCCACCACCATCGGCCTTCTGCTGGGCCTGGACGAGCCGGAATCCGGCAGTGTGCGGGTCCTGGGCCGGACCGCCGGCCAGGCGGTACGGGCCGGTCTGGTCGGCGCCATGCTCCAGGACGGGCGGCCCGTCCAGCGGGTCACCGTCCGCGAACTGATCACCTTCGTCGCCTCGACGTACCCGCGGCCGATGCCGGTGGCCGAGGCGCTCTCGCTGGCGGGAGTCTCCGCGTACGCGAACCGGCGCGTCGACAAGCTCTCCGGCGGCCAGACCCAGCGCGTCCGCTTCGCCGTCGCGCTGGCCGGCAACCCGGAGCTGATCGTCCTGGACGAGCCGACCGCCGCCCTGGACGTGGAGGCGCGCCGGACGTTCTGGGACTCGATGCGGGCCTACGCACGGCGCGGCAACACGGTCCTCTTCTCCACCCATCATCTGGAGGAGGCCGACGAGAACGCCGACCGGATCGTCGTCATCGACCGGGGCCGGGTCGTCGCGGACGGCAGCGGCGACACGATCAGGGGCGCGGCGGGCAGCAGTCTGGTCTCCTTCGACCTGGCGGGGCGGCCGGCCGAGGGCCTGGAGCTGCTGCCCGGCGTCGTGACCGCCGAGGTGTCCGGGAACCGGGCGCTGCTGCACACGGCGGACTCGGACGCCACCGTGGTGGAGCTGGCCCGCCTCGGCGCGATCCGTGATCTCCAGGTCTGCCGGGCCACGTTGGAGGACGCGTTCCTCGCTCTCACCGCGTCCGCGTCCGCGCCCGCTTCCGCTTCCGAGAGGGAGGCCGTGTGATGCTCCGCTACATCGTGCTCGAAGTGCGCCGGACCCTGCGTGACGGCTTCTTCCTGATCTTCGGGACCGGGATGCCGGTGATGATGTACCTGCTCTTCACCAACATCGGCGGCGGCGAGGGCGTCGACGGCTGGAAAACTGTCTCGATGGTCGGCATGGCCGCGTACGGAGCGCTGGGCTCCGCCATGGCGATCGGTACGGGCGTCGCCTCCGACAGGACACTTGGCTGGCTCCAGCAGCTGCGGGTCACCCCGCTCGCCCCCGCGCAGGCGGTCGTGGGCCGGGCGATCAGCGGTTCGGTGACCGTCCTGCCGACGATCCTGACGGTGCTGCTGGCCGGCGCACTGGTCAACGGGGTACGACTGGCCGCCTGGCAGTGGGCCGTGCTGGCGCTGCTGCTGTGGATCGGCGCCCTGCCGTTCACCCTGCTCGGCCTCGGCAACGGCTACCGGCTCACCCCGCAGGGCACCGGCGTCGTCAACGTGGCCTGTCTGACGGGCTTCGCGATCGTCGGCGGGCTGTGGTTCCCGCTGGAGCTGCTCCCCGAGTGGCTGCGTCACATCGGCAGGTTCACCCCCGCCAACCGGTTCGCCGACCTGGGCTGGGCGACCACCGGGGGTCACGCGCCCGGCACCGGCACGATCGCCGTGCTCGGTGCGTGGCTCCTGCTGTTCGGTACGTACGCCGTGATCTCGTACCGTCGGTCGGCGAGGACCGCGTGACACGAGAGGACCGCGTGACAGGAACGAACATGTCCAGAAACCGGACGGGTACGTCGGCAATGGGTACGTCGACGGATACGCGGGCGTGCACATGGCGGGAGCGGCGCGCACGGCGGCGCGAGAACCGGCGCCCCGGCCCGCCCGGGCCGTACACCCTGCTGCCCTGGCTGCTGATGGGCATGGGCGCCTTCTCCAACCTCTTCCAGGGCGAGGCCCCCAACCCCTGGCTCGGCGGTCTCGGGCTGCTCACCTTCAACTCCCTCTACATCTCGGTGGTGTTCCGCGGCTTCGACAGGAGGAAGCACGAGAGCCCGGTGTCCTACTGGCTGCTCGCGGCGATGGCCGCCGTGACTTTCGGCCTCGCGATCGGCTACGGCGGAAGCTGGCTGCTGTTCTTCCCGCTGCTCGCGCTGGCCTGCGGCACCATCCTGCGCCGCCGCCGGCTGGTCATCGGCCTGTTCTCCCTGGCCGTGGTCGCCTGCCTCATCGCGGTGTGGCGCGGGGACGGCGGCTCGGCTCCGTGGACGATCGGGTACGGGACCTTCATCTCGGGCGCGGTGACCGCCGCGATCCTCACCCTCGCGGAGACCGTGACGGAACTGCGCGCCACCCGGCAGGAGCTGGCCCGTAGCGCCGTCGAGAAGGAGCGGCTGCGGTTCTCCCGCGATCTGCACGATCTGCTGGGCCACACGCTGTCCGTGATCGTGGTCAAGTCGGAGGCCGCACGCCGCCTCGCGCCGCGCGACATGGATGCGGCGCTCGCCCAGGTCGCGGACATCGAGTCCATCGGCCGCCAGGCCCTCACCGAGATCCGCGAGGCCGTCACCGGCTACCGCGAGGGGAGCCTGGCCACCGAACTGGACCGGGCCGGATCCGCGCTGACCGCCGCCGGTATCGAACCCGTGCTCCGTCGCTCCGGACCGCCGCTCGCCCCGCAGACGGAGGCGCTGCTGGGCTGGGTGGTGCGGGAGGCCGTCACCAATGTCGTACGCCACTCCCACGCCACCACCTGCTCGTTCGTGGTCGACGGCACCACCGAACGGGTCCGGCTGACGGTCACGGACAACGGCCGGGGCTCCGGCGCACCGGCCACGCCCGGCATCGGCGGCACCGGACTGACCGGCCTCACCGAGCGCCTCGCCGCGGCGGGCGGCTCACTGCGGGCGGGCCCGGGCCCGGAGCGAGGCTTCGTGCTCACCGCACAGCTCCCGGTGGACGGCCCGGATCCGGCGGGCGAGGATACGGCTGCCGATAGTGCCTCCGGCCATACGCTGGGCCCGTGAACGAGATGCCGCAGGATCACCGTCCGGCCAAGTCCGTGCGGGTGCTGCTCGCCGAGGACCAGGGCATGATGCGCGGCGCGCTCGCCCTGTTGCTGGGGCTGGAGCCGGACATCGAGGTCGTGGCCCAGGTGGGCGCCGGGGACGAGATCGTGGCTGCGGCGTTGCTGTCGCGCCCCGATGTGGCGCTCCTGGACATCGAACTGCCGGGCCGCAGCGGGCTGGACGCCGCCGCCGATCTGCGCGAGGAGGTGCCGGACTGCCGGGTGCTGATCCTCACCACGTTCGGCCGCCCCGGCTATCTGCGCCGGGCGATGGAGGCGGGGGCCGCGGGGTTCCTGGTCAAGGACGGCCCGGTCGAGGAGCTCGCCGCCGCGATCCGCCGGGTGCTGGGCGGTGAGACGGTCATCGACCCGGCGCTGGCCGCCGCCGCGCTCAGCGCCGGACCGAGTCCGCTGACCGCGCGGGAGCGGGACGCGTTGAACGCCTCGGTGGACGGGGCGACGGTCGCCGACATCGCGGCGAAGCTGCATCTGTCGGAGTCGACGGTACGGAACTATCTGTCGTCGGCGATCGGCAAGACGGGCACCCGCAACCGGATGGAAGCGGTCCGGGCGGCGCGGCAGCAGGGGTGGCTGTAGAGGACCGGGGGGTGGGGCCGGGTGCGGCCCCGACGGTCTCATGGGTCAGCGCCGGGCGCCGTCTCCGTGACGCGGCAGCCACAGCGCCATCAGCAGCAGCCCGCCCAGCAGCACCGTGCCGGCCGTCCGGAACGCCAGCGCGTAGCCGGCCGTGAGCTCCTGCGCCCCGGTGCCGCCCGCGGTGCGTGCCGCGGCGACGGTGGAGAGCGCGGCGAGGCCGAGCGCACCGCCCATCGTGCGGGAGGTGTTGACGAGGCCGGAGACCAGACCGGCCTCGCCGGGGGCCGCGCCCGTGATGGCGAGGGAGGCGAGCGGGGTGGACGCCAGGCCCGCACCGGCCATCATCAGGACGCCGGGCAGACAGACCGAGGTGAGGTACGTGCCGTCGGCGCCCATCGTGGACTGCCAGCCGAAGCCGGCGGCGGCGACGGCCGTGCCGATGAGCGCCAGGTTCTTCGCGCCGACCCGGGCCATCACGCGGGGCGCGCACTTCGAGCCGAGGACGACCGCCAACGAGGTGGGCATCAGGGCGAGTCCGGCCTGCAGCGGGGTGTAGCCCAGCACGGTCTGGGCGTACACGGTCATGAAGTACCACATCGAGAACGTCGCGGAGCCGATCACGAACATCGCCGCGTTCGCCGACGTCACCGCCCGAGCCCCGAGCACCCCGAGCGGCATCAACGGCTCCGCGGTCCTGGCCTCCACCACCACGAAGGCGGTCAGCAGGGCCACCCCGCCGAGCAGCGGCACCAGGGTCGCGGCAGCCGCCCAGCCCGACTCCTCGGTCTGCACGATGCCGTACGCGACAAGGGCGAGGCCCGCCGTGACCAGGAGCGCGCCCGGGAAGTCGATCCGTCGGCGGTCGCCCGCCCGGCCCTCGGCGAGCCGGACCGCGGCACCGGCCAGGACGAGCACACCGACGGGCACATTGATCAGCAGCACCCAGCGCCAGGAGAGCAGATCGGTGAGCACCCCGCCGATCAGCCCGCCCGCCGCGCCGCCGCCCGCACCGACGGCCATCCAGGTGCCGATCGCCTTCGTCCTGGCCGGGCCCTCGGGAACGGTGGTGGTGAGCAGGGTGAGGGTGGCGGGGGCGAGCACGGCGGCGCCGAGCCCCTGCGCGGCACGGGCGGCCAGCAGCTGCCAGCTCTCCTGGGCGAGCCCGCCGGCCAGGGAGGCCACGGTGAACAGGCCGAGGCCTATGAGGAACATCCGCTTGCGGCCGTATATGTCGGCGGCCCGTCCGCCGAGCAGCATGAATCCGGCGAAGGCGATCGAGTAGGCGTTGAGCACCCATTGCAGTCCGGTGGCGCTCATCCCCAGGTCGGAACGCATGGACGGCAGGGCGACGTTGACGACGGATACGTCGAGCACGACGAGGAACTGGCCGATACAGGCGGCGAGAACCGCCGCCCAGGTGCGGGGCGTGGGCCGTTGCTGCAGGGGTGCGGGCGTCGTGACGTCAACCATGCCCGTCATACTCGCAGCCGCCCTGCGCCCCGTACATCGGTATTGGGGCGGAGCCGGGCTCGGCCCAATGGCCCGGCACGATCCAAACGAAAGGGCCCTAGGTCCTGGGCGGGTTCTAGCGATCCCCGCAACACCCTGGTCTTCAGGGAGTTGCGGGGATCGTGGATTTTGAGGGCTTGAAGGTGAGGTTCTTCGAGGCGCTGGACCGGGAGAACGGCAGTGTCGCGGGGGCTGCTCGGGTGGTCGGGGTGAGCCGTCACACGGCGGCCGGGTGGGCGCGGAAAGCCGGCGTGCGTGGGCGTGGGAAGCCGGGCGCGGCCGGGCATCCGGGGCGAGTGGAGTACGACAGGCTTCGCGCGTCCGGGGTCCGGCAGCGGGAGGCCGCGGCACTGGTCGGGGTCCATGAACGCACTGCGCGGGACTGGGACCGTGGTATCAGGAAGAGCAACGGCGCGCGCCTGCACCCGGACGGGCGCCGGATCGATTACAAGACCGGTGTGACAACCACCAGTGCCGCATCGCGGGAGCCGTCCGTTGCGGCGGTCGAGGCCGAGCTGCACCACCGGTTCCTGACGGTGGCGGAGCGGGAGTTGATCGCTGACTTGCGTCGTGAGGGTCAATCGCTGCGGGCGATCGGGCGAGCGCTGAGCCGACCGGCCTCCACGGTCAAGCGGGAGATCGACGCCCATTCGGTCGAGGGCGTCTATCAGCCGCACCGGGCACAGCGGGCGTGGGCGAAGAGCCGTCCGAGGCCCAAGGCGTCCAAGCTCGCTACGGACGGTCCGCTGCGTGATTACGTCGCCCACAAGCTGCAGCAGCAGTGGTCACCTGAGCAGATCTGTCACGCTCTGGTCACCGAGTTCCCCGACGACGAGAGCATGCGCGTGAGTCCGGAGACGATCTACCAGGCGATCTACGTGCAGGCCCGTGGCGGACTGCGCCGTGAAGTCGCGGCAGCGCTGCGCACCGGGCGCACCCGCCGCAAGCCGCACCGCAGCCCGGACCAGCGAACGCGCCGGTTCGTCGACGAGATGGTGATGATCTCCGAGCGGCCGCCCGAGGTCGCAGACCGGGCGGTTCCCGGCCACTGGGAAGGCGACCTGATCGTCGGCACCCGCAACGAGAGCGCGATCGTCACCCTGGTCGAGCGCTCCACCCGCTATGTCATGCTCGGCCACCTGCCCGGCGGGCACACCGCCGAGGAAGTCCGTGACGTGCTGGTGCCCCTGATCCAGACCCTTCCCGAGCACCTGCGCGGCTCGCTGACCTGGGACCAGGGCTGCGAGATGGCCGCGCACAAGCAGTTCACCGTGTCCACCGGTGTTCCGGTCTACTTCTGCGACCCGCACTCACCCTGGCAGCGCGGATCGAACGAGAACACCAACGGCCTGCTACGGCAGTACTTCCCCAAGGGCACCGACCTGTCCGTGCACAGCCCCGAAGACCTCGAACACGTCGCTCAGCAACTCAACGGCCGCCCACGCAAAACGCTCGGCTGGAAAACTCCAGCCGAGCGTCTGCGTGATCTACTGACGACCACGTAAGCCATCAGGTGTTGCGAGGACCCCGAGAATCTGCCCTGTACGGAGTTCAGATCATGCTCGTCGGGTGATGCCGCGTAGCCACAGCATCGTGCCGCACAGGTGGAGTCCGGCCAGGTAGCTCTCGGGAGTCTTGTCGTAGCGGGTGGCGATCCCGCGCCAGTTGCGCAGCCGGTTGATGCACCGCTCGACCGTGTTGCGGTCCTTGTACAGCTCGGCGTCGTGACTGACGGGGCGGCCTCCGCGCGAGCCCTTCTTTTTGCGGTTGGCCGTCTGGTCCGCCTTCTCCGGGATCACCGCCCGGATTTGGCGTTTGCGCAGGTAGGCGCGGTTGCGGCGGGAGGAGTACGCCTTGTCGCCGGCGACCGCGTCCGGGCGGGTGCGGGGCCGGCCCCTCCTGCCACGGACCTTGATCTTGTCCACGACCCGCGCGAACTGCGGGCTGTCACCGGCCTGGCCGGGGGTGAGGACGAACGACAGTGGACGGCAGCGCCGTTCGGCTGACAAGTGCACCTTGCTGGTCAGCCCGCCCCGGGAACGACCGAGCTCAGCAGCCTTCAAACGGGCCCGGCGGCGTCGCCGCAACCGCTGCCGCTCGGCTCGTTCCGGGTCCCCGTCCTGATCGTATTGCGGCTCCCGTCCCTTCTTCCCGCCCCCTTTTCGGACTCTGCGGCCTCCACCAGCGCTTCCAACTGCTCTTCGTCCAGAACCATCCCGGCGGCGTGGTGGTGAGCGCGGGAGGTAGCAGAGTCCACGCTGACCAGCGACAGGTCTGCCTCACCGCGTTCTGCGGCATAACCGATGACCGTCTCCATCAGGTGCTGGAAGACGCCCTCGCGCGTCCAGATACGGAAGCGGTCGTAGACGCTCGACCACGGACCGTACTCGGCAGGCACGTCTCGCCAGGGGCTGCCGGTGCGGAACCGCCACATCGTCGCGTTGAAGTGTTTTCGCAGGTCAGGTATGGGTCCGGATACTCCCAGCGGGAGGTGGGGCTCAATCAGGGACCACTGCTCATCGGTCACATCGCCACGTGCCATACCTGATGGCCTATCAAGCGCACACGGTTCCGCGCTGCGGATTGCCCGAACCGTGATCTGAACTCCGTACAGGACCTAGCGGCGCAGCAGTGTCACCACCGCCGCCCCGCCGAGCCCGATGTTGTGGGCCAGGCCGACCCGGGCGTCCTGCACCTGCCTGCCCCGCGCCTCCCCCCGTAGCTGCCAGGTGAGTTCGGCGGCCTGGGCGATTCCGGTGGCGCCGAGCGGGTGCCCCTTGGAGATCAGCCCGCCGGACGGGTTGACCACCCACCGCCCGCCGTACGTGGTGGCCCCGGACTCGACGAGTTTTCCGGACTCGCCCTCGCCGCACAGGCCGAGCGCCTCGTAGGTGAGGAGTTCGTTGGTGACTCCTCCCCCGGATAAAACCAGGGGGCTTCTCCCAACGGTTGGTCAGGCCACGTCGGGAAGGGCCAGCCCGGCCCTGAGTGCGACGTTCCAGGCGCCTACCCGGTCCGCGTGGTCAGCCGACAATCGGTCACGCCCGAATCCGACTCATCATCACACCGGGAGTATCTGCTGCGGGCGGATCAGTCCCGCGGGAGGCCGAGGATGCGCTCGGCGACGACATTGAGCTGAACCTGGGTGGTGCCGCCCGCGATGGTCAGGCAGCGGGACATCAGGAAGCCGTGCACGGCCCGCTCCCCCGCCCCTTCGGCTGCCGCACCGGCGGGGCCGAGGAGTTCGAGGGCCAGTTCGGCGACCTTCTGCTGGTGGGTGGTCTGGATGAGTTTGCGGACGGAGGCTCCCGCGCCCGGTTCGAGACCCGAGACCTGTCGCAAGGTGGTGCGCAGTGCGATGCAGGCGAGTGCGTGGGCCTCGGCGGCGAGCGTTCCGATGCGGGCGCGGTAGGTGTCGTCGAGTTCGCCGGAGCGGGCGATCAGCGCCTCCAGGCCGGTGTCGAACGTCATCTGGTCGGCCATGTGGACGCGTTCGTTGCCCAGCGTGGTGCGGGCGACCCGCCAGCCGTCGTCGATCGCGCCGACGAGGGCGTCGGCGGGCAGCAGGGCGTCGTCGAAGTACACCTCGTTGAAGAGGGAGTCGCCGGTGATCTCCTTCAGCGGACGGATGTCGATGCCCTCGGTGTTCTTCATGTCGACGACGAAGCAGCCGATCCCCCGGTGCTTGGGGGCGTCCGGGTCGGTCCTGGCCAGCAGAATGCCGTGGTCGGCGCCTCGGGCGGCGCTGGTCCACACCTTCTGCCCGTTGATCCGCCAGCCCTCCTCCGTCCGCTCGGCCCTGGTCCGCAGCGAGGCGAGGTCGGAGCCCGCGCCGGGTTCGGAGAACAGCTGGCACCACAGGAGGTCGCCGCGCAGGGTGGGCAGCAGATAGCGGTCCTGCTGCTCGGCCGTGCCGTGGGCGATGAGCGAGGGGACGACCCAGGTCGCGATCCCGAGGTCGCTCGGCTTCACTCCCTGTTCCTTCAGTTCACGCTGTACGGCGAGTTGTTGGACGGGGCCCGCGCCCAGCCCGTAGGGGGCGGGGAGGTGCGGGGCGGCGTAGCCGGTCGGTGCGAGGGCGCGGCGGGCGGCCCTCGGGTCGAGGCCGCGGGCGGCGGCGATGGCCTTCCGCGCCCCGGCCCGGTGGGCCTTTGCCCCGGCGGGGAGTTCGAGGACGAGTTCGCGGCGCGCCCCGCCCCCGGCCAGCCGGACGGCCCGCAGCCGGTGGGCGTCACCGGCCCCCAGCAGCTGCCGGGCGACCAGGACCCGACGCAGATACAGATGGGCGTCGTGCTCCCAGGTGAAGCCGATGCCGCCGAGGATCTGGATGCAGTCCTTGGCGCAGCCGTACGCGGCGTCCAGGGCGTCCGACGCGGCGAGGGCGGCGGTCATGGACCGTACGTCCGGGTCCGCTCCCTCCTCGTCGGCGGCCCGTGCCGCGTCCCACACCAGCGCACGGGCCCGCTCGACCCGTACGAGCATGTCGGCGCAGAGATGCTTGACGCCCTGGAACCGTCCGATGGGACGGCCGAACTGTTCGCGGACCTTGGCGTGCTCGACGGCGGTCTCCAGCGCCCTGGCCGCGGTTCCGCAAGCTTCGGCGGAGAAGAGGACTGCGGCGAGGTCGCGGACGTGTGCGGTGCCGGTGCGTACGACACGTCCCGCGGGCACGCATACGCCCTCGGCGCGGATCTCGGCCGTGGGGCGGGTCGGGTCGGCGCCGCGGTGCGGGCGGACGGTCAGCCCTTCGGCGGTGGAGTCGACGGCGAGCCAGAGGGTGCCGGTGGCCGATGCGGCGGGGAGCAGCAGGAGGTCGGCGTCGGCGCCGCAGAGGACCGGCGGGGTCAGGCCGTCGAGCAGAAGGCCGCCCTCGTGCTCCACGGCGGTGAGGCTGCCGGGGCCGAGGGCGACGGCGCCGATGCGCGTACCGGCGGCGAGGGCCCGCAGCAGGCCGATACGCGTACCGGCCGCAAGGTCCCCCACCGGCTCGCCCGCGCCCGACGCGTGCAGCACGGCCGAGGCGAGGGCGCTCGCGAGATACGGGCCGGGAAGCGCGGCCCGGCCCGCCTCCTCCAGGACCACGGCCAGATCGAGGATCCGGCCACCCCCGCCCCCGTACGCCTCGGGCAGATGAATGGAGGCAAGCCCCTGTTCCGCGAGCCCGTCCCAGTACCCGGGGCGCACGCCGGGGGCGCTGGGGGCGTCCGCGTCGAGAAGCCTGCGGATCTCCTCCGGCGGCACGGCCCGCGCCAGCCACCCCCGTACGGACTGCGCCAACTCCCTCTGTTCTTCGGTGATTCCGATGCCCATGCGGATCCTCGCCGGTCGCAGCCACTGGAACGGCGCAAGAGTAGAACACGTTCCATTCTGACGGAAGGTCGGATGACGTCCGCACCACCGCGCGCCTCGGCCCGGATCACCGCGCGATTCGGGAGGGGTCCGCACCCGGCGCCGCAGCCGTGTCCCGTTCGTGCCGGGTTCACCGGAATACCGCGGACACGGAGAAGGTTTCACCCTACACACACCCGGCGGTCGGTGCTGCCCGCCGGAAGGCCCGCACGCCTCTTCACGTCACTCCCGATCACGCTGCCGGAGGCCGCACGCATGGCACAGACGACGAACGAACAGCACGCCGGGGAACTCCCCGATCCGCGTCCGCGCAAGGCGGGCGGCGGTGTCGTCCCCGTACTCGCCTTCGCGGGTATCACCGTCGCGGTGATGCAGACCCTGCTCGTCCCCGTCATCAAGGATCTGCCCGCCCTTCTGCACACCGACCCGTCCAACGCCACCTGGGTGATGACCGCGACCCTGCTCGCGG
The DNA here is from genome assembly GCF_035994185.1 of Streptomyces sp. NBC_01217. Classification (NCBI taxonomy): domain Bacteria; kingdom Bacillati; phylum Actinomycetota; class Actinomycetes; order Kitasatosporales; family Streptomycetaceae; genus Streptomyces; species Streptomyces sp. NBC_01217. Next base: position 2,723,347 of record NZ_CP108538.1, read on the forward strand.
GGGCCGTCGCCACCCCGATCATGGGGCGGCTCGGCGATCTCTACGGCAAGCGGAAGATGCTGCTCGCCAGCCTCGCCGTGATGGTGATCGGCTCGCTGGTGTGCGCCTTCACCGACGATCTCGTGATCATGATCGTGGGGCGCGCGCTCCAGGGCTTCGCCATGGGTGCCATCCCGCTGGGCATCGGGATCATGCGCGACGAGCTGCCGCGCGAGAAGCTCGGCTCGGCGATGGCGCTGATGAGCTCCTCGATCGGGGTGGGCGGCGGACTCGCGCTGCCCGCCGCCGCGCTGGTCGCCCAGCACTTCGACTGGCACACCCTGTTCTTCGGCGCGGCCGGTCTCGGTGTGCTGTCCATGGCACTCACCGTCCTCGCCGTGCCGGAGACCACGCTGCGCGCCCCCGGCCGCTTCGACCTCACCGGCGCACTCGGGCTCTCGCTCGGTCTGGTCTGCCTGCTGCTGCCCGTCACCAAGGGCAGCGACTGGGGCTGGACCTCGGGCACCACGCTCGGCCTGATCGCCGCGTCCCTGGTGATCCTGGTCCTGTGGGGTCTCTTCGAGCTGCGCAGCCCGGCGCCGCTGGTGGATCTGCGGACCACGGCCCGGCGCGAGGTGCTGCTCACCAATCTCGCCTCGATCATGGTCGGGGTCGCGTTCTACGCCGTCTCGCTGGTCCTGCCGCAGCTGCTCCAGCTGCCGACCTCGACCGGATACGGCCTGGGCCAGTCGATGGTGGTCGCCGGGCTGTGCGTGGCGCCGCTCGGCCTGACGATGATGTTCGTCGCCCCGCTCTACGCCCGGCTGTCCGCCCGCCGCGGCCCCAAGGTGTCGCTGATGCTCGGCATGCTGATCATCGCGATCGGTTACGGGGCCGGGCTCGGCCTGATGAGCGCCGCCTGGCAGACCGTGGTGATCGCGGTGGTGCTCGGGGCCGGTATCGGACTCGCGTACTCCTCGCTGCCCGCGCTGATCATCGGGGCCGTCGATCCGTCCGAGACGGGTGCCGCCAACGGCCTGAACACCCTGATGCGGTCGATCGGCACATCGGTGTCGAGCGCCGTGATCGGCATGGTGCTGGCGAACACCTCGGTGCGGACGGGCGGGGTGTCGTTGCCCTCTATGGAGGGGTTCCACATCTCGTTCCTGATCGCGACGGGCGCCGTGGTGGTCGGGCTGGTGCTGGCCGCGTTCCTGCCGTCGCAGCGCGATGCGATGCGCCCGGTGCTGCTGGCGAGCAGCGAGGGTGAGGCTCAGGCCCCCGCATCCCCCGCCTCCCGCCAGGTCACCGGCTCGGGCGGCTTCCGCGGCCGGGTGCTGGACGCGGCCGGTGCGCCGGTGGCCCGTGCCAATGTGACGCTGATCGACCACCGGGGCCGGCAGGCCGGTCTCACCGTGGCGGACGAGAACGGCCACTACACGCTGCCCGCCCCGGCCGACGGCAATTACGTGCTCGCCGGATCGGCCGCCGGATACGCACCGCGCGCCTACCCGGCGGCCCACCCCGGCAACGGACTGCCGGTCGAAACCGATCTGGTGCTGACGGCCGGCGCACCGGAGCGCCGCACCGCGGTGTCGTCGTGAGCGGATGAGGCCTCCGCCCCGTGTTACCCCCCGTACGCCCCCGCCGATGCCTTCGGCGGGGGCGTACGGCACGATGGGGCGCCGTCGAACGCGTACCCCGCAGAACCGTCCCCACCAGGAGGAACCCGTGCCCGCCGAGTCCGTCGCCGAGCCCAAGCCCGAGATTCTCGCCGCCTTCCAGACCGCCAAGGGCTTCATGCCGGTGGTCGAGGGACTCGCGCTGTACCGGGCCGCCGTCGAGGCCGCCGCGCTGGGGCTGCCGGTCCTTGAGGTCGGGACGTACTGCGGGCGCTCCACCATCCTGCTCGCCGACGCCGCCCGGGCGGCCGGGGTGACGGCTCTCACCGTCGACCACCACCGCGGCAGCGAGGAGCAGCAGCCCGGCTGGGAGTACCACGACCCGACCGTCGTGGACCCGGAGGTCGGCCGGATGGACACGCTGCCGACGTTCCGCAGGACCCTGCACGCGGCGGGTCTCGAAGACCAGGTCGTGGCGCTCGTCGGGCGGTCTCCGCAGGTCGCGGCCGTGTGGGGCGGGAAGCTCGGCCTCGTCTTCATCGACGGCGGTCACACCGACGAGCACGCGAACGGTGACTACGAGGGCTGGGCACCGCATGTCGCCGAGGGCGGACTGCTGGTGATCCACGATGTGTTCCCGGACCCCGCGCACGGCGGCCAGGCCCCGTACCGCGTCTATCTGCGGGCGCTGGCCTCCGGTGCGTTCACCGAGGTCTCGGTGACGGATTCGCTGCGCGTGCTGCGCCGCACGGGAACGGGGATCTGAGACCGGCGCCCCCGATAGCATCGCGGGGTGCCGTACGACGAGAGCGTTTCCCCGACCCCGCGCCGCTGGCCCCTGATCGTCGCCGCCGCGCTCGCAGCCGTGTGCCTGGGTGCCGCGGGCTGCGGCGCGGGCGGTGACAGCGGCGGGGCGCAGGCCCGGCCCCGGCAGGGCGGCAGCGGTATGTCCGCCGCGCCGCCGTCGGCCCCGCCCTCACAGAGCGCTCCGGCTCCGGCTCCGGGGAAGACGTCCGCATCGCCGACTGCGTCCGCGTCGCCCTCGAAGTCCGCGGGCGGCAGGACCTCGGGGCCGCTGTCCGGGAAGACCGTCGTCATCGACCCCGGGCACAACCCGAACAACCATCTGCACACCCGCGAGATCAACCGCCAGGTGGACATCGGCACCACGCACAAGGAGTGCGACACCACCGGCACATCGACCGACTCCGGTTACGCGGAGGCCCGGTTCACCCTCGATGTGTCGCACCGGCTGCGCGCGCTCCTGCGGGCGCAGGGCGCGAAGGTCGTGCTGACGTACGACGACGACCGCCCGTACGGGCCGTGCGTCGACGAGCGGGCCCGGATCGGGAACGAGGCGAAGGCCGATGCGGTGGTCTCCGTGCACGCGGACGGTTCCGCGGTCGGCAACCGCGGCTTCCATGTGATTCTCCCCGCGCCGGTACGCGGCGGAGCGGCGGACACCTCGAAGATCGTCGGTCCTTCGCGCGATCTCGGCACCCGGATCGCCGGTCTCTTCGTGCGCGCTACCGGAAGTGCGCCTTCCAATTACGTGGGCGGCAATACCGGGTTGGACACCCGCAAGGACCTGGGCGGACTGAATTTGTCGACCGTGCCCAAAGTGTTCATCGAATGCGGCAATATGCGTGATCCGAAGGACGCCGCCCTGCTCACCAGCGCGAGTTGGCGCCAGAAAGCGGCGCAGGGCATCGCCGACGGCATCAGCAGCTATCTGAAGGGGTAGCAAATGGTGGTTCCGAGGTGAAACAGGGGGAAGTGCGTCCAAGGTCCGGGCAGGGACACAACCCGTCCGGGCAGACGATAGATTCATCCGTACGATGGGGAGCCGCCCCCGAGCTTCGCGCCGTGCCCGCCCCACCGGCGGCAGCGACGACCGCCCCGACGAGACGATCGACTAAGGACCTTCACGTGAATATCCGCTCCCTCACTCGAGGCGACGGCGTGGTGATCGGAGCAGCGGTGGTGCTGTTCATCGCCTCTTTCCTCGACCTCTCCGGCTTCGATTGCCCTGCGGGCCTCAACTGCTCCACTTTCGACGCCCCGAACGCATGGGACGCGCTCGGGATCCTCATGAGCGTCTTCCTGGCCGGAATCATCAGCGCGGCGCTGATCGTTGTGGGCCGCGCCATGCCGGCCCGCAAGGTTCTCGGCTTCGACCTTGGCCAGTTCGGTGCCGCCCTCGCCGTCTTCGCTCTGTGGACGGCCTTCTGGACGACCATCGACGCCAGCGACGCGGGCGCCGGCATGATCCTCGGTCTGCTGGGGACGCTCGTGCTCGCGGGCGGCGCGGTCGCCACTCCGCTGGTCCCCGCGCTCAAGGCCCCGCTGATGGGCGCCCCGCGCCCGCAGGCAGTGCAGCCGCCGTACGGCGGTCAGCCGCAGCCCGGCCAGGGTTACGGCTACCCCGGCGCCCAGCAGCAGCCGTACGGCGGCCAGCCGGGTCAGCCGCAGCCGTACGGCGCGCACCCGCAGGCCGGTCAGCCGCAGCCTGGTCAGCCGGAGCCGCAGCAGACCCAGCAGGCCCCGGCGGCCGGTGCGCCGGCCGGTGACTTCACGCCGTTCTGGTTCGCGGTGCCGGTGGCCCGCCCGCTGTACGGGGAGGACGGCTCGCCGTCGCCGATCGCCGAACTGGCGCCCGGCACCTGGTATCTCGCGGTGGAGCAGCGCGGTCCCGGCCTCATCGCCCAGACGCAGGACGGCCGTCGTGGTGTGCTCCAGGACACCACGGGCATCCAGCGCGGCTGAGTCCGCGCTTCCGTCATACGCACGCAGTACGCACAGCGGCCCCCCGCCCCTTCCGGGCGGGGGGCCGCTGTCGTACGCTCCGTCCGTGCGCCAATGACCTGACGTTCCGTCAGGACGGCTGGGAGGCAGCGGAATGCGGCTCGGACTCGCGCTCGGATACTGGGGCCGCGGCCCGGACCCCGCCCATCTGGAGCTGGCCCGGGAGGCCGAGGAGCTGGGGTACGGATCGGTGTGGACGGCGGAGGCCTGGGGCTCGGACGCGTTCACCCCGCTGACCTGGATCGCCGCACACACCTCCCGTATCCGGCTCGGCACCGGCATCGCGCAGATGGCGGCGCGCACCCCGACCGCGACCGCCATGCACGCCCTGACCCTCGACCATCTCTCCGGCGGCCGGATGATGCTCGGCCTGGGCCTGTCCGGGCCGCAGGTGGTGGAGGGCTGGTACGGGCGGCCGTTCCCGAAAAGCCCGCTGACCGCGACCCGCGAGTACGTCGACGTGATCCGCCAGGTGCTGGGCCGCGAGGCCCCTGTGGAGCTGGACGGGCGCTTCCACTCCCACCCGTACAACGGTCCGGACGCCACCGGTCTGGGCAAGCCGCTGAAGCCGATCACCCACCCGCTGCGGTCCGAACTGCCCGTGCTGCTGGGGGCGGAGGGGCCGAAGAACATCGCGCAGACCACGCGGATCGCCGACGGCTGGCTGCCGCTGTACTGGTCGCCGCTGCGCACCGATGTGTACGAGGCCTCGCTCACGGATCTGCCCGACGGGTTCATGATCGCGCCGATGGCCCGTGCGCAGGTCTGTGACGATGTCGCCGAGGGGCTGCTTCCGGTGAAGGCGATGCTCGGTTTCTACATCGGGGGGATGGGGCACTCGGCCCGTAACTTCCATGCCGATCTGATGGCACGGATGGGTTTCGAGGAGGAGGCGCGGCGCATCCAGCAGCTGTTCCTCGAAGGGCGCAAGGAGGAGGCCGTGCTGGCGGTTCCCGATGCGTTCGCCGATGAGATCTCGCTCGTCGGACCCCGGCAACGGATCGCGGAGCGGCTGGAGTTGTGGCGCAAGGGGCCGGTCACCGATCTGCTGGTGACGGCGCCGGACCCGCACACCCTGCGGGTCCTGGCCGAACTCAACTGAGGGCGACCGGCGCGGGACGTATCCGCCGCCGGGTCGCGGTGTGCTCCCAGGGCTGGGGGTCGGGGTAGGTCAGGAGCTTGAGGGTGCTGCCCCACGGGGTGCGCAGATACGCGAACCGGTTGCGCTCCCCCGCCTCGGGGCCGGACAGCGGCTGCGCCTCGGCGAGCAGCAAGGCGCCCGCGGCGACACAGTCCCGTACGGCCGCGTCCAGGTCGTCGGCGTAGAGCGCCACATGCTGCCAGCCGAAGTCGCAGGGCAGCACCGGGGGTTCACGGCGGGGGCCCTCGAACTCGAACAGCTCGATGCCCGGGCCGTCGCCGGGAAGGGCGAGCATCCGGATCGCCAGCTGCTGGGTGCCCGCCGGGACTCCGAGCCTTCGCTCGACGTCCGGCCCGCCCTGCGGGGTGTCGTGGCGGTGCAGGGTGTCGTACAGCACCTCGGCGCCGAACGCCCGGACGAGGAAGAGGGTGGCGGTCTCCAGGTCGGGGACCGTGACCCCGATGTGGTCGATGCCTCGCACGCTTGTGGCCGTCATGGGTTCACCGTTCCTGTCCCGGGGCCGCCCCGACGGCCCCGTACACCCCGTCCGCCCCGGAGCGGGCCCGCTCCGGGACCGTGCCCCCGCGCGACCGGGCCGGCATTTCTTCGGCCGGCCATGTCGTGATGACGCGTTCCGCCGGGACGAGTGATCGGTGAGGACCGCCCGCTCATGGCCCGGCTCTGCCGCCGTGCGGCCCAGCTCCTCGACCGGGCCGCCGCCGTCCGACCAGTCGGAGTGCAGATGGCAGTCACCGCGCTGGAGGGCGAGGACGTGCTCACCGCCCTCGGGGAGAGGAGCGGCGGCGGCCTCCTCCTCCAGCCGCTCCAGATGGCCGGGCACCTTCCCGGCCGTCGCCTCGCGGATCGCCTGTGCGGCCTCACCGTCCGCCATGGCCGCGACGGCGTCGGCGGCCGTGCGGAATGCCCGTACGCGGTAGGTGTCGGCCCTGCCGCGTTCCAGCAGGAAGGCGATCCGCTTCAGGGCGCGCGCGGGCTCCATCGGCACCTCCTGCGGGGCCGCCGGACACTACGGCTGTTCCCTTCCAGCTTCGCTCAGCCCCGAGCCGCCCGCACAGCGGGACGGCAGTCGGGACCCGGTGGCCGGCGCTCAGCTGAACGAGGCGCGCTCCAGCCAGAAGTCCAGCAGCTCCGCGTCCCCCAGCACCTCGACGCGGTCGCTGTCCGGGGCGAGACGCCGGTTGAAGACCAGCATGACGTCGGTGAGCGTGCCCCGCAGCGCCACGGTCGCCTTCCCATGGGCGCGCCGCCAGCTGAAGCTGTCCTCACCGAACTCGATCAGCCACTCGGCCTCCGGGACGTCCGTGGCGTGCAGATGGATCGAGCGCCCGCCGCCGCACAGTTCGGCGGCCTCCGGATCACCCTCGGCCTGCGCGAAGGCGACGATCTCCAGCCATTCCTCGATGGTGTCCGCGGCCAGCTCCGGAGGCACCTCGTAGCCGGTCTTCGCGGCGAGCGCCGCGTCGGCCTGGTGGACGATCGACTCGTGCGCCATGCGACGCGCCCAGAAGCCCGTGTTCTTCTCCCCCGCCCAGGACCAGACCTCCTGGTCCGGGCCGGCCGCCCGCATCGCCTCGGCGGTCTTCGCCGCGCCGTCCGCCAGCCAGGCGTCCAGCACGGCGGGGTCGTCGCCCTCGGGCGTGAACTCCGGCACCCGTTCGTCGGGGACCTCTTCGGTGGCCCGGGTGCGGACGATCTCGCCCGCCCACCGGTGCGCGCCGCCGACATGGACGGCGAGGTCGCGCAGGGTCCAGTCGGGGCAGGTCGGTACGGTCGCATCGAGGTCGGCGCCCTTGAGCACCGCCCTCAAGGCGTCGGTGCGGGCGATGATTTCGTCACAGTAGAGGTCATGCGGCAGTGAGTTCATTCCGCGCACCATAATGCGCCGCACCCCCTCCTGCATATGATTATCCGCCCAGCTGGGAGGTGGTGGGCACCTTGTCCTTCACCTCGGCGCCCGCGCTCTTTCCCGCGTCCTTGATGCCGGTGATCACGTTCTCGAAGGCGCCGATGTCGCCCTCGCCCGCCTCGCCCTTGCGAAGCTTGTTGCCGAGCCCCTTGAGCGATTCGATGCCCGCCGTCAGTGGCGCGACCGCCTTCGACAGCAGCGGGTCGCCCTTGGCGTTGACGGCGGCGGCCTTCAGCCGGTTGTAGGCGAAGCCGCCCGCGAGCCCTGCCTTGACCAGAGCGAACGTGCGCCCGTCCGCGCCCTTCTTGAACTTGCCCGCGCGGTACGGCTTCACGATCCACTGGTACGTGGCACCGGCCGCGAGCCCCGCGTTGGCGACGAACCGCGTCTTGGCGAACTTCTGTGCCTCGGCCGAGGACGTGCCGCTCGGGGATGCGGAGCTGCTCGCGGTCTTGCTCCCGCTGTCGCCGCCGCAGCCGGTGGCGCCCACCAGCACGGCGCAGGACAGCAGCAGCGAGACGAGCAGTCGGCTGAGCGGTACGGGACAGTTCACGGCGGAACTGGGCACAGCGGGCCTCCCTGGCCGGGCGCATCACGGCGATCTTTACGGTGAGTGACGCCTTTCGGCACTCCCGGTAAGGCTCGCCCGGCCCCCGGCGGCGTGCCACTCGGGGACGCCGTCCGGGTTTCCCCGCGGTGCCGTGAGCCTTTGAGCCGTGGGCCGTGGCCCTGCGACGGCCGCCTCAGCAGCAGTCCGGCTCCAGCCCGCGCGGCAGGTGTTCGCCGCCGAAGACCGAGGTGGTCGCCTCGTCGCCGCCGAGCGCGGCCACCGCGAGCAGCAGCGAACCGGCGGTCCAGGTGGTGAGCTCCTCGGGCCAGAACGCCCGGTTGCCCTCGAAGACGTACCCCGTCCAGTACATGCCGCCCTCGGCGCGCAGATGCTGGATGGACTGGAGGATCTCCAGCGCCCGGTCGGACTCGCCCATCACCCAGAGCGCCAGGGCGAGTTCACAGCTCTCGCCGCCGGTCACCCACGGGTTGGGCAGCACACAGCGCACCCCGAGGCCGGGGACCACGAAGCGGTCCCAGCTCTCCTCCATCCGCTCCTTGGCGGCCGCCGCGGTGAGCGCGCCGCCGAGGACCGGGTAGTACCAGTCCATCGAGTAGCGGCTCTTGTCCAGGAAGCGTTCGGGGTGGTTGCGGATCGCATGGGCCAGCGCACCGGTCGCCAGCTCCCAGTCGGGCTGCGGCTCCTCGCGCCGTTCGGCGATGGCCAGTGCGCAGCGCAGCGCCTGGTGGATGGAGGAGCAGCCGGTCAGCAGCGCGTCGGCGACGGGGGTTCCGTCGGCTTCGCGCTTCCAGCCGATCTCGCCGCCGGGCTGCTGGAGCCGCAGCACGAATTCGACGGCGGCGTAGACGGTCGGCCACATCCGGTCGACGAACGTGTCGTCGCCGGTGGCGAGGTAGTGGTGCCAGACGCCGACGGCCACGTACGCGCAGAAGTTGGTCTCCAGCGAGCGGTCCGTCGGCCGCTGCGGGTCTCCGTCCTGGTACGCGGCGTACCAGGAGCCGTCCTCGTTCTGATGCCGGGCCAGCCACTCGTACGCGCGTTCCGCGGCGGCGTGCTCGCCCGCCGCGTCGAGGGCCATGGCGGCCTCGGTGTGGTCCCACGGGTCGAGGTGGTGGCCGCGGAACCAGGGCAGCGCACCGTCCTCGCACTGCACGGCGAGAAGGGCGGCGACGGTCTCGGCGGCCTCCTCGGCGGTGAGGACTCCGGGCAGCACGAGGTGTTCGGTCTGCTCGGGAGTGGTCACGCCTCGGCCTTCGAGAGGCCCTCGGCGGCGGCCACGGGCAGGTGCGGCTTGGTCGCGTACGCCACGAAGCTCTTGCCGACGACGGGGTTGAGCAGCTGCTCGGCGACCCGGGTGACGGCGGGCTTCTTCATGATGTCCCAGACCAGCAGCTTGTGGTACGCACGGACCGGCAGCGCCTTGTCGTTGTCCACGCCGAACGCGCACTTGAGCCACCAGTACGGCGAGTGCAGGGCGTGGGCGTGGTGGGTGCCGTACGGCTTGAGGCCGGCGCCGCGGATCTTGCCGAGGAGCTCGTCGGCCCTGTAGATCCGGATGTGGCCGCCCTCGACCTCGTGGTACGCGTCGGAGAGCGTCCAGCAGACCTTCTCGGGGCCGTAGCGCGGCACGGTGATCGCGATCCGGCCGCCGGGCTTGAGGACCCGGACCATCTCGGCGAGCACGCCCTTGTCGTCGGCGATGTGCTCCATTACCTCGGAGATGATCACGACGTCGAAGGACTCGTCGGGGAACGGCAGATTGAGCGCGTCGCCCTCCATCGCGGTGGCGGTGGCACCGGCGGGGGCCTCGCCGGCCTCCTTCATCGCCGCGAACCACTTCGCGACCTCGCGGATCTCCTCGCCGTTCCGGTCGAGTGCCACGACCTGGGCGCCGCGCCGGTAGCACTCGAAGGCATGGCGTCCGGCGCCGCAGCCCAGGTCGAGCACCCGGTCACCTGCGGCGAGCGGGAAGCGGGTGAAGTCCACGGTCAGCACGAGTGCCTGCTTTCGCGGTCGAGGGGTTCAGGGGGCGGGGACAGCGGGGGCGGGCCGCGGGGTCACCGTCGGCCGCCGGGTTGCGTGGTGGCGGCGCGGGCGGCGATCGCCTGCCGGTAGAGCTCCGCGGTGCCGATGGCCGCCTGCTTCCAGGTGAACCGGGCCAGCACCCGGGCGCGGCCCGCGGCGCCGAGCCGGGCCCGCAGCTCCGGGTCGCCGAGCAGCCGGGCGAGCGCGGCGGCCAGGGCCCCGGCGTCGGCGGGCTGCACGGCCAGACAGGTCTCGCCGTCCGGACCCGCGACCTCGGGGATCGCACCGCCGGTGGTCGCGACGAGCGGGGTGCCGGTGGCCATGGCCTCGGCGGCGGGCAGCGAGAACCCTTCGTACAGCGAGGGGACGCAGGCGACCTCGGCGCTGCGCACCAGGTCGACGAGTTCGGCGTCGCTGATGCCCTTGACGAACCGGACGGCGTCCTGGAGTCCGTACCGCTCGATGGCCTGCGCGACGGGTCCGTCCTCGGCCCTCTTGCCGACGACCACGAGGTGCGCCTGCGGGTTCTCGGTACGGAGTTCGGCGAGCGCCTCGACGAGGTGGACGAGGCCCTTCAGCGGGACGTCGGCGCTGGAGGTGGTGACGATCCGGCCGGGCACCTCGGCGACCGACGGGTCGGGCGACCACAGGTCGGTGTCCGCGCCGATGTGCACGACATGGATCCGGTCCTGCCGCACCCCGAGATGGTCGACGATCTCCTGCTTGGAGGAGCCGGAGACGGTGAGCACCGACGGCAGCCTGCGCGCCACTCGCTTCTGCATGCGGGTGAAGGCGTACCAGCGGCGCACGGAGGCGCGGCGGCGCCGGCTGTCGGCGGCGTCCAGATCCAGCTGCCGGTCGACGGTGATGGGGTGGTGGATGGTGGTGACGAGCGGGGCGCCGAGGTCCGCCAACAACCCGTACCCGAGGGTCTGGTTGTCGTGGATGACGTCGAACTGGCCGCGACGGGCGGCGAGATGGCGGCGGGCACGCAGGCTGAAGGTGAGCGGTTCCGGGAAGCCGCCGGTCCACATGGTGGCGACCTCGGTGGCGTCGATCCAGTCCCGGTACTCGCCGCGCTTCGGGGTGCGGAACGGGTCGGGCTGGCGGTAGAGGTCCAGGCTCGGCAGCTCGGTGAGCGGGACGCCCTCGTCGAGCACCGGATAGGGCTGGGCGCCGATCACTTCGACGCTGTGGCCGAGGCGGGCGAGCTCGCGGCCGAGGTGGCGTACGTAGACGCCCTGGCCGCCGCAGAACGGGTTGCCCTTGTAGGTGAGGAGTGCGATGCGCAACGGCCTGTCGCCGTCGGTGCCCGGCGTGTCGCTGCCCGTGCGGGGGCCCGTCTCTATGGCCTCAGCGGTCACACTCGGCCCCCTTCTCACTGCGTTTTCGCCGGAGCGTAACCGCTCGCGCTAATCTAGAACAAGTTTCAGACTGGAACGTTCAATGAGCTACGAATCTACCGGCAGGTAGCGTCGGTGCAACGGCCGGATCAGGTGATTCGCGCCACGACCGGCCGCCCTGGCATGCTGTGCGCCGCCGGGAGACCGAGCGCCTCCCTCCGGTTGCGGACAGAAGCCATGGATGGGGGACACATGACAGCGGAAGCCAAGCAGGCATCGCCGCCCCTGACGGAGCGGCAGGAGGCCCGCCGCCGCCGCATCCTGCACGCCAGCGCCCAGCTCGCCAGCAGGGGCGGCTTCGAGGCGGTGCAGATGCGGGAGGTGGCGGAGGCCGCCGAGGTCGCCCTGGGCACGCTGTACCGCTACTTCCCGTCCAAGATCCATCTGCTGGTCGCCACCATGCAGGACCAGCTCCAGCGCATGCACACGACGCTGCACAAGCGCCCTCCGGCCGGGGACGACGCGGCGCAGCGGGTCGCCGACACCCTGATGCGGGCGTTCCGCGCGCTGCAGCGCGAACCGCATCTGGCGGATGCGATGGTGCGGGCACTGACCTTCGCGGACCGCAGCGTGAGCCCGGAGGTGGACACCGTCTCGCGGATCACGACGGCGATCATCCTGGACGCGATGGGCCTGGAGCATCCGACGCCGGAGCAGCTGTCCGCGGTGCGGGTCATCGAGCACACCTGGCACTCGGCGCTGATCACCTGGCTGTCGGGGCGGGCGTCGATCGCGCAGGTGAAGATAGACATCGAGACGGTGTGCCGGCTGATCGACGTGACGGCGACCCCGGAGACCCGGTAGCGCGTCCTTCGTCACCACTCCCCGGGCACGTACCCGCGGGCCGTACCGCACGCCCGCCAAGTGCGGCCCCGGGCACGGCTCTTGACCGCGGCTCATGTGCGGCCCCCACATGTGCACCGCGTCAGGTGGGGTGTCCTGCACCATGTCGACGGCGGCACGGTGTTCATACGGTTCGGCGACATCACATGCATACGCCGAGGAGCCGGTCACCATGCGTCGCAGAGCCACAGGCACCGTCCGTCACCACAGATCCCTCTCCGCCGTCGTCACGCTGGCCTCGGCCGGTCTCCTGCTGGTCGGGTGCACCGCCGCCGGGAAGGCGGGCGAGAGCGACACGGCGTCCGGCAAGGACGCGAAGAACCAGACCGTGAAGGTGGGCCTGGTCTACTCCCGTACGGGGCTGCTCGCGGACTACGGCAAGCAGTACCGCGACGGGTTCATGGCGGGCCTGGACTACGCGACCAAGGGCACCGGGAAGGTCGCCGGGCACCGTATCGAGGTCACCGAGCAGGACGACGCGGGCGACCCGGGCAAGGCGGTCTCCGCCGCCAAGAACCTGATCGGCAAGGGTTACAAGGTGCTGGCCGGCACCACCGACTCCGGTGTGGCCCTCCAGATGGCGCCGCTCGCCGCCCAGAACAAGGTCCTGTACATCAGCGGCCCGGCCGCCACCGACGCCGTGACCGGCATCAACGACTACACCTTCCGCTCGGGCCGGCAGTCCTACCAGGACATCCTCACGGCCGGTGCGATGCTCGGCGAGGCCAAGGGCAAGAAGGTCACGGTGCTGGCCCAGGACTCCACCTTCGGCCAGGCGAACGTCACCGCCGTGAAGGCCGTCCTCGGCGCCGAGGGCGCGAAGGTGGGCTCCGTACTGGCTCCGCCCAGCGCCACGGACCTGACCCCGTTCGCCCGGCAGGTGAAGGCGGGCGGCCCCGATCTGGTCTTCGTCGCCTGGGCTGGCTCCACCGCACCGGCGCTGTGGACCGCGCTGGACCAGCAGGGCGTGCTGGGGGCGGGCAAGGTCGTCACGGGTCTCGCCGGAACGGCCTCGTACCCGATCTTCGGGGACGCCGGGTCCAAGGTGTCGTTCCTGGCGCACTACTTCCCGGGCGCGGGCGGCAACAACGCCGTCGAGAAGGCCATGCTCGACTCGGTCACCGAGGCAGGCGGCACCCCGGACCTGTTCACCCCCGACGGCTTCACCGCCGCCCAGATGGTCGTGCGTGCCGTCGAGGAGGGCGGCGGCGCCGATTCCGCCGCCATGGTCAAGGCTCTGGAGGGCTGGAGCTTCGACGGGGTGAAGGGCAAGGAGCAGGTCCGCGCCGAGGACCACGCGCTGGTGCAGCCGATGTTCGTCGCGAAGCTCAAGGGAACGGGCACCGCTGCTCGGCCGGAGCTGGTGAGCACCGAGCCGATGGACGAGGTGGCGCCGCCCGAGAAGCCCTCGGCGGGCTGACCGATGGCCGTACCGGACATCACCGCGCGGCACCCGGACGGGCCGCGGGCCACCGCCCCGGTGCTTCAACTGGCCGGGCTCGGCTGGGGCGTCGGCGGGGCGACGATCGTCGAGGACATCACGCTGAGCGTCCACGAGGGCGAGTTCCTCGCCTTCATCGGCCCCAACGGGGCCGGCAAGACCTCGCTGTTCAACCTGATCAGCGGGCTGACCATGGCCACGTCGGGCACGATCGCGCTGGACGGTACGGACATGACGGACAGCCCCGCGCACGCGCGGGCCCGGCGCGGCATCGGCCGCACGTTCCAGACGTCCAGCCTCTGGCCGGGGATGAGCGTGGCCGACCACGTCAGGCTGGCCGCCCAGGCGGCCGGGGGCGGCTCGTACCGGCTGTGGCGGCGCGCCTCTTCGTACACCGCCGAGGTGGACGGCGTACTGGAGCGCACCGGCCTCGGCCACCGGGCGCGGGCGATGGCGTCCGAGCTGTCGCACGGCGAGAAGCGGAAGCTGGAGCTGGCGGTGCTGCTGGTGGGCGAGCCGCGGCTGATGCTGCTCGACGAGCCGATGGCCGGGGTCAGCGCGGAGGAGGTCCCCGCGCTGACCGAGCTGATCCGCACCCTGCACCGGGACGAGGGCCGCACCGTCCTGATGGTCGAGCACCACATGGACGTCCTGCTGGGTCTGGCCGACCGGCTCGCCGTGATGCACCACGGCCGGCTGCTGGCACTGGACACCCCCGAGGCCGTGACCGCCGACCCGACCGTGCAGCAGGCCTATCTCGGGGAGGGGCTGTGACGACAAAGACCCTGCTCGCCGTACGGGACCTGCGGGTCCTGATCGGCGGCCGGCACATCCTGCACGGCGTGGACCTGGACGTCGCCCGGCACGGGGTGACCGCGCTCCTCGGCCGCAACGGCGCCGGGAAGACCACGACGGTACGCGGCATCCTCGGCCTCGTCCCGCGCACCGGCAGTGTGCGGCTGGACGACGGGGAGACCGTGTCGATGCCCACCCACAGCGTGGTGCGGCTGGGCATCGGCTACGCCCCCGAGGACCGGGGCATCTTCGCCGGACTGACCGTGGCGGAGAATCTCCGCCTGGCCGAACGGCGCGGCGCGGGCGAGCCCGCGTACGCGCTCGTCCATGAACTGTTCCCCGAACTGAAGCACCGGGAGCGGCAGTTGGCCGGGACGCTGTCCGGCGGGCAGCAGCAGATGGTGGCCATCGGCCGCACACTCCTGAACGGCAACCGGCTGATCATCGCCGACGAGCCCACCAAGGGCCTGGCGCCGAAGGTGGTCACCGAGGTCGCCCAGGTGCTGGAGCGGGCCGCCGAGGCGGTGCCGGTGCTGCTCGTGGAGCAGAACCTCGCCGTCGTACGGCGCCTGGCCGAGCACTGCGCGGTGCTCGCCGACGGCCGCACGGCCCACCAGGGACCGGCCGCCGAGCTGCTGGGCGATGCGGAAGCGGCACGGCGCCTGCTGGGCGTGGGACACGGCCCGGCCACGGCCACCGAAGCATCTTCCGTGGAGGCGGATTCCTGATGTCCACCGTCGTACTGCTCACCATGACCGGACTCGGTCTGGGAGCGCTCTACTTCCTGATCGCCTCCGGGCTCTCACTGATCTTCGGCCTGATGGACGTGCTCAACTTCGCGCACGGCGCGCTGCTCTCCATCGGCGCGTACGGCACCTGGTGGGCGGCGTCCGGCCATCTGCCCGGCGCGGGCCCCGGCGGTGCGGGCTTCGTCCTCGCGGTCCTGTTCGGTACGGCGGTGGGCACCGCGGCCGCCGTGCTGCTGGAACTCGCCGTCGTCCGCCCGCTCTACACCCGGCCGCGCGAGCAGGTGCTCGCCACGGTCGGGGTGGGGCTCGCCGTCCCCGCGCTGCTGTCGGGGATCTGGGGCTCGGACGCCCGGACCTTCCCCGGGCCGAAGGCGCTGTCCGGCACCTTCGGGCTGCTCGGCGCCGAGGTCCCGGTCAACCGTCTCGTGCTGGTCGCGGCGGCAGTCGTGGTCCTCGTGGCGCTGCGGCTCTTCCTCGGGCGCACCCGGCACGGTCTGGTGGTACGGGCCGGGGTCGAGGACCGGGCGATGGTCACCGCCCTGGGGATCGACGTGCGCAAGGCGTTCACGCTCGTCTTCGCGATCGGCGGCTGCGCCGCCGCGCTCGGCGGGGCGCTCGGCGGCCTGTACTTCGGTTCGGTCGACCCCCGTCAGGGCACCTCGCTGCTGATCTTCGCGTTCGTCGTGGTGGTCACCGGCGGCATGGGCTCGGTGACCGGCGCCGCCGTGGCGTCCGTCGTCATCGGCCTGGTCCAGCAGTTCGCCAACTACTACACCGCAGCGGGCCTCGGCGACCTGGCCGTCGTCGTCCTGCTCGCCGCGCTGCTGCTCGTACGGCCGCGCGGACTGACCGGGAGGCTCGCGTGAGCACCGCCACCGAGACACACGAACGCACCGGCGAGCAGCACACGGCCGCGCCCGTCGCCGGGAACACCGCCCGGCTGCTGCGCCGCTGGTGGCCCGCCGCCGCACTGCTGGTCCTCTTCGTCGCCCCCTACAGCGCACTGCCGCTGCCGGGCCTCCTGGACGGCCCGCTAGGCAGCGCCGGAAGTCTTCAACTCCTCGCCACCTGCCTGCTGTTCGGCGCGCTGGCGACGGGTTACGACCTGCTGCTCGGCCGCACCGGGCTGCTCTCCTTCGGTCATGCCCTCTACTTCGCCACGGGCAGCTACGCCACCAATCTGTTCCTGCTGGAGGCGGGCCTTCCGTTCGCCGTGTCCGCGCTGCTCGGCCTCTGCTCCGGGATAGTGCTCGCGCTGGTCCTGGGGTCGGTGAGCCTGCGGGTCACCGGCATCGGCTTCTCCATGGTGACGCTGGCCTTCGCCCAGGCGGGCTCGATCCTGGTCTCCCGCAACCCCGGTGGTCTCACCGGCGGCGAGGAGGGCCGGGCCGCCCCCGCCGATCTGCTGCCGTCCTGGCTCGTGGGCATCGAGAACACCGCGAACCTCTACTGGGTGGCGCTCGGCTATCTGGTCCTCACCCTGGCCGTCGTCCACTGGGCGGTCCGCTCCCCCACCGGGCGGGTCTGGGAGGGCATCAAAGAGAACGAACGCCGGGTGGAGGTCCTGGGGCTGAAGCCGTACGGCTTCAAGCTGACGGCGTTCGTCCTGGCGGGCGCGCTGGCCGCGCTGGGCGGTCTGGTGCACCTGCTGCTCACCGGCGGCTCGACCCCGCAGACGACCACGTCCGACTTCACCCTCTCCCTGCTGGTGATGGTGGTGCTGGGCGGATCGGGCACCCGCTGGGGCCCGATGGTCGGCGGCATCCTCTACACCTGGGCCGATCACCGGCTCGGCGATCTGGCCGGGTCGGGCGCGGTCGCCGATCTGCCCGCGGTGCTGCGGGTGCCGCTCTCGCAGCCGCTGTTCCTGCTCGGGGTGCTGTTCGTGGCCGTGGTACACCTGCTGCCGGGCGGCCTGGCCCGGCTGCCGTCCCGGCTGGCAGCGGTACGCCGCGGTCCCGCCACCACCGAAACACTCCCGGCCACCGGTAAGGAGAACGGACGCCCGTGACTGCGTACGAAGAGATGCAGGTCCCCGTGACCGGGGGCGAGTTGGCGGTACTGCGGTGGCCGGCCCGCGAGCCGGACGCGCCGGTCGTCGTCGCCCTGCACGGCATCACGGCCAACGCGCTGTCCTGGGGCCCGGTGGCAAGGCTGCTGGACGGCCGGATCACCCTGATCGCCCCGGATCTGCGCGGCCGCGCGGGAAGTTCCGCCCTGCCGGGACCGTACGGAATCGCCACGCACACCGATGACATCGCCGCCCTGACCGAGGCCCTGGGCCTGGACCGGGTGGTGCTCGCGGGCCACTCGATGGGCGCGTTCGTGGCGGCGCTGGCAGCCGTACGGCACCCGGAACGGTTCGGGCCGCTGCTGCTGGTGGACGGCGGCATCGGCTTCCCCGCCCCCACGCACCTCTTGCCGGACGAGCTGATGACGGCGGTGATCGGCCCGGCCATGGACCGGCTGTCGATGACCTTCCCCGACCGGGCCGCGTACCGCTCGTTCTGGCAGGCGCACCCCGCGTTCGCGGACGCGTGGTCGGACGAGGTGGACGCGTACATCCAGCGCGATCTGACCGGGGACGAACCGGCCATGCGCTCCACGTGCCGGATCGAGGCGGTACGCACCGACGGCATCGGCCTCTTCGACGAGGAGGTCCTGACAGCGGTACGGAAGCTACCGGCCCCGGCGACGCTGCTGTGGGCGCAGCGGGGCCTGATGAACGAGGAACAGGGCCTGTACGACGAGACCCGCCTGGCAGCGGCCGACTTGGACGGCACGGGGGTGACACCGGTACCGGTGAGGGACGTCAACCACTACACGCTGCTGACGGGAGAACGGGGTGGCGGCGAGATCGCCCGCCATCTGCTGGCCCTGTCCGGGGCTTGAGGCCGGGCGAAGTCAAGCCCGTCCGGCGCTTGAGGACACACACAACGCAGCGCACCCCACCCGCCCCCTACCGCTCCCGCTCCCCCGTCAACAAATGCAGCCGCAACGCGAGTTGCAGTTCCAGCGCCCGCCCGGGCTCGTTCCAGTCCCGCCCCAGCAGCACCTGCACCCGGTCCAGCCGCTGCACCACCGTGTTGACGTGCACGTGGAGTTCGTCCTTGGCCCGGATGAGGCTGCCGCCGGACCCGAAATAGGCGCCGAGCGTACGCACGAGATGCGTGCCGCGCTGCGCGTCGTACTCCAGCAGCGGCCCCAGGGTCGCCGTGACGAAGCCGTCGACGTCCTGGGCGTTGCCCAACACCACGCCCAGGAAGCCGAGTTCGTCGACGCACGCGCCTTCCCCGGTACGTCCCAGCACCCGCATGGCGCGCAGGCAGCGGGCGGCTTCCCCGTACGCGGAGGCCAGCTCGTGGGCGCCGCGGGCAGGCCCGGTGGCGGCGACGGTGACGGGGGCCTGGATCAGCTGCCCGAGCTGGGCCGCCGCCGCGCGCGCCGCGTCTCCGGCGGCCGGTCCGGCGTCACCGGCCTCGATCAACAGCACCACGTTTCCCGCGTGTTCGGCGCTCACCCCGTGGATCTCCCCGCCGAACAGATAGCGCATCGCGGCAGGGGCCAGCCGCTCCCGGGCGCCGCCCTCGGCCACCAGCAGCAGGTGCGGGCGGTCGAGGTCGATGCCGAGGCGCCGGCCGCGTTCGGCGAGTCCGGCCGGGTCGCGGTTCGCTTCGGTGAGCAGATCGGTGATCAGCTCACCGCGGATCCGGTTCTCGGTCTCGGCGACCGTGCGCCGCAGCAGCAGAAGCAGTCCGGTGACCACGGAGGCCCGCTCGAAGAGCCGCCGGTCGGAGTCGTCGAGCGGTGCGCGCCGGTGCAGGACCAGACCGGCCAGGAGTTCCCGTCCGGCGAGGACCGCGCAGATCCACCGGCCGTCGCGGTGCACGGCGCGGGCGCCCGTACGGGACGCCTCGGCGGTCTCGGCCAGCCATCCGGCGTCCATGCTGTCGACGGCGAAGTCCGTGCCGTCGGGCCGTACGGCCGCCAGCGGCCGACCGCCGGGGTCGTGGATGGTCAGCGGGGAGTCCAGCAGACCCGCGACCGCCGAGGCGACATCCTTGACGTCACCGCCGCGCAGGACCAGGTCGGTCAGCCGGTCGTGGGACTCCTCGGCCCGCTGCATGGCCGCAGAGTGGGCCCGTACGGCCGCGTTCGCCTCGGCCAGCTCGGCGTTCGCCCCGGCCAGCTCGTCCAGTGCGGACCGGGTGTCGTCGAGCGCGGCGGCGGTGTCGATGGCGATCGCGGCGTGTGCGGCGAGCGAGCACAGCAGGGCCACCTCGTCGGGGCTGAAGACGCGCGGGGCGCGGTCGGCGGCGAAGAGGACGCCGATGACCTTTCCCGTGCCGCCGCGGCTGGAGCCGAGGAGCAGGGGCACGCCCAGGATGGCGACGAGCCCCTCGTCCAGCACCCCGGCGTTGATGTTGCGGGTGTGGTGGAAGCGGTCGTCGGTACGGTAATCGGGGGTGGCGTACGGGCTCGCGGTCTGCGCCACCAGACCGCCGAGCCCGTGGCCGAGCTCCAGCCGCAGGCGCTGGAAGAGCACCGACACCGACCCGTCTGTGACCCGCATGTACGTGTCCCCCGCCTCCTCGTCGGGGAGCGTGAGATACGCCGTGTCCGTGCCGAGCAGCATCCTGGCCCGGCGGACGATGGCCTTCAGCACCTCGTCCAGGTCGCGGGAGGCGGCGAGGTCGCCCGCGGTGTCGAAGAGCGCGGTGAGCTGGAGCTCGCGGCGCCGGTGCTGGCGCAGGGCGCCCCTGATCCGCAGGGCGGTGGCGGTGGCCCGCTCCACCTCCGCCAGATCGCCCGCGGGCACACCGGCGGCCCGCGCCTGCGAGGAGACGGCGCCCAGCGCCTCGGCGGGGGCGTCGTCGGCCAGCAGGTCGAGCAGGCGCCGCAGGTGGGGCGCGGCGGAGGCGGACGGTTCAGACATGGGCGGCCATCGTTCTTAGGGGTCGTGGGGGTTCGTGGGGGTCGTAGGGGTCGTGGAGGTGGCAGTGGACGGTGGGATCAGTTGGCGGTCCAGCCGCCGTCCATGGAGAGCGAGGTGCCGGTGATGTGCCCGGTACGCGGCCCGCAGAGCCACAGCACGGCCTCGGCGACGTCGTCGGGCTCGATCAGGCGCTTGATCGCGCTGCGCTCCAGCATGACCCGGCCCACCACCTCCGCCTCGGAGATGCCGTGCGTACGGGCCTGGTCCGCGATCTGGTTCTCGACCAGGGGGGTGCGTACGTAACCGGGGCTGACGCAGTTGCTCGTCACCCCGTGCTCCGCCGCTTCGAGCGCGACCACCTTACTGAGTCCCTCCAGTGCGTGCTTTGCCGTTACATAGGCCGATTTATAGGGACTGGCCCGCAGGCCGTGCACGGACGAGATGTTGACCACGCGTCCCCAGCCGCGTTCGTACATGCCCGGCAGGGTCCGGCGCAAGATGCGGAACGGCGCCTCCACCATGACGCGCTGGATCAGGGCGAAGCGGTCGGGCGGGAATGCGTGCACCGGGGCGACGTGCTGGAGCCCGGCGTTGTTGACCACGATGTCCGCGTCGGCGGGCAGCGTGTCCACCGCGTCGGGGACGGAGAGGTCGACCACCCACGCCGTCCCGCCGATCGTCTCCGCCAGGTCCTTGGCGGCATCGGCGGCCTTGTCCACCACATGGACATGGGCGCCCGCGGCGGCCAGGGCCTGTGCGCAGGCCCGTCCGATGCCGCTCGCGGCACCGGTCACCAGGGCGGTGCGCCCGGCGAGGAGCCGGTCTGCGGGCGTAGGCGAGGGACCGGCCGGTGACGGCGGGACGGCGGGCGGGGCTGCGTGCGGGGCGGGCCCGCGGTCCGGGCTCTGGGGAGTCTCCATGGTCGTCACCGTAAGGAGACCGAAGCCCACGTCACACGGGGTCGGTGCACACACCGTCGTACGTCGCCATGGTGGCGGCGTACATGGTGCGGGCCCGGGCCGGGGCCGTCAGCGGGCCGCGTCCGGCGCCGCCCACTGCTCCGCTGTCAGCTCCAGGTCCACCGCGTCCAGGCTCTCGTCCAGTGCGGGCGTCGACCGGGAGTCCGCGTGTTGGAGCGCTCTTCGAGTCGACGTGCGCAAGAGCGGCGCAGCACACAGCCGGGACCGGGGAGTGTCCGCCGGGGCCATGGGCGCGGGTGACCGGGCCTCATAGCGTCCGCCCCGCACTCATCACAAGACCGGCCCGCACTGTCCGAACACTTCGAGCATTCCGAACAGGGAGGCACCCGTGCGCCCATCGATCCTGCGACGCCTGCTCCGGCGCGTCGCGTCCACGGCCGCTCTCGCCCTCGTCGCGGCGACGCTGAGCACCGTGGGAGCCGCCCAGCCGGCCGCTGCCGCCGGTGGCCTGCAGCAGGTCACCAACTTCGGCTCGAACCCCGGCAACCTTCAGATGTACGAGTACGCCCCCGCGGATCTGCCCGCGAACGCACCCCTGGTGATCGCCCTGCACGGCTGCACGCAGACCGCCAACGCCTACTACACCAACTCGGGTTGGCCGAAGTACGCGGATCTGTGGGGCTTCGCCGTGGTCTTCCCGCAGACCACGTCCGCCAACAACGCGCTGTCCTGCTTCGGCTGGTTCGACCCGGCCGAGGACAGCAGGGGCAAGGGCGAGGCGGCCTCGATCGTGCAGATGGTGGAGCACGCGAAGCAGCAGTACGGCTCGGACGGGCGCCGGGTGTACGTCACCGGGCTCTCGGCGGGCGGCGGCATGACCGCTGACCTGCTGGCCGCGTACCCGGACGTGTTCGCGGGCGGCTCCGTGGCCTCGGGCCTGCCCGCCCAGTGCGCGACGAGCCAGGCGGCCGCGTCCGGCTGCCAGACGGGACCGCAGCAGCTGACACCCGCGCAGTGGGGCGATAAGGTGCGCGCCGCCTACCCGGGCTACTCGGGCCCCTGGCCCCGCGTGGCGATCTGGCAGGGCACCTCCGACTACACGGTGTACCCCGCCAACGCCACGGCCCTGCGCGACCAGTGGACGAACGTCTGGGGCATCGGCCAGACCCCGTCGTCCACCGACACGCTGCCCGGCAACACGACCCGCAGCATCTACAACGACGCCTCCGGGAAGCCCGCGGTGGAGACGTACTCCGTCTCCGGCATGGGCCACGGCCTGGCCGTGAGCCCCGGTTCGGGCACCGCCCAGTGCGGAACGACCGCCGCGTACTTCCTGAGCGCCATCTGCTCGACGTACTACACGGGCGTCTTCTGGGGCCTGGACCAGGACACTCCCGGCGGTGGCGGCCAGCTCCCCGCCCCGTCCGGTCTGCGGGTCACGGGAGTCACGACGAACAGCGCCTCCCTGTCCTGGAACGCTGTCCCGGACGCGGCCTCGTACGCGCTCTACCGCAACGGTACGAAGGTCGCCTCGCCCACCTCCACGACGTACACGGACACGGGCCTCGGCGCCGGTACCACGTACACGTACACCGTGGCGGCGGCCGACGGCTCGGGCACACCCGGCGCGACCTCCCCCCAGGTGACGGCGACCACGACCGGCGGCATACCCGCACAGTGCTACACGGCCACCAACTACGCGCATGTGACGGCGGGAAGGGCACACACCACGGGCGGCTACGTGTACGCGAACGGCTCGAACGAGAACATGGGCCTGTACAACGTCTTCGTCACGCACACGCTGAAGGAGTCACCAGCGGGCTACTTCGTGATCGCGGACACCGGCTGCACGGCGTAGGCGGACCGCAGCGGAGACGGTCATGGCTCGGTGTTCACGGGCGTCTTCGCAGGGCCCAGCTCGCGGATGATGCGGGTCAGGTCGGCCGGGGCGGCAGCGAGGCGGACCGGCTTGCCCGCGTCATCGAGTTCGGCGATGTGCCAGCTTCTGGGGACGGTGTCGCCGTCGCCGCCGCGGGCGCGCCGCAACTCCTTGACGGTGAGCCGCTCCACCGGTATCCGTCTCGCCGCGAACCGGCCCGGGCCCGGGTGGGGTGTCACCGCGGGCGGGCCGCCTCCGAGGACGATGTGGGTGCCGAAGCCGTGCGGGTTGTAGTCGGTGTGTTCCAGGAAGCAGGCCGCCAGGAACACACCGTCCTCGGCGGACTCCTCGATCGCTGTGGCCGCTGCGGCCTCTCCAGGCGTACGGACGCGGGTGGCGCGCCAGGCCCAGGTGAAGAGGCCCAGCGTGACCGACAAGCCCGCGACCGCCCATGTGATCGCTACAGGAGAGGTGAGCAGGGTCGTGGGGTGGAGGTAGCAGAGCGGCACCAGCCACAGGGCGGTACCGACGAGCGCGCCCGCGAACGGATGGGCCGACGGGAGGACCTCGTCGTCGGGCAGTCGGCGCCCGCGCAGGCGCAGCAGCACCTGGGCCCCGGGGTAGCCCGCGGCGAGGACGCATCCGGCCGCGATGACGGCCGGTTCCCCGGCAGCGGGGATGTGCTCGCGCCACACATGGCTCTCTCCGGCGACCTCCCTCACCTCGCCGCGCCAGAAGGTCAGTTCGACGCTGTCGCCGGGCCGGAACCCCTGGGCGGCCTCTCGCGGGACCGCGAGTCGCTCCAGCGGCCGGCTGTCGGCGAAGTACAGCCAGCTGCGCTTCTTGGGCCGGTTGGCCTCGGTCTGCGCGATCACGGCCGGCAGGGTGGCCAGGCACTCGCCTCGCTCCGTTGCGGGCGTCTCTGCGGTGCACGGGGTGGCCGACTTCCACGCCTGCGCATCGGACGCGGTACTCGGCACGAACCACGCGGCCAGGCCCGCGCACGCGAGCAGCAGCACGCACAGGCCCACCGATCCGGCCCAGCCGCGCCCGGCGGTGCGGGACGAGACGACGGGGACGTGGCTCGACTCCGGGGCTCCGTAGAGGCGGTGCAGCGCACGGAGCGCGTCCAGCTTCGCGTCGAAGTCCGGGCGGTCGTCGCAGGACCGGCTCTGCGGCAGGGGAAGCAGCCACGTGCGCCGGTTGCGCAGCAAAAGGCTGACGCGACGTGTCTCCGGGATCCGGGGGTTGTTCACGTACTTCAGGCGTACGCGCACGTCGGCGACATCGCGCCACGGCACATCCCGGCGGCGCAGCAGCGTCCGGAAGTGCAGGCCGTACGCGTCGGCGCTCACCCGGGCTGTGACCGCGCGGAGCGACGCGATGCCCACCAGCGCGAGAAGCAGGCCGACGCCCAGCCACACGTCCGGGCCCCAGTACGCCGTGCACACCGCGGCCAGGATCGCCCCGGCCGCTCCGAGTCCGACGAAGGACCACAGGGTGCGCTTCCCACGCGGACGGCAGGTCACCTCCCGGACATTGGTCATGCGCGGAATCCTGCCACCGGCCGAGCTGCACTTGCTTGTGCAGTGTCCGGCAGCTTCCCGGCCCGCCACGCTGCCGACTGCGTACCAGCGTTTCATCACCCGCAAGGGCTTCCGCCGCCGCGGCATCACGTGCGCGCCCGCACGCGCCACGATCGATTTCGCGCGCGAGCGCGGGGGTCGCCAAGGTGAACAGGTCCACACTCGGGCGGGGCCGTCATGCGGACTGACTTCTGACCGTGTTCCCCCTTCCCCGCCTGCTCCTCCCTCTACTCCTCCTGCTCCTCCTACTCCTCCTACTCCTCCGGCGGGAAGACGACCTCTCCCGAGCCGATCAGTGTGATCGTGATCGCCTCGACCGGGCACCCCTCGGCCGCGGCGAGGACCTGCTCGTTGGCATCGGTCTCCGGATCCGCCGGATGGGACTGCCGGGCGGAATCCAGCGTGAATCCGCCCGGGGCGTGGTTCACGCACATCCCGGCGCCGATGCAGATGTTGCGGTCGACCTCCACGGCCCAGCGGTCCCCCATCACGCCCCCTCGTATCCGGCCGGCAGATGGATCATCTTGTGCTCGAAGAACTCGCCGTATCCCTCGGGGCCGAACTCCCGTCCCAGTCCGGAGTTCTTGTAGCCCCCGAACGGGCCCAGCATGTCGAGACTGAAGGTGTTCACGCTGTACGTGCCCGTCCTGACCCGGCGGGCGATGTCGATGCCGCGCTCGGTGTCGGCGGTCCAGACGCTGCCGCTGAGGCCGTAGTCGGAGTCGTTGGCGATCCGTACGGCCTCGGCCTCGTCACCGTACGGCAGAAGGCAGATGACGGGGCCGAAGATCTCCTCGCGGGCGATGCGCATGGAGTTGTCGACGCCACCGAAGAGGGTCGGCTCGACGTACCAGCCACGCTCCTGGGACGCCGGACGGCCGCCGCCGGTAAGGATCTTGGCGCCCTCGTCCTGGCCGATCCGGATGTAGTCGAGGGAGCGCCGCTGCTGGCGCTGTGCGACGAGGGGGCCGATCTCGGTGGCGGGATCGAGCGGGTCGCCGACCTTCAGCGCGCCCGCCGCTGCGGCGAACGCCTCGGCCATCTCGTCGTAGCGGGAGCGCGGGACGAGGATGCGGGTCTGGGCGACGCACGCCTGGCCGTTGATCATCCAGGCGAAGGGGACGATGCCCGCGACGGCCGCGTCCAGATCGGCGTCGGGGAGGATGACGGCGGCGGACTTCCCGCCCAACTCCAGCGTCACCCGGGTGAGGTTGCGGGATGCGACCTCCATCACCCGGCGCCCCGCGGCCACGGACCCGGTGAACGACACCTTGTCGACGCCCGGATGCCCGACCAGGTACTCGCTGACCTCGCGTTCGGCCGGCAGGATCGACAGCACCCCCTCCGGCAGCCCGGCCTCGGCGGCGATCTCCGCCAGGATGTAGGCGTCCAGCGGGGATTCGGGCGAGACCTTGAGCACGGCGGAGCAGCCGGCCAGCAGCGCGGGTGCGAGCTTGGCGGCGGCGGTGAACTGCGGAACGTTCCACGGCACGACGGCCGCGACCACCCCGACCGGCTCCCGCCGTACGAGCAGCGGCCCGAGAACCCCGTCCCGCCGCTCCTCGTACGGGAAGGTGCGGGCGACGGTGATCGCCGCGTCCCACACCATCATCGCGGCGAGCGCCTGCACCATGACAGCGGACGTGTACGGGGTGCCGTTCTCCGAGCTGATGACCCGGGCGATCTCCTCGTACCGCACGGCGAACGCGTCCTTGATCCGCCCGACCACAGCGATCCGCTCGTCCAGAGCCATCCGCGCCCAGGGCCCCTCGTCGAACGCCCGCCGCGCAACGGCGACGGCCCGGTCCACATCCGCTTCGCAGGCATGCGGCACCCGGCCGATGACCTGTTCGGTGTGCGGGGAGATGACCTCGATGACATCCCGGCCCAGCGGATCGACCAACTCCCCGCCGATGAACAGTTTTCCGTGTTCGACAAGCTCGCTCATGGCTGCTGCCTCCCGCGACCCGGCACATTTCCTGACTCTGTGTCAGAACTGATACCAGTTCCAGTTCCAGGAGTCCACGGCCGGGACAGCTCCCATCGGGCTCACCATCGGATCGATTCCACACCCCCGCCGACACGCGCGCAGGACGGGGAGTTGGCCGGAAGGGCCGTATCCGGAGCGGTTTGCGACAGCAGTTCGGGGGCGTGATCCGGCGGTTCAAGACGGGCGGGCAGCGGTGGGAGATGCCGAAGAAGTTCGGTGCCCGATCGACCGTGCACAAAGACCTCGTCCCGGCTCTCATGTCTCACCCGTCAAAGCAGGACCAGTGAAACCCATGTTCTAGAAGTGGCGGCAGAGTTCCGCGGTGGAGCGCGCCGAAGCTCACGACCGCCTCGTTCTCGTCGCAGCTGACCTGCGTGAGCAAGCCCGGGGCCACGAAGAACCTTTCGGCCGTGTAGGTCGGCAGGAACGGACTCAGGGGTATGGGACGCAGCATGCCCCACAGCGCGTCAAGGCTCGCGGTCGGCATGCGGTAGGTCGATGCGTGGTAGGGGGCGGCATTCATGGCTTCATTGAGGGTGAACTGCAGGAGGAAGCGGCTCAGCGGTTCCTCTTCGAGGATCGCCTCCGGGTCCGCAGCACGGGTCTTCAGTGAGCCACACCCGGGGATCGGCTCCGCCCGGTTCAGGGCCTTGGCCTCGGCGACCTGCACGGGGGTGAAACGGGCCGGGCGCCCCGAGCGCCTGCGGTCGGCCAGGGCTGGCAGCCGGCCGTCGGCGAAGCGGTTGCGCCAGGTCCGCACGGTGTCCAGGTGCAGGCCCGTCTCGCGGGCAATGTGCGCATTGGGGCGCCCGCGGGCCGCGTGCAGCACGATCGCGGCCCGCTGCCGGGCCTGGTACGCGGTCTTGTGACCGTAGGCCGCCTTCTTCAACCGCTCACGTTCGGCGTTGGTCAGGACGATCGGACGGGCGAGGGCAACAGGCGTGGCAGGCAGGCCGATCGGGAGAAGTGGATCACCGGGACCGCAGTCTGCCGTGTCCGTGGCGGGACTCGTCGGGCAGGATGACCGTCATACCCACGCCCCCGGATTCCACAAGGCCACCGTCCTATTGTTGGCTGATGCGCGCACACCATATTGACCGCCCAGCCGATCTCGACGTCGTCCGTGAGTCCTATGACCAGGTGGCCGACAACTACGCCCACATGGTGGTGACGACGGGCATGGGTGACATCCGTCGCCATCCCTGGCTCAAGGCGTCGATCGACGCCTTCGCCGACACCGTGGGCGAGCTCGGGCCCGTCCTCGACGTCGGTTGCGGCCCCGGCACGGTGACCGGCTACCTCGCCGAACGCGGACTCGACGTATCCGGGGTAGACCTCTCTCCCCGCATGATCGAGAACGCGCGCCGTCTTCATCCGCAATGCCGCTTCAGCGTCGCCTCCGCCACCGAGCTCGACCTCGGTGAAGCCTCCCTCGGCGGCGTGCTCGGGTGGTGGTCACTGTTCAACCTCCCCCGCGATGTCCTTCCACAGGTCCTCGCCCATTTCGCGCACGCCCTGAAGCCGGGCGGGCACTTCATCGCCGCCACACACGTCGGCGACGAGGATGCGGTGCGCACCGAGGCCTACGGAGGAGTGCCCGTTCGTTGGACCACGCACAAGTGGCGGCCGGAGCAGCTCGTGGACCTGATCGAGCAGGCCGGACTGCACCCGGTCGCCGAACTCCGGCTCCCTGCGGATGAGCAGACCGGGCCGGGCGTGGTCGTCATGGCCAAGCGCCCCGTCTGAGGACCCCAGGCCCCGGAGGCGGCACGCTCTGGACTGCGCCTGCGCCCTCTACCTCGCAGCCCCCGACATCAGACCAGCCCCACACGACGCCGCCTCCGGAGTCAACCCCCGAAGGACCTCCGGAGGCGACCACTTAGCGCCGTGAGATGTCTTCTTCGTGTCCACGCTGATCACCGGCTCCCCGCTGTCCTGGTGGTTGCGGGTCTGTTCGTTGAGGTAGTGGAACTGCACGTCCCGGTCGGGGTGTTGCTTGCCTTCCAGGGTCTTGGCGTTGCTCTGCAGGCTGAAGCCCTCCTCGCGTAGGAAATCGCCCACCGAGTCCGCGGAGATCCGGTGGCCCTGGCGGGTCAGCTGCTCGGCGAGCCGGCGGGTGGATTTGGTGGTCCGGCGAAGCGGCGGCATGGGATCCCCGCGAACATCCGGCTCGACCAGCGTGAGAAGCGCATCCCGGGCGGCTGGGTTCAGGTCGACGACGCGTTTGCGGCCGCCGCCGGCTCTGCGGACACGTCCCAACGGGGGATCACCGGAATCGAGTTCCCGCACACCGGGCGAGACAGTGCCCTGACGGACACCGGCGGCACGGGCAACCGTCCTGATCCAGTGAGTCTTCTGGATCGTCATCAGGTGTCCCTTCCGGTGAAGTTCCCACCTAATTCATGACACTCCCACGGTGTTGCGAAGTTCACCGATTCCTTTGATGGCGACGGTGATGCTGCTGCCGTCGTGAAGTTGGCCGGTGCCTGTCGCCGCTGGGGTTCCGGTGGTGATCAGATCGCCCGGCATGAGTGTGGTGCGAGCGCTGACGCGTTCGATGAGGGTGGCGACGTCGAAGAGCAGGTCGGAGGTGTTGGCCTTCTGTCTCAGGCGGCCGTCGAGGGTCGCGGTCAGGGTGAGTCCGCGGGCGCCGGGGGGCAGTTCGTCGGGGGTGACGAGCTGCGGGCCTATGGCGACGACGGCCGGCCAGCCGATCGCCGCGATGGTGTTGACGATGGTGTAACCGGCGACGCTTCGTAGCGTTCTCGCCCTGGGGACGCGGGAGGTGTACTGACCGATCACGACTCCGAGTTCGACGCCCCACTGGATGTCCGGTGCGGGAGTGAGCCGAAGGGTGTCCCGGTCACCGGCGAGAGCGGCGACGGGGGTGGTCAGCAGTCGGGGTATCGCTGGTGGCGGCGTGTTCAGTTCCTTGGCGCGCGTGGCGTAGTTCACCTCTGCCTGTGTGAAGGTCGCCAGCCGTGTGGTGAGTGGTCCGGTGGCGGTCGGAGCGTGGGTGGGGGTGAGGAGTTCTCCAGGTGCGGCGGCGTGCTCCTGCCATGACTCGCAGGTGAGCAGGGTGCCGACGTCGGAGAAGGGCAGGAGGGTACGACGGTTGTTGTCCAGCCGTGCGGCGGCGGTGCGGGTGCTGGTGATGCGCAGGGTCGTCAGTCTCATCGGTGAGCTTCCTCAATGCGCGGGCAGAAGAAGGCGAAAGGTGCATCCGGCCTCTGGCCGGGTGTCGAGTTCCGTGCGTCCCTGGTGGGCTTCGGCGATCGCGGCGGCGATGGCGAGGCCGAGGCCGCTGCCGGGCTCGTCAGCGTCCGCGGGGGCCGCGCGGTAGAAGCGGTCGAAGACATGCTGTGCGTCGTCGGGGGTGAGGCCGGGGCCGGTATCGGCGACCTCGATCACCGCGGCGGCGGTTCCGTGGGGAAGAGCGGGGGTGACGCTGGTGCGGCCGGGCCGGTCGACGCCTCCGACGGCGGGGCTCGTGCGGATGGTGCCGACGCGTACGTGGATGCGTGCGGAGGCGGGGGTGTGGGCGCAGGCGTTGTCCAGCAGGTTGGTCACGACTTGGGCGAGCTGGTGGGCGTCGCCGACGGCCTCGACGACGTCGAGTTCCTGGCCTCTGGTGTCGGCGGAGCCGGTGCGGAGCGGTTCGAGGGTGATGGTGCGTGTGGGGTGGCGTACAGCGGTGCTGGTGATGCTGTCGGCGGCCAGGGAGAGCAGGTCCACGGGTTCGGGATGGGGCCCGGGTGCGTAACCGAGTTTGGCGAGCAGGAAGAGATCGTCGACCAGGCGGCTCATGCGGTTGGCGTTGGCGGCGATCAGCGCGTGGGCCTCGGTGCGCCGCTCGGCGGGCATGCGGGGGTCGTCGTGGAGGAGTTCGGCGAATCCCTGGATGGCGGTGAGCGGGGTGCGCAGTTCGTGTCCGGCGTCTGCCATGAACCGGCGCATCTGCCGCTCCGAGGCGGCGGTGCGGTGCAGAGCCGTGCGCAGCCGGTCGAGCATGGTGTTGAGGGCCTGTCCCAGCCGGCCCACCTCGGTGGCGGGGTCGGTGTCGGGGACGCGTAGGTCGAGAGCCCCGTCGGTGATCTGCTGGGCGGTGCCCTCGACGCGGGAGAGGGGCCGCAGGCCCAGGCGTACGGCGGCGTTGCCGAGCACGGCGACCCCGGCGGCGACGACCAGGCCGAGGAACGCGCTGAACCACAGCAGCTTGGTGGTCGCGCCGTCGACGGTGTCCAGAGGCAGGGAGACCACGGCCCGCATGCCGTCGGGTCCGGAGTCGGTGACGATGCGCCAGCTGCCTCCGCCGTCGCGGGCCTCGACAGTGGCGAGCTCGTCGTTGCGCAGGCCCAGCTCGGCGGCGTGGGTGGGGAGGCGCGGCCCTCGGTCGTCGGTGAGGCCCAGGGAGTCGTCCAGCAGGCGTCCGTCGGAGTCGTAGAAGTAGACGCGGTAGTCCGAGGGCAGGGCATCGTCGCCCTTGGGCCTGGGCAGCCGGCCGTTGTCGGCGATGTCCTCGTAGAGGCGGGTTGGCGGCCGGAAGCCGGTGAGCCGGTCGTCGACCTGGTCGGTGAGCCAGGAGCGCAGCACGGTCAGTCCGGCGGTCTGGCACAGCAGCACGGCGCAGGTCGCCAGGACAGTGGCTATGAGCACGAGCCGGGTGCGCAGCGAGCGCGGGGGGCTGGCGAGGTTCCTCATGAGCGAGGTGTTTCGGTGCTGCCGCTGTTGGTCAGGCGCAGGCAGTAGCCGACGCCCCGGACGGTATGGATCAGGGCGGGTGAGGTGGCGTCGACCTTACGGCGCAGGTTCTTGATGTACGTATCGACGATCCGGGTGTCGCCGGCGAAGTCGTACTGCCACACCTCCTGCAGGATCTCGCCCTTGTCGAGCACCCGGTCGGCCTGCGCCATCAGGCAGGCCAGCAGCCGGAACTCGGTCGGCGACAGTTGCAGCGGCCGGCCGGCGCGGTGGACGGTGTGAGCGTCCTCGTCGAGGACGAGATCGGCATAGCGCAGGGGAGGCCGGGTGCGGGCCGGAGCTGCCGGGGCTGCGGCGCGGCGCAGGATCGCTCGGATGCGCAACAGCACTTCTTGGACATGGAAGGGTTTGGTGACGTAGTCGTCACCGCCGGAGCTGAGGCCGATGATGCGGTCCTCGACCTCGGTGCGCGCGGTGAGGAACAGCACCGGTGTGTACACTCCCTCGGCGCGCAGCTGCCGGGTGAGGTCGAAGCCGTCGGCGTCGGGCAGCATCACGTCCATGATGATCAGGTTGGGTTGCCGGTCGCCTGCCCTGAACATGGCCTCCTGGCCGGTGACGGCCAGGACGACGGCGTACCCGGCGGCCCTCAGGGCGGTGGTGAGCAGGGTGCGGATACTAGGGTCGTCCTCGACCACGAGGATGGTGGACCGGGCCGAAGCGGGCCCGGAGGCGAGGCGGGACATGTGCGGCTCACTGGGGTAGAAGGCGGTGCCGCGCGAGAGTAGCGGCACCGGCTGTGAGAGATCCCGGAGCCCGGGACGGGGGGCGTCCCGGGCTCCGGGATCATCCGGCGACCTGTTTGTTCTTTGCAAGCGCCGTGGTGCGCTCGGTCACCGTGGTGCGCAGCTTCTCCACGGCGGCGTCCAGCTCCTTGGAAGAGCCGGCCGCCTCACGGGCCTGGTCCGCGATGGTGTCCAGAGCCTTGGCCGCCGTACCGGAGGCGAAGGTTTTGGCGTAGACCTTCTTGTACGCCGCCTTGTAGACCGCGTCGAAGGCGTCGGACTCCAGGAACCGGTCCTTCAGGCCGTTCCCGCTCATGAAGCCACCCCGGCCCTCTTCGCCGTTCCCGCCACCTGGCATTCCCTCCGGCATTCCCTCCGGCATTCCCTCCGGCATTCCCTCCGGCATTCCCTCCGGCATTCCCTCCGGCATTCCCTCCGGCATCTGGGGCATACCTTCAGGGGCGCCTTCGCCGTTCTGCCCTTCTCCTCCCTGCCCGCGGCCGCCGCCCATGCCTATTTTGTCGTCCGGGCCGGCGGTGGCGTCTCCGGAGAAGGTGAGGTTGTAGTCCCACCCCAGGACGGAGAACTTCTTGGTGTCCAGGTCGTAATAGAGCATGTAGTTCTTACCGGGACCGGAGATGTCGTCGAAGTTGAGCAGGAGGTTCTGCGTGGCGATGTACGTGGCGAGCGAGTCGACGTCGACGTACTTGTGCAGTTCCTCCTCGAACTCCTTATCGGAAGCCTTGTCCGTCCATTTGATCAACTTCATGAGCGGTTCCAGGTCCTGGCTGCCGACCTTGTTGAGCTGGCGGAAGGACGTCTCGTAGTCGGACGGGTCATCCCCGCGGTACTCAAAACTTCCGCCGGCCCGCGCTTTGTACAGCATCCCGTTGCCGTCGCCGATGGCCTCGGCGTACTCGGTGTCCGGGTTGTCGACCATCAGACGGGAAACCGCGGGCCGGTTGTTCACCTGCACCAAGCTGAAGCTGTACGCCTCGGCAGGCTGTCCGGAGGACTTGGTCAGCGACAGCGACAGCGCCTCGTTCAACGGCACCTGCTCGTCGGCGCCCGGGCGCAGCGAGATCTCCCGCTCGCCCTGGTAGGCGCGTCCTTCGATGTACTCGTCGATCTTGATCAGCCAGGGCAGTTCCTCGGGCTTCTTCGCGGACAGGTCGTACTGAACCATCCCGCCGGGTCCCCCGACTGCGTTGCCCTGACTACCACCGGCAGCCCCGCCCGTACCGCCCTGACCTCCGGCGGCACCTCCGGTGCTGTCCTGACCTCCGGTCGCAGCCCCACCCGTGCCTTTCTGCCCGCCCGCGGGAGCCCCGGCCGTACCGTCCTGGCCTGCGGTGGCGGCGGGAGGGCCGCCGGTCGCACCGTTCTCGGTCTTCTGGCCGGGCTGCTGCTCGATGGTGCCGGGACCGCCGCCGGTGTTCTGGCCGCGGTCCCGGCCCCCGCCCGCGCCCTGATCGGCGCCGGGCGGGCCGCCCTGCTGGCCACCGGCGTTGCCGGGCATGTTCCGGCCGCCACCGGGCATGCCCTTGCCGTTGCCCCGCAGGGACGACAGGGTGGAGTTCCCCTTGAGACGGATCCCGACGTCCTCGAGATGGACGCCGTCGATCGTCAGATCGGCCGAGATGTAGTCCTTCGTGCCCTCGTCCTTGAACTCCTTCATCATCTTGTCGAAGTCGGTCTGCTCGTAGGTGAGCTGGATCGAGTGGGACACCGACGCGTCGTAGAGGTCGACAGTGCCTTCGATGTTCTGTGTGATGGCGTCGGCCTCCACCCGTGAGGAGGAGGTCACGTACGGCGACACGCGGGCGTCGCCGAAGAAGTAGACCGCCACCGCGAGTCCCGCGCACAGCGCCCCGGCCGGCTTCCAGTGGTGGCGCAGCCGCACCGGCAGCCGGTCCTTCACCCGCCGTTTGCGTACCGGCACCACCGGGTCCCGCTTGTCGCCGGTCATCACAGGTCCGTGGTGTCGTAACCGGTCAGGACCGTCACCCGCTGCCCGGACGTACGCTCCTGCAGCGCCGACACCAGATCACCGGGCTCGGCGCCCTTCTTCATCCGCACGGTGTAGAACACCTCGGTCAACGCGCCGCCGCGGATCGTCTCGGTGCTCACCAGCTCGTACTCAGTCGTGTACTTGATCAGGACGTCGCTGATCGCCGGGCCGTAGTCCTCGCCCGGCGGGACCTGAACCTTGACGACCTGCCGCTGCACGTTCAGGGCGAACCAGTTGAACTTGAACATGACCAGGATGACGACGCACACCACGATGGCGCCGGCCACGGCCAGCGTGTAGAAGCGGGCACCGCAGGCCATGCCGATCGCCATGGTCAGGAAGATGAAGCCGACGTCCCGGGTCTCCTTGACCGCGTTACGGAACCGGACCACCGACAACGCACCGACCAGGGAGAACGCCCGTGCCAGGTTGGAGCCGACCACCAGCATGATCAGCGCGACGACCATGCCGACGATCACGAGGGTCTGGACGTAGGACTGGCTGTAGGACACGTTGCGGTGCGTGTACCGGTAGGTGTAGCCGATCACCGCGCTCAGGATGAACGACAGCGCCATCGCCAACACGACGTCGGCGACGCTGAACGTCCCGCTGAGTTCCTGCAGATCGAAATTCACTGTGCTCCTGCTTTCAGCAGCGTGTGCGACTGCTGCTCGACGGGGGAAGGCGGCGGGAAGTCCGCCTCATTGATGTGGAAGACCGAGCGCGGCGCGAGGCCGAACGCCTCGACGGACTGGACGTACTTGGAGATCCGGACCAGGTTGAGGTTGCGTCGGGCCGTCAGATCGGTGATCCAGTGCGGGGTGCGCTCGTTCACCTTGATCTCCATCACCGACATGTGCGGCGGGATGGTGAACCGGTTCTCCGGGGTGGGCGTGCCGAAGTGGAGGTCCCGGTCCCGGCCGCGTACGCGCCGGTCGAAGGTGACCCGCAGACCGGTGTCGGCGTTCCGGCCCACCAGAGCCTCACGCTGGTAGCCGGTGATCGCGGTGGGCTGCAGATTCAGCCGTACAATCAGGTCAAGCACTTCCTGGATGAAGGCGCTCTCCTTCGCACTGTGGTCGACCATCTCGCGGCCGTCGCACAGGCGCCGCGCCACTCCGTACGGCAGGGTGATCCGCCGCTTCTGCGTGACCCGGTTGACGCGCTGCTTGATCTCCACGCACACCGGCGACTCGTCGGTGACCCCGTCGAGATCTCCGTAGTGACGGATCCGCAGCTTGCGGCGGAACTTCAGCCCCTCGATCTTCTCCCAGTAGAACCGCAGCTGTGGAGTGTCGTAGTACAAGCTCCACACGCCGTAGCCGCCCACCGGGCTGTTGAGATCACGGTCCATCCGCTCACCCAGCTCATCCCGGATCTCCGCGGCCTGCTCGACCGGCACCAGATACTTCAACTCGAACCGGTTGAACGCATGCAGCCTGCTGGCCACATGCAGCGGCTGCCCGTCCTCTTCTGCCCCTGCGGCTCGTGACACCTACGCCTCCTCGTCGTACGGTCCGGACCAGCCGGCCAGAAGAGACGCAATCAACCGCACATGAGGAGCCCATGAGAATCGTGGGTGTATTGCAGGAGCACTCAAGGTGTCCAGAAGATGAACGAGTGCGCCACGGTTGCTCGCGAATCCGGCTCACAAACGTCTGACCCAACCCAATGCGAGCGGATCGAGGACACGGCTAAAGACTGTTCGGCTCTCGCAACCGGTCCGTGACCGGCCGCTCGCAGGGCCTCGTCAGGGACTCGATCGCGGACTCTGGCTCCGAGAACCTTTGTCAGACAGGATCTCGTGTCGTCCCGAATCAGCAGGAACAGATGCGGAGAGGGGCGTTCGATGAAGATCGGCGTGCTGGGAACGGGCAACATGGCGGACGCGCTCGCCACGCACTGGGCGCGGGCAGGGCACGAGGTGGTCGTGGGGAGACGGGACGAAAACAAGGCACAGCAGCTCGCGGCTCGCATCGGGGGCGGCGTGCGGCACGGGAGTCTGCACGCGGCGGCCGAGTTCGGTGAAGTGGTACTCGCCGCGCTGCCGTACGGCGCGGGGGAGGATGTGGCGGAGAGGCTGCGCGCGGCCCTGAACGGGAAGGTGTTGCTCGACTGCTCCAATCCGGTCGGGCCCGGCTTCCGTCTGCTGACGGACAACGGCATCTCGGCGGCGCGACGACTGGCCGCGGCAGCACCCGGCGCCCATGTCGTCAAGGCGTTCAACCTCTGCCACGAGAACGTGTGGCGCATGAACCCGCCCGTCTTCGACGGACGCCCCCTCGCCGTTCCGGTCTGCGGGGACGACGAGGCAGCACTCGCGCTCGTACGCGAGCTGGTGCGGGACGTGGGCTGCGAGCCGGTGGCCGGGGGCGGACTCGAACGGGCGGGGCTGGTGGAGGCGACCGCCGCGCTGTTCATCTGGCTGTGGGTCGGCGAGGGCGCGGATGCCCAGACGATCGCACCGCCGTTGGCCTGTGCGGCGGGCCCCGAGAGGTGAGAGGGCAGAAAGGTGCCGAGGCAGGTGGTCGTGATGCGCGATCTCTCGTGGGTGGGCCGGCGGCTGACGACCGGCGCCTGTGCCGGGTCCGCGCATTCGGGGTGAACGCCTGGCTCCTCAGGCGCACTTGACAGATGGTCGACTGGGGCTACTACTGAAACAAGTTCTCGTTACAGTGGGCGCGGTGCACCGCACAGTCGTGCGCCCGGTGCGCCGGCCATGACTCGGAGCGAGAAATGGGGAGCCCATGACACAGGTGACCGACCACGGCGGGGGCGTGCACAGCATCAAGGTCCCCATCCCGGACAATCCGCTCGGCCACACCCTTGTGCATGTCCTCGACACCGATCGCGGACCGGTCCTGATCGACACGGGCTGGGACGATCCGGAGGCGTGGGACACGCTCGTCGACGGGCTCGCCGCCGTCGGGGTGGGTGTCGGCGACATCCACGGTGTGGTCATCACCCACCACCATCCCGACCACCACGGTCTCTCCGGGCAGGTGCGCGAGGCGTCCGGTGCCTGGATCGCCATGCATGCGGCGGACACCGCGATCGTGCGCCGGACCCGTGAGTCCGGGCCGGGCACCTGGCTGACGTATCTCTCGGCGAAGCTCACCGCGGTCGGCGCACCCGAGGAACATCTCGCGCCGCTGCGGGCCGCCGCCGCGGCGAGAGGTGGCCGGATGCGTACCCTGCCCGGGCTGCGGGCCGCGCTTCCGGACCGGGAGATCGTGCCCGGTGAGCTCCTCGGCCTGGCGGGCCGCAGGCTGCGGGCCATCTGGACGCCGGGGCACACGCCCGGCCATGTCTGCCTGCATCTGGAGGAGGAGCATCCGGGGAATCTGCCCGGCCGGGGACGGCTCTTCTCCGGGGATCATCTGCTGCCGGGGATCAGTCCGCACATCGGGTTGTACGAGGACCCGGACGACGCGACCGTGACCGACCCTCTCGGGGACTACCTCGACTCCCTGGAGCGCATCGGCAGGCTCGGGGTCGCCGAGGTGCTGCCCGCCCATCAGCACGCGTTCACGGATGCCGCGGCGCGCGTGCAGCAACTCCTGGACCATCACGAGGAGCGGCTGACCGGGCTGCTCGGCCTGCTGGCCGCCCCGCTCACGCCGTGGGAGCTGGCCGAGCGGATGGAGTGGAACCGGCCCTGGGAGCAGATCCCGCACGGCTCGCGGAACATCGCCGTTTCGGAGGCGGAGGCGCATCTGCGGCGGCTGGTGAAGCTGGGGCGCGCGGAGGCGGTGGCGGGGAGCGAGCCGGTTACGTACATCGCGGTGTGATTACGCGGTGGGGGGGCGGGCTGTGCGAGTGAGCGGTGAGGGCTGGCGGCGCGGGTGATCGGTGCGGGCCGGCAGCGCGGGTGAGCGGTGTGGCGGTGCGAGTGCTCGGTGCGGGCGAGCACCGCGGTGTGAAACGCGACGGCGTGCCGGTGAGCCGCGTCACGGGCTCGCGGCGCCTTTGCGCCGAGCGGCCACCCCTCGCGGTGCGCCGTCGCGGTGTGATTCATAGCTCCTGCTCGGCGCAGACCCGCTGACATCCCCCCACAGACGCCCGCCCACACCTCCGGCATCACCGTCCCGAGGCCGGACAACCCGCCCGCCCGAGTGATGCCAGAGGTATTGACTTCCCTCATTCAAACCGGTTTAGTGACGCTCGCCGGATCACTTAAACCGGTTTAGACGAGACTGGATCCGAAGGAGGCGTCATGAGGCAGCGGCCCACCATCGCTGATGTGGCGCGACGCGCAGGCGTCTCCCGTAGCTCGGTGTCCTTCGCGCTCAACGACCGGCCCGGTCTCGCCAAGGAGACCAAGGCGCGCATCCTGGCCGCCGCCGAGGAGCTCGGGTGGACGCCCAGCCGGCCGGCGCGGGCGCTGTCGCTCGGCAAGGCGGGGGCTCTCGGTCTTGTGGTGACCCGCGAGCCGGGACTCATCGGCGCGGACCCCTTCTTCCCGGCCTTCATCGCAGGTGTGGAGTCCGTACTCGCCGAGCGCGGCGACGGCCTCGTCCTGCACGTCACCCCGGCCGACCAGGAGCGCGATGTGTACGAGCGCCTCTCGGCCGACCGGCGCGTCGACGGCGTACTGCTGACCGACATCCGCCAGGACGATCCGCGTCCCGCCCTGCTCACCGCACTCTGTCTGCCCGCCGTCGCGGTGGGCCGCCGCGACTGGGTCGACGGGCCGTGCGCGGTCACGCTCGACGACCGGCCCGCGTTCGTCGCCGCGATCCGCCGCCTGGCCGAGCTGGGCCACCGCCGCATCGCGCACGTGGAAGGTCCCCAGGAGTTCCGGCACGCACAGCACCGCCGCGCCGCCTGGGCGGACACCCTGCGCGAACTCGGCCTGCCCGAGGGCCCGTTGCGTCCCGGCGGCTTCACCGCCGAGGGCGGCGCCGCGGCCACCCGCGAGCTGCTGGCCC
Source organism: Streptomyces sp. NBC_01217 (assembly GCF_035994185.1). NCBI lineage: Bacteria > Bacillati > Actinomycetota > Actinomycetes > Kitasatosporales > Streptomycetaceae > Streptomyces > Streptomyces sp. NBC_01217. Next base: position 2,762,387 of record NZ_CP108538.1, read on the forward strand.
TCGACACACCGCCCACCGCGATCGTCTACGGCAACGACCTGGCGGCCACCGCCGGTCTGGCCGTCGCCCAGGAGCTGGGCGTGCCGGTCCCCGGCCGGCTCTCCATCGTCGGCTACGACGACACCATGCTGGCCCAGTACACCCACCCTCCCCTGACCTCCGCCCGCGTGGACGCCCAGGGCTGGGGAGCGGCGGCCGCCCGCGCGCTCGACGCGGTGATCGCCGACGGCAGCGCCCCCGATGTGGAGCTGCCGCCCGCCGAATTCCTGCCACGAGGCTCGATCGGTCCCGCACCGCGCGACTAGTACTCCAGCCGTAGATCGTGATCAGGAGTTAGGTCGTCGTGGTAGTGGCTGTGGCGGCCTCATCAGTCATTACGGGGAAGGCTTACTGCCCGCCGAGTCGGAGTACAGCAACCACGTACAGGCTCCCGGACACCGTCAGAAGCAGAAAGGCGAGAACCGTGTGGCCGACGAGCCCTCGCCCTGGGGCAAGGCCCAGATGTGCCCGGGCCGCACGGCTCACACGGGGCCTGGGGACACCTCGCGCGGCGTTCGCGTCTGCCTTCTCGATCGCTCGGCGCAGCTTCCTGCGGCTTCTCTCGGTCGTGATACCCAGGCGCACACCGTGGGCGTCGCGCACCAACAAGGTCCGGTACACGCTGCCGTACGAGAAGGTCGTCAGCAGCCGGACGGTGGTGATCCGGTTGAGGTCGACGGACCGTTCGCCGGTCAGGGTGTGCGCAGTCAGGTGCGACGATGAGTGCCGGAACGGTGCTTTCTCCTCGCACATTGCGGTCAGGAGGATGAAGCCGGCGATCGCGGACAGCAGGCCGAGCACGATCGGTGCGCCGTCGGGGACTATCCCCGCCCTGGCCAACCCGTAGCCGCCGAAGGGCAGCAGGAGGACCGTCACTACCAGACCCGATCCCATGCGTGCACGCGCCACGCTGCGGGCTGTGGTTGCTTCCACTGACGTCCCCGTTTCTGTTGGCAGACATCAGCATGCATGCGCGGCGGACCTCTGCACATTGCCGGTGTCCGGCAATCTTCGGCTCGGGATCCATCGGGTTTAGGGCCCCAGTACCAGCAGGACTCCGTGCTCTCGTCGTTCGTCGCGGGAACAGGACAGCCACCGCGTGATCTTGGTGAGGTGTGTGGACTCTTCAAGATAGTGCGGTGGCCGCGAGCCACAGCGTAGACCCTGCCCGCTGGCAGGAGACGTTCGAGGCCCTGATGGGCCGGATAGCGGGCCGGTTTGCTCGGGTTGAACCCCGGCTCCGGGTACGGGACTTGGTGCTGGGGCTGCTGTCGGACCTGCCGCGCAAGAACTGCTGGTCGATCGCCGAGTGGGCCGGGGAGGCGAGTCCAGACGGCATGCAGCACTTGCTCGGCCGGGCCAGGTGGGATGCCGACCGCGTACGTGATGACGTGCGTGAGTACGTGCTGGATCATCTGCACGATGAGGATGCGGTGCTGGTGGTCGACGAGACCGGGGACGTGAAGAAGGGCACGCACACCGTCGGTGTCCAGCGCCAGTACACCGGCACTGCCGGGAGAATCGAAAACGCGCAGGTCGCGGTCTACCTCGTCTATGCGGGCCGCCGCGGGCACGCGGCGGTGGACCGTGAGCTGTACATCCCGCGCTCTTGGACTGCGGATCCGGACCGCTGCCGGGCCGCTGGCCTGGGCGAGGACACCGTCTTCGCGACCAAGCCGGAGCTGGCCGCCCGCATGATCGACCGGTTCCTCGACGCCGGGCACCGCGTGGGCTGGGTCGCGGGGGACGAGGTCTACGGCGGCAACCCGAAGCTGCGGTCCGCGCTTGAAGAGCGCGGCACCGGCTACGTGCTTGCGGTCGCTTGCTCTCACGAAGTCACCACCGGTGCCGGGAGGTTCCGCGCGGATGCCTTGGCCGCGAGGGTGCCGAAGCGGGCCTGGCAGAAGCTGTCGGCAGGGGCCGGCGCCAAGGGACACCGCTTCTACGACTGGGTCGTCATCGACCTGGCCGAACCCCGCCCCGGCAGCCGCCAGCTGCTGATCCGCCGCAACCGCACCACCGGTGAACTCGCCTACTACCGCTGCTTCTCACCCGACCCGGCGCCCCTGAACACCCTGGTCCGCGTCGCTGGATCAAGGTGGCGGGTGGAGGAGACCTTCCAGTCCGGAAAGGGCCTGGCCGGACTCGACGAGCACCAAGTCCGCCGCTACACCTCCTGGTCCCGCTGGGTCACCCTGGCCATGCTCGCTCACGCCTTCCTCGCCGTTGTCCGCGCCGACGAACACGCCCGGCGCCCCGCACCTGACGGACTTATCCCGCTCACCTGCAACGAGATCCAGCGACTGTTCATCACCTTGGTCGTCCGGCCCGTGCGCGAGGTAGCCCACCGGCTCGCCTGGTCCGCCTGGCGACGCCGCCACCAGGCCCGAGCCCAAGCCAGCCATTACCGACGACAAGCCGCGAATCAGACATGAAGATCACGATCTACGGCTGGAGTACTAGTCGCGAGCGGGCCGCCCGAGAAGTGGCGGGGTATCCGCCCGGCAACGAAGCCGGGCGCGCAGAGTTCGGAGACACTCATGCTGAGGAGAACGGCCTACGCGCTGCTCGTACTCGCGTTGTCGGCCACGGCAACGGCCTGCGCCCGGTCGGGGCCCGATGCGGTCACCGCCGCCGCATCGCGCGGACCGATCACCGTCTGGCTGTCCAACAACGCCCAAGAGGTCGAGTGGGGCGAAAAGATGGTCGCCGACTGGAACCGGCAGCACCCCGATCAGAGGATCACAGCGCAGAGCATTCCGGCGGGCAAGACCTCCGAGGAGGCGATCAGCGCCTCGATCATCGCAGGCAGCACCGCCTGTCTGGTGTTCAACACCTCACCCGCGGCCGTCCCGCAGTTCGAGAAGCAGGCCGGACTGGTCCCGCTGAGCGACTTCCCCGACGGCGCGAAGTACATCGAGGGGCGCACCGGTCCGCTGGCCGCCCAGTACCGCTCCGCGGACGGCTCGTACTACCAGATGCCGTGGAAGAGCAATCCGGGGATGATCCTCTACAACAAGAAGATCTTCAAGAAGGCCGGGCTCGACCCGGAGCACCCCCGGCTCACCACGTACGACGAATTCCTGGAGACCTCCCGGAAGATCGTCAGGAGCGGCGCCGCCGAGGCCGCGATCTGGCCCGCGCCGAGCAGTGAGTTCTTCCAGTCCTGGTTCGACTTCTACCCGGCCTTCATCGCCGAGAGCGGCGGCAAGCAGCTGGTCGAGGACGGCAAGCCGCAGTTCGACACGGCGGCGGGCCGCCGGGTGGCCGCCTTCTGGCGGCAGATGTACGCGGAGAAGCTCGCCCCGCAGGAGTCCTACCCGGGCGACGCGCTCGGTGAGCAGAAGACCGCGATGTCGACGGTCGGCCCCTGGGCCGTCGCGGCCTACAAGGACAGCCTGGACTGGGGAGTCGTCCCGGTCCCGACCTCCGACGGCAGGCCCGCGAGCGAGATCCACACCTTCGGCGACGAGAAGTCCATCGGGATGTACAGCTCCTGCAAGAACCGGGCCACCGCCTGGGACGTGCTGAAGTTCGCCACGTCGAAGGAACAGGACGGCAGGTTCCTCGCCGTCACCGGCCAGATGCCGATGCGCGAGCACCTGGTCTCCACGTATCCCGGCTTCTTCGCCGAGAACCCGTCCTACAAGGCCTTCGCCGACCAGGCGGAGCGCGTCGTCGAGGTCCCCAACGTGCCCGGATCGATCGACATGTGGCAGGCGTTCCGCGACGCCTGGACGCGATCGGTGATCTTCGGCCGTCAGTCCACCGCAGCCGCCCTGCACGATGCCGACGTCAGGATCACCAAGATCCTCGCCGAGTACTGAGGCCCGCCATGAACCTTCTCCAAGCCAAGGCCCCCGCCCGGCGCGGCACTTCGCGCATAGGCGCGCTCTTCGTCACCCCTTACGTGGTGTTCGTACTCGCCGTCTTCGCGGTTCCCCTCGTCTACACGGTGTGGATCTCCTTCCACCGCTTCTACTTCACCGCCCCCGGCGCCGACGCCGACACCCCCTGGGTGGGACTGGACAACTACCGGGCGGTGTTCACGGATCCGGTGGTGGGCCAGGCCTTCCTCAACATCCTGGTCTTCCTGGTCATCAATGTGCCGCTGACCGTGGGCCTATCCCTGGTCCTCGCCTCGGCGCTCAATGCCAAGCTGCCGTTCCGGTCCTTCTTCCGGGCCGCCTACTACGTTCCGTACGTCACCGCGAGCGTGGCCCTGGTCGCGGTCTGGCAGTTCCTGTTCGGCGGCAGCGGACTGGTCAACAACCTGCTGGGCGACCTCGCCCCCGATCCGTCCTGGCTGGTCAACTCGACGCTCGCGATGCCGGTGATCGCCTTCTTCGTCACCTGGAAGCAGCTCGGCTTCTTCGTGATGCTGTACCTCGCCGCACTGCAGAACGTCGGCAGGGAGCTGTACGAGGCCGCGTCCGTCGACGGGGCGGGCCGCATCCGCCAGTTCTTCTCCGTCACCGTGCCGGGTGTCCGCCCCGCGACCACCCTGGTCGTCATCTACGCGGTCATCACCGGCGCGAACCTCTTCAGCGAGCCCTATCTGCTGACCGGCGGGGGCGGCCCCGACCATGCCTCCGCCTCCCCGGTGCTGCTCATGTACCAGAAGGGCATCGAGCAGGGGCACCCCGACTTCGCCGCCGCGCTCGGCGTCGTACTGGTGGCCTTCGTGCTCGCCGTCTCCCTGCTCGCCCGCAGGCTCACCGAGAGGGGCAACTGACACCATGAGCACAACTGCCGCCACCACGCCCCCGCGGGCGCACAACCGGCTGGGCCGCAGGGTCCGGCTCCTGGTCCTCCTGGCCGGTGCCCTCGCCTTCCTCTTCCCCTTCTACTACATGGTGGTCGGGTCGCTCCGGGCCACCACCACCGGCGCCCTCTCCTCCGCCGTCCCCGCCGACGTCACCGGCGGAAACTACGCGGCGATCAACGGCGCCATCTCGCTGGGCCGTTCACTGCTGAACTCGGGCATCATGACCGGCGGCGTACTTCTGTGCACCCTGGTCTTCGGGCTGCTCACCGGATACGCCCTCGCCCAGCTGCACTTCCGCGGCCGCGGCACCGTCTTCGCCACCCTGCTGCTGGTCCAGATGATCCCGTTCCAACTGCTGATGCTGCCGCTGTACGTCCTGGTCGTCCGCGACTACGGCCTCGGCGACAACTACCTCGGCATGATCCTGCCGTTCGCGATCAACTCGACCGCGGTCTTCCTCTTCCGCCAGTTCTTCCTCCAGATGCCCGCCTCGCTCTTCGAGGCGGCCCGCATCGACGGAGCGGGCGAACTGACGATCCTCACGCGGATCGCCGTCCCCATGGCCCGGCCCGCGCTGCTGAGCGGCGTCCTGCTGACCTTCATCGGTCCGTGGAACGAATTCCTCTGGCCCTTCCTGGTCACCAAGAACGCCGACATGCAGCCGCTGGCCGTCTCCCTGGCCGGCTTCCTCTCCAACCTCCAGGGCACGGTCTCCAATCCGACCGGCGCGCTGATGGCCGGTGCCTGTGTGCTGGCCGCCCCCGCCGTGGCCCTGTTCCTCCTCTTCCAGCGCCACTTCACCTCCACCGACATCGACTCCGGAACAAAGGGCTGAACCCCGCATGAGCACCTCCACCCCCACGCACATCCCCTTCCGACTGGTCCGCAAGGGCGTCGTGATGTCACCGCTGCCCGGTGAGGCCGACGAGGTCGAGGGCGTCCTCAACCCGGCCTCCGGCCGCACCCCCGACGGCACGCTGCACCTGCTGCCGCGCCTGGTCGCCGACGGCAACGTCTCCCGCGTCGGTCTCGCCGAAGTCACCTTCACCGACGGTGTCCCCTCCGGCGTCGAGCGCCGCGGCGTGGTGCTCGCCCCCGACGAGGGCTGGGAGCGCGGCAAGAACAACGCCGGTGTCGAGGACCCCCGCGTCACCTGGATCCCCTCCCTCGGCAAGCACGTCATGTCGTACGTCGCCTACGGCCCGCTCGGTCCCAAGCCGGCGCTCGCCGTCTCCGACAACCTCACGGACTGGACGCGTCTCGGCCCGGTCCAGTTCGCCTACCAGCCGGACCTCGACACCGATCTGAACCTCTTCCCGAACAAGGACGTCGTCCACTTCCCCGAGCCGGTCCCGGGCCCGGACGGCGAGATGGCGTACGCGATGCTGCACCGCCCCATGTGGGACCTCGGCTGGTTCCGCCCCGGCGAGGGCGTCCACCTCCCGGCGGGAGTGACCGACGAGCGGCCCGGAATCTGGATCTCGTACGTCCCGGTCGCCGAGGTGGAGCAGGACATCCGCGCCCTCACCCGCCCGCGTCAGCACCGTCTGGTGGCCCTCTCCGAGTACTCCTGGGAGGCCCTGAAGATCGGCGGAGGCCCGGCGCCGATCCGTGTCGAGGAGGGCTGGCTGCTCATCCACCACGGCGTCTCCGGCTCGATCGAGGACCCCTTCGTGCAGAACCAGAAGGTGTCCTACGCCGCCGGGGCGATGATCCTCGACCCGGCCGACCCGTCGAGGGTCATCGCACGCTCCGACCAGCCGCTGATGGCACCCGAGACGGAGGAGGAGCGCTCCGGCACCGTCCCGAACGTCGTCTTCCCCACGGCCATCGAGGAGGTCGACGGCAAGCTGTACGTCTTCTACGGCATGGCCGACGCCCACATCGGGGTCGCCCTGCTGGAGCGCACCTCGTGACGGTGCCGTCCCTCGGCCTCGGGCTGGTCGGCTGCGGATCGTTCGGGGCGTACGTCCTGGACGCCGTGGCCGGCCTGCCCGGTCTGCACATCGCCGCCGTCGCCGATCCCGAGCCCTCGCGCGCGAAGCCGCTCGGCGACCGTCACGGTGTCGTCGCCCTGGACGGGCTCGACGCCCTGCTCGACGCCGAGGGCGTGGACATCGTCGCTCTCGCCACCCCGCCGGCCACCCATGCGGAGATGGCCGTCGCCGCCCTGCGCGCGGGCAGGCACGTCTTCTGCGAGAAGCCGCTCGCCACCACCACCGAGGACGCCGCCCGGGTGCGCGACGAGGCGGACCGCTCGGCCGGCACGCTCGTCGTCGACCATGTCCTGCGCTACAACCCGGTGCTGCGCGTTGTACAACGGCTCATCGCCGAGGGGCTGTTGGATGCGCCGCGCCGCTTCCTGTTCGAGAACGACGCGGCCGACCAGGACCTCGGCCCCGACCACTGGTTCTGGGACCCGGAGCACAGCGGCGGCATCTTCGTCGAGCACGGCGTCCACTTCTTCGACGCGGCCCGTGCACTGCTGGGCAGCGAGCCCGAATCGGTCCGCGCGACGGCGGTACGCCGTCCGGGCGGACCCGTCGACATGGTGATCGCGGACGCCGTGCACCCGGGCGGAGTGCTCGCCACCCATCTGCACTCCTTCACCCACGCCCACCGCTGCGAACGCCAGCTGATGCGCCTGGACCACGGCTTCGCCGAGACCCGTATCACCGGGTGGATCCCGACGTACGCCACCATCACGGCCTGGGTCGGCGATCAGGAGGCCGAGCGCTGGGAGCAACTCCCGGGCCGATTCGGCGAGTTGCTGAACGTTCCGGGAGCCCGGCCGCACGGCGGCGAGCGCATCACGGTCACCGTGCACCGCGATGCGGGCGATACCCGGCCCGCCCGCGGCCGGGGTGTGGAACGCACGGTCCCGCACCGCGTCGAGGCCGTGATCGACCTCGGCGGCGAGATGCGCAAGCCGTATGTGTACGCGCAGAGCGTGCGGGCCGCCGTCGCCGATCTGCTGCACAGCGCCCGCGGCGGCGGCGCGCCGGTCGCGGATGCCCACTCGGGACTGACCGCCGTGGCCGTGGCCCGGGCGGCGACGCTCGCGGCCGGGACCGGCACACAGCAGCGGGTCACAATTCCCGCGCGGCCCGCCCCTCTCCAGGGGCCTGCCTGCGCCCTCGCCGAAGGAAGCGGCGCATGACCTGGTGGCGGGACGCCGTCTGTTACGAGGTCTACCCCCGGTCCTTCGCCGACTCGAACGGCGACGGGACCGGGGACCTCCCCGGCGTGACCGAACGCCTCGGTCACATCGGGGACCTGGGCGCCGACGCCGTATGGATCACCCCCTGCTATCCCTCTCCCCTGGCCGACGGCGGCTACGACATCGCCGACCACACGGGCATCGCGCCGGACCTCGGCACGCTCGACGACTTCGGCGCGCTCACCCGGCGGGCCCACGGGCTCGGCCTGAAGGTCATCGTCGACCTGGTCCCCAACCACACCTCCGACGCGCACCCGTGGTTCCGGGAGGCGCTGTCGGGGGGACCGGGCTGCGCGGCCCGCGACCGCTATCTGTTCCGCCGCGGGCAGGGGCCGGACGGCGTGTCGCCCCCGAACGACTGGCAGTCGGCGTTCGGGGGCCCGGCCTGGACCCGTACCGCCGACGGCGACTGGTACCTCCATCTGCACGCCCCCGAACAGCCGGACCTCAACTGGCGCAATCCTCAGGTGCGTTCGGACTTCGCCGACGTGCTGCGGTTCTGGCTGGACCAGGGCGTGGACGGCTTCCGCGTGGACGTGGCCCATGCC